>DAOUAJ010000062.1:0-10438 GCA_034433615.1 Anaerolineae bacterium | reverse complement strand
GCGGGGCTGCTGCCGGAAAGGCGCGACCCGCCCCGGCCGCCCGATTGGATGAATGACACCCACCGTTTCGCGTCGGCCGGCGGTCCCGGCCGGGGAGCCGCGCTTCGACCTGGCCGGCGCCGGCGGGTGCGCGGGGGAGGTGGCCGGCTGTGCGGCGGTGGTCGGGGAAGGGACCTTCCCGCTGATGCTCCTCTACGGCGCGGACGAGGATGGTCGCACGCCCGGCTTCCGGGCGGGGGAGGCCATCGCCTGGCAGGTGGATGGTCGGGAGGCGGCGGGGCCGGCGCTGATGTGGGCGGATGACAAAACCGCTCATGGCGTGACGTTAGAGGAAGAGGGTTAAGATCATGGTGTCCAGATAGGCTTTCATTGGGCGACGAGTGTGCGAGTTGGGGTGGGAGAGGCTGTTGTGGCAACACCTTGCTGGATGATCACATCGGCCAGCAGATCGGCGAGCAGCAGAGCCAGCATGGCAACACCCTGGTCCTCAAGCAATGAAGCACAAGGAGATACGTTTTCACCTGTGGTATCCAGAATTTCGATGGCCAAGCTCGAGAGCCTGGCGCGTCTTTCTTCCCACCCCTGGCAACGTCCTTTTCACCCTGCTGATGGTAGCCGCCCTCTTCAGCACTGCCTGCTGGGACTGGCCACTGGCCATTTGGAATTATGAAGGCGGACTCACCTATCTTTCGCGTGGATGTAAATGGCAACGTTCTTGCTGCTGGCTCAAAGTCCGCTGTGATTAAGGCTGGAGAGTTCGGCCAGCGCAAACTCTACACAGCCGAATTCCCCGAAGTCTGCTTCTTCGACGAAGGCCCGGCCCGCCTGCAGGACGGCATCGCCCGCGTGGAAGTGGACCCTATCTTCCTGGAGACCATCGAAGGCGACTACCTGGTGCACGTCACGCCCTACGGGGATGTGAGCCTGTACGTGGCAGAGGTAGGCCGGAACTACTTCGTGGTGAAGGCACGCGACGGCGATCCCAATGTGGCCTTCGCTTGGCGGTTGAGCGCTATCCGGAGGGGGTACGCAGGGGTGCGGCTGGAGGAGGTGAGAGCAGCGGGTAGGCAAGAGTAGCGGCTCGGTTGCACACTCGTTCAATTGGCCGGTGGGTGCCAGCCAACGGCAACCCAGCGGCGACGAGCACGCAAAATGCTCGTGCCAGACCTGCCGACGTGGGTTGAAGAGCGCTACGCGTTCGCCCGTCACTGGATCAAGACCGTGAGTCTGGACACCCTTGTAACCATTGCATAGTGGACAGGCCAACCAGAGGTTGCCCTCGGTGGAAGCCCCGCCAGCAGCCAGTGGAATGATATGCTCCACGTGCATGGGCATTGCTGTGAACGACTGCGGCGTCAGGCAATAGCCACAGCGGTATCCGGCCTCGGCAGCGATCCTCTCCTGCAATGCCTTGGCGATGGTGGACCGGGCCACGACGGACTACTCCGGCTGCTGCTGTGGAGGCACCTGATACCCCCGCCGTGCCAGGAGCAGCCAGGCGTGAGCCTTACGTACTGTCAACCGACCGTAGGCATCCAACAGCGCCTGCAGACGCTCTTCGTCAACAGCGGATAGCTGACCGGCTTCCTGTCGGTCCAGCAGCTCCCGCAACACTTTCTGCTCCTCCGCAGACAGTGTTGCTCGGGCCTCTCGCCAGAGGGCTCCATCATCCAACAATGCCAAGGCTGCCAGCTCAACGGCTTCATCTGGCGGCACATCGTCAAGCGGCGGCAGTGCATGGGCGAGACTGTCTTTCAGCACAGTCTCCAGGGATTGCTGAGTCGCTTCAGCAATGCGGTGAGCAGAGCGAAACAGTGGTTCGGGTAGCTCGAGCGTTACCGTTTGTGTAGCCACCGGCATTCCTGCTCCTTATTCCAGCGTTAATATTAGACGTAGAGATCGCCGACCTTTCAAATTGTACCATACACTTGCAGCAGGAGGAAAACCATGAATAGGTACGACATCTATGAGGCGACTCTCTTTGAACACACTAACTATGGCACAGGGCAGTGGCGGCTGATCTTCGAGGACACCGCCCCGCCCTACGAGGTGCGATGGGACATGGCGGGGGTGCCGGCCGGTCAGCGCTTCATGATCGGGGCCGAGCTGTATGATCAGGCCGGCAACCGCCGCGACGTGGTGCGCTGGATCACGCGGGCGCCTGCCGGCCCGCTGTGTAACGGCGACTTTGAGCAGGGGCCCGGCATCTGCTGGCAGGAATACTCGACTCACGGCGGCCCATCATCATCCACCCGCTAGGGAGGCACAATACATAGGTGATTCGCTTTCACTTCTGTCATGCCGCTAGAGGGGTTCAAAGTGCACTCGCCGCGCAGGTAGAGAAGGCTCAAACCCGAAAGGTCTCACGAGGTCCCGCGCTAGCGGGGGATACCCTTCGGGTTTACTGACTAGCTCGCCAGTAGCCGGTCCACCGCATCGGCCAGTTGCGCCAGGTTTCCCACCTCGTGGATCGCATCGCAAAGGGGCAGATACTCGTACATGTCGCTGTCGCCGGTGCCCCACAGCATGGGCGGCTCCGGGTTGAACCACAACACCCGGCGTGCCCGCCGGCGGATGGTCTCGAACGCGTCCAGGCGGGGCGGGTTGAAGTTGTTACGCCCATCGCCCACCACGATTACCGTCGTCCGATGATCCACGGCGTCCAGAAAGTCCTGGCAGAAATGGTGCAGAGAGAACCCCAGGTCGGTGTTGTAGTAGCCGGGCGGCATCCGCTCCAGTACCTGCTTGATCGCGACCTCCGGCCGGTATTCGGCGAAGTCCTGCGTGATCTCCTCGATGTCGTCAATGAAGGCGAAGCTGCGCGCCCGCGCCACCTGGTCTTGCAGCTCATAAATCAAACGCAACAAGAATTCGACGATGGGGCGCATGGAGGTGGAGACATCACAGATGAGCACTAGCTTCGGCTTGAGGTGGCGACGGCGATGGCGTACTTCCATCGGCACGCCGCCGTAGCGCAGGTTGGTGCGGATGGTCGCCTTAGGGTCCAGGAGACCCGTCTTGCCCCGACGATGGCGTAGAGAGGCCCGGCTGCGCAACCGCGCGGCCAGCCGTCGTACCTGATTGCGCAGCTCATCCGCCTCCTGCGGGCTGAGGGACTGGAAAGGGCGCTGCATCAGATCGGAGAGGCGGACGGGCGGCGGTGTCTGTTCAGCCGCCTGCCGGGCGATCGTGGCCCCCACGAACTGGTTCACCTGCTCCCCCAGGGCCTCGGCGTTGGCTTGAATCGCCGCGGCCAGTTGCTGCAACGATTCCTGATCCATACCGGCCTCGGCCAGTTGCTGTAACAGCTTCCTCAACAGCTCGGCCAACTGCTCCATCCCCATCGCTCGCAACATGCGGCGGGTCAGCCACTCCTGCTGGTAGGGGTGGGTGGCCCGTGATAGCCCCACTTCCTGGCCAATCTGTTGCAGCTCCTCCTGGGAAGGCCCTTGCCCGGAGAGCAGCCAGGTGAGCAGTTGGGCCAGCCGGCTCATCAGCGTCTGGAAGAGCCGGTTCATCATCTCCTGTTGATCTGGAATAGGTTGGCCGTGGCCATTTTGCCCACCCGATTGCAGGCGAGCCCGAAGATCGGCCATCTCCTGTGGGCTCAGCCGCTCACCTCGTAGCAGCCGCCGCAGCAACTCGGCCAGTTGTTGCGGCAGCGAACGCAGTGCCTCCATGAGCTGGCGCTGCTGCTCCGGGCTCATCCCCTCCAGCGCGGGCAGCATGGGCGGCGCGTCCAGGCCGAAGTACAGCGGGAACAGCCGGTCGAACACGGGCACGTCGGCCGGCTCCTTGATCAACGTCGCGCGCAGTGCCGCGCGGAAGGTGTCCCGATCCGTCACGCCGACCGCCTCCACCGCCCGGAAGCTATCGGCGCTCTCGGCCACGGAGATGCGGACACCCGCCGCCCGCAGCCCGGCGACGAACTCGATCAAACGCTCTTCCATGCTCATGGGCAAAACTCCAGAGCGGGGTAACGAGGCAACAAGGAACAGGGTAACGGGGGTCCCTTATCGTCTCATCCCTCATCACCCCATCCCCCATCCCTCGTCCCTCGCCTGCGCGGGGGCCTCTCGAAGCCGTCCATGCCCCGCCTAGGGATGTCTGGGCCGCTCAACGCCTGGCGGGCGCGCAAGATGTCGTGCTCATGTTTGAGCAGGATCGTGAGGGTGTTGTTGAGCGTGACGGGGTCAATGTGGCTGGCGTTGAGCATCACCAGGGCGTGGGCCCAATCGAGGGTTTCGGAGATGCTGGGGTGCTTTTTGAGGTCAAGCTGGCGCAGGCGGTGAACCATCTCGACGGCCTGTCGGGCAACCTGGGGGGCCAGATCGGGCACCTTCAGCCGCACGATGCGCAGTTCCGCCTCCAGGCTGGGATAGTCCAGGTAGAGGTAGAGACAGCGCCGTTTGAGGGCCTCACTTAGCTCGCGGGTGTTGTTAGAGGTGAGCACCACCAGGGGCATGTGCTTCGCTCGCAGGGTGCCCAGTTCAGGCACGCTCACCTGGAAGTCGCTCAGCACCTCCAGCAGGAAAGCCTCGAACTCGGTATCCGAGTTGTGGGTCACGATGCCGTTGGCAACGAAATAAGCGGGGCCACTGACGGTCAGATCGTAAACCCGGGTCAGTTCTTCCACGACGGTAGTCGAGATAATCCGACCAAGTGAGAGTTGGCGATTAGCACGGTCGAGTGGGAGCAAGTCTCCGACCCGCAAGGTGCAGGCTTGAACCACCTGGTGTTGCCCGTCTTCGGTGAATCGGACGAAACGGTGCTCCGGTGTGACCAACAGTAACCGCCCGCCAACGATGATTTGCAGGATTGTTGCCGCCTGTTGGCAGTGAACCTTTTGCAAGGTAACCGTCGTTCGGCTGAAGGTGGCAGGGTCAAAACCAATCAAAGAATCTCCCGGCTGCAATTTTTCAACTGGCACCGGACCGTCAGGTGTCATTATCAATGTGCCTTCGGCAACACAACGATCAACTTCATCAATCAGCAATACCACCGGTCGCTCAGAGCGGATGGCCCGCAGCAGCGGGCGGGGGAGCAGGAAACGCTCAGAGAAGAAGACGTCTTCCTCACGCGCCAGGTGATCGGCTGCCTCGGCCAGGGTGTTGGCGCCGGCCAGGAGGTCGTGGAGCTTGTCCCGCAGCAGTTGGGTGTAGAGGAGCTGCTTGGCGTACTCCCATTCGTAGAGGGCCTTAGTCTCGTCCAGGCCCTCGTAGCATTGCAGGCGGATCAGCTCGCGCCGGGTGGCGGCGGCCCAGGCCTTGCCCAACTCCGTCTTGCCCACGCCGGCCGGCCCTTCGACCAGCACCGGCTTGTACAGCCGCTCGGCCAGGAACAGCGTGGTCGCAATCTCGTCCGTGGCGATGTAACGCTGCTCGGCTAAAGCCCGAGATACCTCATCTTTTGATTGGAACACCGATACGCTCCCTTCTCTGTATCAAACTTGCGCACTGTCACTTGCGGAGCGCCTGCTTCAATAGAACCCAAATTGTTCCCTGGCTTCCTCACTCATCATGTCCGGGCTCCACATCGGTGTCCACACGATGTTCACCCGCACCTCGTCTAATTCTGGAAATGCTTGATGAACGTAATATTCCACATCCCGAATGAGATAAGGTCCAATCGGGCAACCCGGGCTGGTCAGCGTCATGTCAATGATGGCTGCCTTCTCTTGCTCATCAACCTGAATATCGTACACCAATCCCAGGTCTACGATGTTCATCATGAGCTCGGGATCACGGACGTTCTCCTTCAAGACCGTTCGAATCTCCTCAGCCGTGGCCATGATGATCCTCCCCATTAACATGTTCGTAGTTACTATGAACCGTCTAACGCCACCTCGCTTCGCTCCATGGCTGACTATGAACGTCTCTCAGTCCAGTGCCACCAGGATGTCTTCCCCTTCAACCTTCACCTGATAGGTGTCAATCGGCTCGAATGCTGGCATGCGCAGCGCCTTGCCCGTGCGCACGTCGAAGCGGGCCCCATGGCGCGGGCACTCGATCTCATACCCATCCAGTTTTCCTTCCACCAGCGGCCCGCCGTCGTGTGTGCAGACATCCTCGACGGCGTATATCGTGCCGTCCACGTTAAACAGGGCCAGCGACTGCCCGTTGATGGTTACCAATAACTGACCGCCTGGCGGCAGCTCGCTAAGTCGGGCTACCTTTACAAACTTGGCCATGTCTCAACTCCCACTCTTGAAAGCATCACACCCGAAGGGTTTTGCGGAGTCCCCCGTTAGCGGAGGAGACTCTTCGGGTGCGGAAGGGTTGCCCTTACGATTCACCCTCTGGACTGTCAGACTCTCCCGGCCACTCGGTCAAGCCCCACACGCCGGCCTTCAGAGCCTTGAGAGGCAGCAGCGCGCACTTCAGGCGCACAGGTCCCAGATCAATACCTAGCAGGTCCAGGATGTCCTCCTTGGACCACTGCTTTAGCTCCTCCAGGGTGCGCCCTTTGATCGCCTCGGTCATCATGCTGGCCGAGGCCCGGCTGATCGCACACCCCTTGCCGAAGAAACGGACATCGGCAACCCGCCCATCCTGGATCTTCAGGTCCAGAGTGATCTCATCGCCGCAAAACGGGTTTGAATCGTGATAGGTGATGTCGGGATCCTCAAGCCGCCCGAAATTTAGGGGATGGCGATAATGCTCAAGGATCTCCAGGCGATACAGGTCGTCCATGAAGTCAATGCCACCTCAACAGATGAACGTGATCATGTGTTAAGTGCGAACGGGCTCGCGAATACTGATTCCTGCCGCACGATCAAGCGCTTCTGCGACCCACTTGTCTACATCCTCACCAGCCTGTTCGGCAGCCAGAATCACCTTGCGATACTGTTCTGGTGAAAGATGGACCGTAAACCAACCAGAAAAAGGTGAGTTGGGATCTTCTCCTCGTTCGGCACAAAATGCGAGATAATCTTCTACAGAGTCTTGAAAGGCCTGTCGAAGCTCGTCTACGGATTTCCCTTGGAAGGTGATGACATCCCGAATGTTTATCACTTCGCCATGAAAGATGTTCGCCTCGTCATCAAACTGGACACGAGCCAAATATCCCTTGTACTGCATCATGGCTTCACCCCTGCCTCTGTCAGAAAACGGCGCATAGAAACCACGGCACCTTTATCAGCCTCTTTTCGCGGGTGCGGGCGATGAAATACTGCACGCACTCCGTGGAGGGCGATGCGTACCCTCGAACCGCGCCCTTTACTGATTTCAGCACCACAAGCAATGAGCAAACTTTCGATGTCGGCCCAGGGAATGTTGGAGCGAACCGGGTCCTCGAAGATGGCCTCCAGGGTTTTACGATGTTTGGCTTTCATCGCGTTTGTACGCCCCTGAACCAGCTTTCCCTTTACCGCGCGCCTGCTATTAAATTATATCGCGAAAATCTCCCTCACGCGCTCCAACCCCTCGACCAGGCGGTCGACTTCCTGCGGCATGTTGTAAAGGTAGAAGCTGGCACGGGCGGTCGCCACAAGATTGTACCGCTCGTGCAGCGGCTGCGCGCAGTGATGCCCCGCCCGGATGGCGATCCCCTCTGCATCGAGCACCGCGGCGATGTCGTGAGGATGGATGTCGCCCAGGGTGAACGCGATGACGCCACCCCGATGGTTGGGGCGCGGCCCCAGGATGCGCAGCCCCTCGACATCCGAGAGCCGCTCCATCGCGTATTGTACCAGCGCACTCTCATGGGCGTGAACTTGCTCCATGCCCAAGTTGCTCAGGTAGTCCACGGCTGCACCCAGCCCGATTGCCTGGGCGATAGCCGGCGTGCCCGCCTCGAACTTCCAGGGCAACTGGTTCCAGAGCGCGTGATCCAGGTGCACCTCGCGGATCATGTCACCTCCACCCATGAAGGGTGGCATCTCCTCTAGCAGCTCCCGCCGCCCGTACAACACGCCAATGCCGGTCGGGCCACACATCTTGTGCCCGGAGAAGGCCAGGAAGTCGCAGTTGAGCGCCTGCACATCCACCGGCAGATGCGGTACGCTCTGTGCCCCATCCACCAACGCTAACGCGCCCACACTGTGGGCCGCAGCCACCAGCTCATCCACAGGGTTGATGGTGCCCAGCACGTTGGACATGGCCGTGAAGGCGAACAGGCGGGTACGCTCCGTCAGAAATTCGCCCAATAGATCCATTCGCAGATAACCACGATCATCCACAGGGAGATGGCGCAATCTTGCCCCGGTGCGCGCCGTCACGAGCTGCCACGGTACCAGGTTGGAATGATGCTCCATCTCGGTGACGAGGACTTCATCGCCTGGCTTCAGGTTAGAGAGGGCCCAGCTATAGGCCACCAGGTTGATGGCCTCTGTGGTGTTGCGGGTCCAGATGATCTCCCGTTCGCTGCGGGCGTTGATGAAGCGCGCCACGCGCGCCCGCGCGGCTTCATAGCGGCGGGTGGATTCCTCACTCAGGTGATGAACCCCACGGTGGACGTTCGCATTCAGCTCCCGATAGTACCGATCCAGCACCTCCAGCACCTGCCGCGGCTTCTGAGACGAAGCCGCGTTATCGAGATATACCAGAGGCTTCCCGTGGACACGGGTATCAAGGATAGGGAAATCAGCCCGAATGGACTCGACATCCAACACCCCAGGCAATACGACATGATTGACCAGCGTACTCACCGTTTCGTCACCCCTTGCAAGATGGCTGAGTATACTCCCTTACGCCAGAAATGACAAGGAGGTAGCCAGAGAGTCCCATTCCCTCTACCGCGCTCGCAGGCCGGCGCCCTTACCAGGCAGCTACCTCCACGACCGGTCAGGCAGTCAGAGAGATTCCAACCGCACACGGCCTCACAATCCGCAGCTTCACCCTGTTACTTCGTCACCCAACTTCTCCACAATCGCTCGTTCTAATCGGCCACGAATGCTCTCTACCGGCACACGGGCCAGCAATGGCTCAAAGAACCCCTCGACGATGGTGTGTTCCGCCTGCTTCCGGCTCAAACCGCGGCTCATCAGGTAGAAGAGATGATCCGGGTCAATCTTGCCGGCCGTGGCACCGTGGGTGCAGCGAAGGTCGTTGGCTTCGATCTCCAGACCCGGGATGGAATCGGCACGCGCGCTATCGCTCAGGATCAGATTGTCATTTTTCTGATAGGCGTTGGTCTTCTGGGCGTCCTTATGGGCCCAAATCATGCCGCGCCAGACCGTGCGTGCCCGGTCTTTCAGCACACCTTTGTAGAGCAGATCACTGGTACAGTACGGCGCGACGTGGTTCTGGTACGTGTCCAGGTCAATATGCTGAGTGCCATCGGCAAACAGGAGCCCCAACATTTCACTGGAAGCGCCGGGGCCGCGCAGCTCCAACCGGGCAAACGTCTTGGTCAGCCGGCTGCCCAGATTGCCCGCGATCCACAACAGGCAACTGTCCCGATCCAGCAGCGCGCGTTGCGTTGAAAAGTTCCAGACGTCGCGAGCCCAATCTTGCAAGTTGATGTAGGTGAGCCGTCCGCCGGGCTTGACGTAAATCTCCACCACGCCGCTATGGAACCCACCATCGCCCGCAGTCAGAGAGACGCGATCCTCGACATAGGTAACTTCTGCCCCCTCCTCCACGACGATGAGGGTGTGCGCGAAGTTGCCCACGCCTGCTGACTCTCCGGCGATCACCGCCTGCAACGGCAAATCAACTTTGACGTTGCGCGGGACGTACAGAAAGGCCCCGCCCTGCCAGAAGGCTGCATGCAGCGCGGAGAATTTGTTGGCATCAATGGGCACCGCCTCGGTCATGAAATACGGTCGCACCAGGTCTGCGTGCTCGCGCGCGGCGGTGTCCATGTCGGTGAAGATGACACCCCGCGCGGCCAGATCGTCCCTCAAGGTGCGGAATCGAGGGTACCCGTCGGTCTCAACCAGCAGGCCGGCCGTCTCCTCTGGTGTGGCCAGGTACTGAGCCAACCTGGCGGGTAACTCGCTCAGGGCCGTCGCCACTGCCGGCGGATGGACCCGCCAGGGCAGCACGCGCTCCAGGTTTAAGCCACGCAGCGAGGTGCGCCGCCACGGCTCATCGCTCATCGTGGGAAACGGGATCTCCTCGTAGAAGCGCCAGGCCAGCAGCCGCCACTCTCGCACCCACTCGGGGTCGCCCCGCTGCGCCGACAATGCCTCCACTGCGTCCCGATTGAACCCGTTGCTCACTACAACAGGTACTGCCATAACCTTCTCCAAGACCTCACCTTTCACGTGAAGGGCAACAAGGCACCGGGCCTATCCCTTGTACTTGTCCTGGCGATCAGGCCAGGGGCAACGAGTAACGAGGCACTCAGCCCCTCATCCCTCGTTGCCTTGTTACCTTTTATCCAACCGAGCCTTCCATCTGCAACTGGATCAGGCGGTTCATCTCGACCGCGTACTCCATCGGCAGCTCCTTGACCATCGGCTCGATGAAGCCGGAGACGATCATCGTCGTCG
>DAOUAJ010000061.1:0-4681 GCA_034433615.1 Anaerolineae bacterium | reverse complement strand
CTGGCGGGGATCGGGGCAGCACGAGCGCTCCGGACAGGGCCGACGCAGTCTGCAGCCGCATTGTGGTTGATCAACGCGCTACTCATAGTGATTTGGTTCATGCGGCCGGCCAGCCGCGCCTTCGACAGCGACCGGCTGCTGATGCCGACGTACGTGTTTCTGGCACCGCTGGCCGGGCTGGGGTTCGATGTCGCGGTGAGCTGGCTCCAATTGCGCGCCTTTGCGCGTGCACAAGACGACGGACGACGGCCGACAGACGAGCGTTTCCTGTCGTCCATTGTCCGTCGTCCGTCATCCATCGTCATGAGGAAGGCATGGCCCGGGCTCCTCACCGTCGTCCTGGGTGTCGCTGTGCTCGTGCCCGGCGCTCTCGCCATTGTTCGTCTGCACCCGTTCGAGCTGGCTTACTATAATGAGGCGATCGGCGGCGTGCGCGGCGCCCATCGCCTGCAGTTGGAGACCATTTACTGGGCGTCCACCTATCGGGCGGCCTTGCCTGAGCTGAACCGTCGAGCCGCGCCTGGAGCGACCGTGTGGGTCATGCCCAATAGCTGGGATGTGATGTACTACTACCAAAAGGCCGGGCTGCTGCGGGACGACCTGGTGATGGTGCGGCCGCCGGGGTGGGGATCGTTCTACGACGATTCCGGTGTAAAATGGGTGGAAGCGGGCATGGACCAGGCTGACTTCGCTATCGTCGAGTACCGACAGACGACGTTTTTCGATTATGTGGTGGATTACATGGCGAAATACCAGCCGGTGTGGAGGTTAGACTACCGGAACATCCCTTTAGTGGCGCTTTACGAGCGTTCAGGGTAATATCTGATGCACTGTGCAGTTCCATGACGTTTTCTTCTTCTCCCTTGGGTGGATGAAACACGGAACACAAATTAACTGACCTGGTCGGCAGGGGAAAATTATAGCGCATACAATCTAGTATTGCAATGTGGTGGAAGACGACTAACCAGAAGGATGAGGTGCTCTGGTGGGTATTTTGCCGCAAGATCTACCAGACCCACAACGATTTCGTGTTGCTGCTGGCGCTTTTCGTCACCTTTCGCCTGTTCGTGGCTTTCATGTACCGCCCAGGCGGGTACGTGCGCGATTATTCGGACTTCGTCTACTACCTGGGCGGCGCCAGCGCGATAGATTACGGGGCCTTGCCCTTTCGCGACTATTGGTCCGAGTACCCGCCGCCGTTCCCCTGGCTGAGCGTGGGGCTTTATCAGTTGATACGCCTCGTTCCGCTGTGGGAGAACGAGCGGCTATGGTTCAACAGCGCGTTGGCCCTCTTCCTGCTCGTCTGGGAGACGGTGAGCTTTGTAGCGTTATACGGCATCGCCTTACGAGCATGGGATCGAGGGCGAGCCTTGCGCGTCGCCTGGCTGTACGCGGGACTATTCGCGCCCGTCTACACCATGACCAGCGCGTTCGACGCGTTCCCGTTAGCCTTCATGCTGCTGGGGCTATGGGCCGTTCTGAGCGCGCGGCCGGCCTGGGCGGGGCTGGCCATCGGCGTGGGGACGGCGATCAAGCTGTTTCCCGCGGTCATGCTGGGGCCGGCCGTGCGTGCCCTGCGCGGCTGGCGCCAACGGGCCTGGCTGACCGGCACCGCGCTTCTCGTCGTGGCGATCGTCATGGGGGCCGCCTACGCCCTCAGCCCGGCTTACTTCACCGCCTTCGCCCGCGGGCTGGTGACCCGCTCAAGTTGGTCCACTATCTGGGCACTGTGGGACGGCTTTGACCTGATCGGTGCCATCGGGGGCGACCGCGCCGATCCACAGGCCGACGTGACGCTGCACGATTCGCGCGTGCCCTGGAGCTGGGTCACGCTGGCGTTCGGGCTGATCTACGCCTGGATCTGGACGCGACGACGGGATGATCGCACGCCACACCGCACGATAGCGTTGGCCGGGTTCACCACAGCCCTGTTCCTTCTCTATTTCAAAGCCTGGAACCCGCAATACCTGGTGTACCTGTTACCGTTCATCGTCCTGTTGTTGCCCAACTTACGTGGCCTGATCTACGCCATCTTGCTCACCGCGCTGAATGTGATCGAGCATCCCATCCTGGCCAGCATGTTGACTGAAGCTCCCTGGCTGCTGGCCACGATCGTGTTGGCACGCACCCTTTTGCTGATCATTCTCACCGTGGATTTCGCCTGGATCAGCACGCGGCCATCGCTGACCCCGCCCGCATGGTGGCCCCGCGTCGTCCAGGCCGCTGCCTTGTTGATGGTGGTAGCAGGTGTGGCCTTATGGGGGCCGGTGCGAGAGGCCTACGTCTCCTCTCGCTTGCTCAAAGAGCCCTACGGCGCGACAATTGCTTTCCTGCGGGCGGGAGGTGGGGCGACACGGGAGACAGTGGTCATCACCGATGGACTGGCATTCCGCCATCTCTATCCTTTCCTCCATGAGCAAACCGACCTGATCCTGACAGCGGGGCCACAGCAGGATGCCCGATTGGAATCTCTGGCGCGAAGGGAGGCCCCGTTCTGGGTCTGGATAGATGCTGATGAGGATGCAAAAGCTATGGAGCGGCTGGCGGCTGGCCGACCGGTGGCGCGGCTCAAGATGCCTAACGGCGATTTGTATCGCATCGGGACCAATGAAGGATGGCTTCCGGCCGGGCTGGGCACGCTGGGTGGCCACTTCCGGCTGATCAACGCTCACGTGGACCCGCCCCTGGCCATGCCCGGTCAGAAGATCACGCTTATGTTGTACTGGCTGCGCGTGGAGCCTCTCCCCAGCGAAGCCAGGGAGGCAGAAGGTTCGTACACTGTGTTCACGCACCTTCTGACACCTGAAGGGGTCATGACGGCCGGGCGTGACAACCCCCCCGTGGGCGGAACCATGCCCACCGATACCTGGCCGGAGCGTATGCTGATCGAGGATCGCTATCGGCTGCGAGTGCCCTGGGAGGCACAGGCAGGAGATTACTCACTGGAGGTGGGTATGTACGATCCGGCCACGGGTGTCCGGCTGAAAGTAACGGACACATCTGGCCGGCCGTCCGGCGATCGCATCCTGCTGCCCACAAAGCTGCGTGTGCTGCCGCGGCTGTGGAGACGCCATTCGTGATGCGTAAGGCGTAAAACGTGAACAGACTGCTCTCCACCCTGCTGCTGTTGCTGTTTGCGCTGCTGACCACCACCAGCATTGCTCAAAAAACCAACACGGCGGATGAGCCCAAGCACATCGTCCGGGGGTACGCGTTCCTCATCACGGGCGACGCCCGGCTGAGCAGCGATGATCCCCCGCTGGTCAACGCGATCTCCGCGTTGCCTCTGCTGCTGGTGGACGATTCGTGGAACGTGACCCTGAACGACGAAAATGAAGGATGGCGCACAGCCAGCCTGAGCGAGGTGCGAAAGCAGATCAAACCCTATATCTCCGATCTTACGGCTCTCACCTTGGCGCGTCTGCCCATCATCGGCCTGGGTCTTGTCTTGGGAGCACTACTCTACCGGTGGGTAGCAGAGGCAGTGAGCACCACAGCGGCGATGGCCGCGTTGTTTCTCTACACGTTTTGCCCCAACATCCTGGCTCATGCGGGTCTGAGCACCACCGACCTGGGGATGGCGCTGGGCGCATTCCTGGCGGTATATCTGACCTGGCGCTATGCCCGTAAGCCGACCTGGCCCCGCCTTCTCCTGGTCGTTCTGGGGTTCGGGCTGGCCGTCATGGTCAAGCACTCCGCTCTGCTATTGCCCGGCATCCTTCCCCTGGTAGCGGCACTCACCGCGTGGATAGACACGCCTCGCCAGGGTCGGCTGCCACGCATTCTCAAAGTCGTACCCTCTGTGGTGATCGCCATCGTTGCAGGGTGGCTGATCGCCCTCATCCTGTTTTACGGCACCGGTACGGCCATCGTGCGCGACCTGGAGCCCTCGTACGACCGTTGGGTAGAGACGATCACCGCCACGCGCCAGCTCCTCGGCGGAGGCGGGCCGCTGGCCGATTGGGTGGACGAGACGCTGAATACCCGCCCCTTGCCAGCGCCCCGCTACATCTACGGGATTCTGATCAACGTCATCCTGAACAACGCGCGCGGGAACCGGACTTACCTGCACGGCAAGGTCGGCATGTACGGCTGGCCGGAGTACTTCCCCATCGCCATTGGGATCAAGACGCCACTGCCGACCTTGCTCCTGCTGGCAGGCACTTTCACGTATCTGGTCATCTGGCGGATACGGAAGTCAATCTCCGATGAAAGAAGCCTGCTCTTGAAAGGTCTCGACCTTCCGGCATCGGCGCTGACGACCTGGACGGTGGTCCCCCTCATGTTCCTGGGTGTCGCCATGGGCAGCCACATCCACCTCGGCCTGCGTCACGTGCTGATGATCTATCCCTTCTTCTTCGCCATCGGAGGATTAGGGGCAGCTATACTCCTGCGGTTCAGGACAACTCCCTATGCCACTGGCGGCGCCACGGCCGATGCAAAGCGGTCAGCCGTCAGCTATCAGCTATCAGCTATTAGCTACCAGCCGATGACGGCAGGTGACTGGCGGTCTTCCCTGGCCCCTCGTCTGGAAGGTCTCCCGACCGAGGCGAAAAGGCTCGGTCGGGAAACCTCGCCCATCACAATGGGGTTCCTGCAGTTCAGGAGAGCCTGGAGCACGGTTCTGGTTGTGAGCCTCGCCGTCTGGTATCTGACTGCAAACGCCTTCATTTATCCCCAC
>DAOUAJ010000060.1:0-13799 GCA_034433615.1 Anaerolineae bacterium | reverse complement strand
ATCACACCTTCACGGATCATGTTTCCCTGGCCTGCACGTCGTCCAGGGCAGGCACGCATCACTCAGTATTCGTCTGTCTCCCATGTCACGTGGTGGGATGATGTGCCCATATCCAGGTCGGGTTGCTGGCTTCGTATTAACTCTGGCAGTGGGATAGCACCACGACCGGGCAGACGTTCTGGACGGATCACCTGGTAATGCACGCCATTTTCTATCCGCTGGGCGCACAGGGGCATGTGCGGCGCGATGGCCGCGGGGAACCACATGGTCGCCGAGGCGCGGCCGAGTTGAGTGACGGTATGGTGGAGCAGCGCCTCAAACACTTCCCGGGCACCCGGCAGACCGCCATATTCCATGACCACCGTCCGCCCCCAGTGCTCACGGACAGCGATGTAGCCTAGTGGCTCCCCACTTTGTATCGCCAGCCACAATGAGCCGGCTTCAGTGCGCACCCATTGTCGCCAGTAGTCAGGATGATCGCGTACAAAGATGCCGTTGAAGCGCCGGCCAAAGGCCCTGTGCAGCCGGGAAGCGATCGCCAGATCCTCATCGCTCGCCAGGTCGAGCGGGCGAAAATCAAAACGAGGATCGGACGCAGCCTGGATACGGGCAGCTCCCCAGGCGACGGGCACGCTCTGCCAGCCCAGACGGGTGTAAAATGGTCCACCTCCACCCGTGCTCAGTGCGGAGATGACAATGCCGTGATCGTGCATCCAGGTGATACCATCCTGGATCAAGCGGGTGGCCAGGCCGCGCCCACGGTAAGCCGGGCGCGTGCACACCTCCCCCAGGCAACCGGCAGGCACTTCCTCCCCGCGCAGATAGATCTTGCGCAGGAAAACACGCACCGTGCTCACGATGCGGCCATCGTTCAGGGCGACGAAGATCGTCTCTAAGCTGCGCCAGGGATCGTTCTGCCAGTGGTTGACAAAGTACTGGCGGTTCTCCTGCTCGTCGAAAGCAAAGGCGCAATGGTCGAACCAGGATTCGAGTTCGTCGGGGTGAAGGGTGCGGATCTCCAATCGCTAGTCTCCAAACAAGTCGCTGATGTCCTGTTGCACGCGGGCGTGAGCGAGCGCTACGCGCTCCAGCGCATCCTCCGGTTCCGGTCCTGGTTCCGCCACCGATTTCAGTGAGCGATAGAACGCCTCGTCGTAGTGACGAGTGCGCAGGACGACGGGCATAGGCACGGCGTGGCCCATCATCAGGATCTGCTGGCGGGTATCCAGGCTCTCCAGCGCGCCGCGCAACACCGAGCGATTGCCCACGCCCGTGAGTACGGCGTCAATGTCTCGCTCCTCGGTCATCTTGCCGGTGATGCGCGTGCCGAGCTGCGACAGCACCTCCGGGTCAATGCCGGACGGCCGTTGGTCCACCACCATCAACGTGACATAGTACTTGCGCAGCTCACGGGCGATGGTGCCGAAGATGGTTTGCCGCGCCACGGCCGGGTTGAGGAACTTGTGGGCCTCCTCAAGGGTGATCATGAGCGGTTGCGGACGGTCAGCCGCGTTGCGCGTCTCTTCGTAGCGCTCCACTTTCTGCTGGTAGAGATGGCGCACACGGCGGGTGACGATGTTGGCCACCAGCATGTGATCGAGCACAGTGCTGTTGGCGCCGAAGTGGAGGATCACGTGCCGCTTGCGGTCCAGCGCGGCCACCATGTCGTCAATGTAGGCGTACTGGGCCTCAGGTACGATGTAGGGCCGGCGTCCGATCATCTTGAGCTGTCGTTGCAGACTGGCCAGCGAGGCCGGGTGCGCGCCGCTTGCCTCGCAGAAGGCGTTCAACTCTTCCGGCGACATCTCTAGCAGCGTGGGAAACCAGCTACGACCGTAGCGATCCTCCAGCAGGCCGATGGTAGCCTCCGCTGTGCTGCGCAGGTTGAGTTCCTCGGCCAACAGCAGGACATCCTCCGGCTCGATCTGATTAAGACCGATCTTGAGGATAACATCCGCCCGATGAACCTGGCGGCGAGCCGCGTGCTCATCCAGGGAATAGACCAGCACACGACTGCCGAACAGCTCCTTTAATCCTCTTACTGGCACGCCGTCCTCGGACTGTTTGCCGAAGGCGTACTCATCGTGCATGTCGAAGATCAGGTTGACGCCCACGTTGCGGTCAATAATGCCACACAGGAGCAGCCGCACCAGGAACGATTTGCCCGTGCCGGATTGGCCGAAGACGCCGTTGGAACGTTCCATCAGCCGGCGTAAATCCAGACAGACCGGGATGTCCATGGTCAGCGGGTAGCCCATGGCGAAGAAATGGTCATGGTCCTCGCCGAAGACGTCGCGGAAGTCCAGTTCGCCAGCCTGGCGCAGGATGGCGAAGTGCATGGGGATGGTGCGCACCGGCTGGGGACGCACAGTGATGTCCACAAAATCGCCTTGGGGCTTGTCAATCATGAGCATCGGCTTGACCTGCACGGCTGCGTAGGTGGCGGTGCCGGCCAGGGCACGGGCGATGAAAGACGATGCGCTGACCGGTGGCTGGTTGAGAATGCCGGCGTTGGTGGCGCGCAGTTGGATGTCCGCAATGGTGCTGAAGAAAATGTGATCGCTCCCTTCCACGATGACGAAATCCCCGATGCGCAGCCCCTCGGTGGACACACCTGGGTCGAGTCGCACCGTGAGAGTGGCGTTGAATGCGCCATCGGTTACGACGCCAAGCCGCTCTGTCATGGTCTCACCCCTTTCGTCTGTCGTCCAATTGTACATTCGCTCTGCCCGAGGTCAAGGTGTCATCGTCGGGTCAACTCCACGCAGGAACGCCGCGCTCTCTTCAGGCAGGGCGGTGTTGATGAACATACCGCTCCCCATCTCAAAGCCGGCTGCCTTGGTCACGTGTGGGATGATGGTGACGTACCAGTGCAGGTACTCCCGCCCGGGGTCCCGCAACGGCGCTTCCCGGATCACGTAATTGTAGTCAGGGTCATGCAGCCCAATGTACAGCCGGCGCAGCACGTCGCGCAAGATGCGTCCCAGGGCCTCGATCTCGTCTGAAGTGGCCTCCAGGAAGAAGGGCGCATGGCGCCGGGGCATGACCCAGGTGTGGAAGGGAGAGAAAGCCGCATAAGGGATGAAGGCGACAAAATGCCGGTTTTCGGTGATCACACGTTCGCCCGCGGCGAGCTCCCCGCGCCACATCTCGCAGAAAACGCAGTTGCCCGTGTCGTCGAGATAGCGGCGAGCCTCTTCCGCTCTGGCGCGAAGGTGGTAGGGCACGACGGGTAAGCCCACGATTTGCACATGCGGATGCACCAGTGACGTGCCCGCCTGTGGCCCGTGGTTTTTGAAGTAAATGATCTGCTCGATGCGAGGGTCCTGGGCGAAGATGGAGCCACGGGCTTGAAAGGCTTGCAGGGTCAGTGCCACCTCTTCCGGAGTCTCCAGCGCTGGGCCCATGTTGTGTTGAGGCGATTCGATGATCACCTCGTGGCGGCCCACGCCAGACAACCAACGGTGGACGCCATCAAAGTGCCTGATACGCTCCCCTTCCAGATTCAATGCGGGATACTTGTTGAGCACCACGCGCACCCGCCATGGCCCCTCTGCCGGGATACGCATCTGCTCCATGGGTGGAGGTTCCTCGTTGCCTGGGCAGAAAGGACAGCCAGCATCCCACGTTGGGCGAGACTCCGTGAGCTCGCGCCCATGTTGTAAAAACTGCTCCGGCCGCCGCGCGCGCTCCGTCGCGATGATCACCCACTCTTTGGTAGCAATGTTTTGGCGAATCTCAGGCATGGTACGTCTCACGTTTCCACAATTTTAGCCCACACCTGGCGGCGGCGCGGGCCGTCGAACTCAGCTAGATAGATGCCTTGCGAGTGTGAGTACTAACAGTGATGTGCTCCATGCTACTGTACCTCTCATTGCTGATTCACGTCCCCCTACTTATACCACAGCACGGCATAGTCGTCCACCACGGTTACATCGCGGGTACATGCACGATTTGCCAGTAAGTTTTCAGAGCGCCTCTCACCAGTGCCAGCAGGGGAGTGCGGAGGGAACCCCCTCCGCAAAACCCCTTTTCCAGCTTTTCACCCCTGGCCTGACGGCCAGCCGCCCTGGACGTCGTGCAGCCTGTCCTGTGGCCAGGCACAGGGGCCAGGGGACAGGCTGCCCTGCTCGGCCTTATGAGCAGCAACGTGAGCTGAGAGGAGGCAGGCAGCCTGTGGCCCGAATTCGACTTGATCATTTGACCGACCAGGGGGGGCGTGTTACTATTTAGCGGCTAGGGAGGTAGGGAACGAAGGTGGCACAACCTGATGGACTCTTGCAATGTGAAGACGAACACCCCGATGAGGCCGCGGTCAGCGTAGCCGCATCGTATTTCCTGGACGAAGGGACGGCTGGCCGGCTGGCGGAGACGTTCAGAGCATTGAGTGATCCCACGCGAGTGCGTATGATCTCTGCCTTGCGGCAAGTGGAACTATGCGTGGGTGACCTGTCACGCTGCCTGAACATGGAGCAGTCGGCTGTATCTCACCAACTGCGGCTGTTGCGCCAACTGCGCCTGGTGCGAGCGCGCAAGGTCGGGCGGCACGTCTTCTACGCGCTAGACGATGAGCACATCCATAACCTGTTTCTCCAGGGGTTGGACCACGTACTGCACGATTGAATGCCGTCCATGAAGATCGCGCTGATGGGCACGCGCGGTGTGCCTGCCTCTTATTCCGGCTTTGAGACGTGTGTGGAAGAGCTGGGTAGTCGCCTGGTGCAACGCGGCCACCAGGTCACGGTATATTGCCGCAGCCACCATATCGTCTACCCCCCTCCCACCTACAAGGGCATGCGTCTGGTCAAACTGCCCACCATCGCCAACAAATACCTGGACACCATTGTGCATTCTTTCCTCTCCTCCTGCCACGCCCTGACCCAGGGATACGACGTCTGCCTCTATTTCATCGCTGGCAACGCGCTGGTGACCTGGATCCCGCGACTGGCCGGGCAGAAGACACTGATCAACGTGGACGGGCTGGATTGGAAGCGAGCGAAATGGCCAGCTCTGGCCAAGCGATACATCCGGTTTGCCGAGCGTATGTCTGGCTGGCTGGCCAACGCGGTTATCACTGACTCGCGCGTGGTACAGGCGTATTATCGCGATGTATATGGCATCACCACCACGTACATCGCTTACGGCGCGGACGTGCCGCGGCTGCCCCCAGGTCCGGTCCTGGAGCAGTTCGGGCTGGAAGCCGGGCGTTACGTGCTGTTTGTGGGGAGACTGGTGCCAGAGAACTGCGTCCATCATTTGGTGGAAGCCTTCCGTGGCCTGGACACCGCCCTGAAGTGTGTGATCGTAGGTGATGCGCCGTATGTAGACACCTACAAGGCCGATTTGCGAGCTGCGGCAGCAGGCGACCCGCGCATTGTCTTCACGGGTTATCAGTTTGGTGCAGCTTACCACGAGCTGGGTTCCAATGCTTTGGTTTTCGTGGAGACATCAGCGGTGGGTGGTACCCACCCGGCCTTGCTGGAGGCGATGGCCTTCGGCAACTGCGTCGTGGTCCATGACACACCGGAGAATCTGGAGACGATCGGCGATGCCGGGCTGAGCTATCCTGGCCGTGAGGGAGCGACCGGTCTGCGCCCCGTCCTGGCCCGCCTGTTAAGCGATCCTGAGCTGGTAGCTGATTGCCGGCGGCGAGCGGAAGAGCGAGTCCGCTGCCTGTATTCCTGGGACGCGGTGACCGATCAGTATGAGGCATTGTTCGAGCAGGTATTGGGGTGCCGGCCAGCCACTACGCCGTAAGTAGGCAGGCCATGGCGGTTTCAGCGTGGTGATTTATTGGGGTATAATAGCGGCAAGAATTTGGTCATCGCCGGGCAATCCATGAGAGTTACAGAAGAATTTCAGTAGAGCACAGTTTTGCTCCCAAGCCCGTCCTCGGGCGCTAGATGGACGCCCCGGGGACGGGGCTTTGAGCCGAAATCGTGATCTACTGAATTTGAGTTGCATCTAAGGCCAGGGGCAACAAGTAATAAGGCAACAAGGGAAGAGGTCTCATATCACCTCCCCATCCCTCGTTACCCTGGCCTAACCAGCGGCGCAGGGCAGGCTTGTTACTCATCCCTCGTTGCCTCTGGCCTCTGTAGCTGGGGAGAGCGAACCTTGAGTCAGAAAAAGATCCGTTGCAGTGTGGGGGTGACGGCGCACAATGAGGAAGCCAACATCGGCGCCTTGCTGGACGCCCTGCTCGATCAGCACCTGCACGATGTGGAGATCGCTGAGATCATCGTCGTCGCTTCGGGTTGCACCGATCGCACGGTTCCCATCGTGCAAGAGTATGCGGCCCGCGATCCGCGCATCCGCCTGTTCGTCCAGGAGCGGCGCGAAGGGAAGACCTCCGCGGTCAACGTGTTTCTGAAGAACGCTCGTGAGGACATCTGCGTTGTGGAGAGCGGGGACACATTGCCACGCGAGGACGCGATCGAGCACCTGGTGCGTATGTTCGCCGATCCCCAGGTGGGCATGACGGGCGCTCATAAGATCCCATTGAACACGCCCGACCACCTGGTAGGACTGTTCACCCACTTGCGTCTGCGCATGGAGCACGAACTGTGCCTGGAAATCCCCCGGTTGGGCGAGCTGGTCGCTTTCCGTAAGGTGTTTGACCAGATCCCGCCCGACGTGGCCATGGACGAAGCGTTCGTGGAAGCGCTGGTCATTCAGCGCGGCCTGCAAGTGCGTTACGCGCCTGACGCTGTAGTTTATAACTCCGGCCCTGCCACCGTCGGCGATTTCGTGCGACAGCGCCGCCGCAATCATGCCGGTCATCTGTACCTCAAACATAAGTACGGCTACCGGGTCTCCAGCATCCAAAACACACGGGTGTTGAAGGTCGCGCTGCGCGAAGTGTGGGGGGCCATTCGCCTGCTGTACACGCTGGGACTGTTGGCCGTGCTGGAGGGGTGGGCACGATTGCTGGGCTGGTACGACTTCGCCATCAAGAAGGAGCGGCACACCGTCTGGGACATGGCCTGGACTCAGAAGGCCAATCTGGCTCAGGCTGAACAGGAGTGGACGGCCCATCAGCGCGAGCAGAGATCGCTGGCCACTCCGGTACATGAGGTAAGGCCTGTTGAAAGATAAATTGAACACACTGACCAAGGCGATCATCAGCCTGGCTTTGATCGCCTGGGCCTTCAGCCGTGTAAATCTGGCCGAGGTAGGGCAGATGGTCGCCTCGGCTAACGTCTGGCATCTACTGTTGGCGCTCATCTTGTATCTGAGCGCCATCTCTCTGAATGCAGTGAAATGGCGGATCCTTTTGCAGGCCCAGAGTATTCGGGTGCCGCTGCGGGCGTTACTGGGCTATACCTTTGTAGGTGTGTTCTTCAACAACTTCCTGCCTGCCAACGTCGGTGGTGACGTCATGCGGGGCTATGGACTGGCCCGCTACACCGCACGCCTGGCCGACGCCGCCGTCTCGGTGATCGTGGATCGGGTGGTGGGCCTGATCGCGTACATGAGCGCGGCGGTCGTGGCTGCCCTCATCGTGGTCAACACCGTTAAGGGCAACCACGATCTACAGATCGTGGAGTACGTGGCTTTTCTGGCGTTGGTGACCATCGTGGGCGGCTTTGGCGTGCTACTTAGCCGGCGGCTGCGAGCCTTAGCAGGACGGCTCTTCCAATCAGGCTGGTTGGCACCGTTAGCCCCCGTTTACGGCCGCATCTCCGACGCGTTTGGCGCTTACCGCTTTCGCTATGGCACACTGGGCCTGGCCTTCCTGGTGGCCTTGGGGGGACTCATGCTCACCAACCTGGTCAACTGGTTGCTGGCTGAAGCGTTGGGCGGCGGCGTCCCATTGATTTACATTTGCCTGTTCAATCCCCTGATCGCCCTGGTGTTGCTGATTCCCATCTCCATCGGCGGCATTGGTGTCAACCAGAACGCGTATCCCTTCTTCTTCGGGTTATTGGGCGTGCCTAGGGGGTTGGCGCTGGCAATGTCGTTGCTCATGCAGGCCGTGATCATCGTCTCCAGCCTGCCGGGGGGCGCACTCTGGTGGCGACTGCGATCATCGGCAGCTAAGGCTGCACCTGCGCCTGCTCCAACCTCCAACCTCCAACCTCCAACCTCCAACTTCCAATCTCCGATCTCCATTGACCAGGCACGGACCCTGTACGACGGTACTGACGCCGCGCACGCCTTCGATCATGTGCTGCGCGTGCTGGCGCTGGCGGAGCGCATTGCCTGCGCCGAGGGGGCGGACCTGATGGTGGTGCGTACGGCTGCGCTCTTGCACGACATCGAGCGCAACAGCCCCGATCACCATCTGCGGGGAGCGGAGCGCGCCCGTTCCGTCCTGGCAGGGTGGCCGGCACCCTTCGTAGAGGCGGTGGCGCATGCCATCGCCGCACACCGTTTCCGGGCAGGGCCAGCACCGGAGACGTTGGAGGCCCAATGCCTGTTCGATGCCGACAAACTGGATGCAATGGGGGCGGTCGGCGTGGCGCGGGCCTTTGCTTACGGTGGTCAGCAAGGGCAGCGCCTATGGGCGCCCCTGGCCAGCATAGACCCCGACGGCCCCGAGTTTGACCCGCCTGATTACACCCCTGTACACGAGTTCGTGCGTAAGCTGGCCCGG
This sequence comes from Anaerolineae bacterium, assembly GCA_034433615.1. GTDB lineage: Bacteria > Chloroflexota > Anaerolineae > DUEN01 > DUEN01 > DAOUAJ01. The sequence continues at coordinate 5,200 of DAOUAJ010000060.1, read as the reverse complement.
CTGCAAGATCGGCTGTATACGGCTACGGCGCGGCAGATCGCGGCGGAGCGCCACGCCTTTATGTTGGCGTTTTACCAGCGGCTGGAGGCAGAGGTGGAGGGCCGGGCATAGGGGCGGGCACGGAGGCGCCGCCCCTATATCGGACAGCAGTCAATGGGGTATGCCATGAGTGCGAGACAGTTACGTTATGTGGCTTTGTTAGCCAGCCTGACCATCTTGTGGATCTGCTTTCTGGCACTGGGCGGCTGCATTCAACAGTCATTGTCAGAAAGGCGCACATTCGAGCTGCCCGGGGGCAGGATCACCGTGCCGGGCGAGGCTTACATGGACGGCCGCAGGCCGACAGCCGAGGAGCCGTACACGTACATGGAGATCGGTGTGGTCGCCGATTTTTCTCAGACGGAAGCTACTTGCACGATCCGACACGGCACGCGGGTGAGGGTCCTGGATGCGGCACGCATGGCGGGGGGGCTCACCCGGTACTTCAAGGTGAGCGACGGCCGATGCACAGGCTGGGTAACCGGCGCTTTCTTGAGCGATAGATATCACGAGCCAGTGGGGACCCGGCGCTGAAGCCGGGCCAATCTCCACGAGCCAGCCGTCACCCGCACTGGTTAGGCCATAAGCGACGGGAAGCGCGGGTCGGCGGTGGCGGCAGATACGGCCATCTCCTGCACAACGCGATACAATGGGGTATCCGCCCTGATGTGGCCGATACAGCCGCGTAGCTCCCCTTTCTCCTTCAGCGTGACAAAGGCTCCCGAACGCCTGGCTAACGCCGGATCGGCAGGCCGCTCGTCGGGGATACGGCCCGACCTCAAGTGTTCGGCGATGGCCGAGCGGACCAGAGCCAGCAACGCCTGGCGTTGCTGCGACGTCAGTTCAGGGGGCTCGTAGCGCCAGAACATCACCGCGCCGTATCCTACCACCTGATCCTTGTCCCCATAAGGGGTGTCTCCAGAGTTGGCATAGCGCAGCACGGTGATCGTGTTCGCGCCTAACCCTTGCGCGACCCGCATGGCGACCAGGATCGCGGCCTCGCCACAGGCACAGGTGGCCAGGTTCGGCACGTCCGCTGCCATAGACGCGGCAATGGCCCTTCGCACCGCTGCGGGGTCGCCGCTCTCGATGGCTGCCAGGGTAGCACCATCTACGGTCAGCGCGTCGTTATAGGCAGGGTAATGGGAAAGGTCCGAGCTGGCGATCACCACCGCTCGCCGGCCGGGGAGCAGCTTGATAAGCGCATCGGCCAGCGCTTGCACGGTCTCGTCGTCGTCCGCGCCCATCAACACCGGCACGATGCGGCAATCCGGGCAGACCCGCTGTAGGAAGGGGAGTTCGATCTCGATGGGGTGTTCCCCTTCGTGCGCGGCGAAGTCAGCGGTGATGCGGGGATCGGCGGCCACCAGTGCCTGGGCCAGCCCGGCGTCCACCGGCACGATACCCAGCGGCGTCTCGAAGCCCCCTTCTGTCCAGACGGAGATGGGGTTGGAGAGGGGCATCTGATGGTCGGCAGCGATGATGACCGCGGTGTCGTATGCCCCCTGTTGGAGTTGCCGGAAGCCGGCAGCCGCCACCGGGCCAGAGTAGACGTAGCCCGCGTGGGGCACGATGAGGGCGATGGGCGCGCCGTCCACCGGCTCAATCGCGGCCAGCATTTCGTCCACCATGGCCCGCAATGCATTGGGGTCAGCCGGGTACCAGGTGCCGGCCAGCACCGAAGGTCGAACCCGGCCTGCAGGGGCTGCCGGTGAGAGGGAAGGGAGCGATGATGGCACCGGGCTGCTTACGACCTCCGGCGAAGGCGTGATCTTGCCTTGCGGAGTCGCACAGGCAACAAGAAGCAACAGGGCAAGGGCCAGGCCAGACACAGAATTGAGGTTACAGGGAATTGGTTTCATATTATAGGTCCGGTACGCCCAGTGGCACCGGTACTGGTTGCCCTTCCGGCTGGCCCGGCCACCAGACGCCCGGGATAGGCTCGCCGCAAAAGGCACAGCTTCCCCCTTGCAGACGATATTCGGTCACCGCGAAGCCCGTGCGCGCGATGATCGGCCGGCCGCAAGCGGGGCAATAGGTATTGTTGCCAGGGTGGCCTGGAACGTTCCCCACGTAGACAAACCGCATCCCTTCCTCCATCGCGATCTCCCGCGCCTTGTCCAGGGTCTCCACCGGGGTGGGAGGCAGGTTGGTCAGCTTGTATTGGGGGTAGAAGCGGCTGAAGTGAAGCGGTATGTCGGGGCTGAGCTCCTGCGCCACCCAGCGGGCCAGCGCCCGCAGTTGCTCCAGGCTATCATTCAGCGTGGGTACCACCAAATTGACGATCTCCAGGTGGATGCCGCTTTCATAGATGGTGCGTATCGCCTCCAGCACCGGCTTCAACTCGGCCTCGCACACCTTTCGGTAGAATTCCTCGTCGTACCCCTTCAGGTCAATCTTGATGGCATCCACCGCGGCGCACAGTTCGAGCAAAGGCTCCGGGTTGATGAACCCGGCCGAGATGACCACATTGCGCAGGCCGGCCTCGCGCGCCTTTTGCGCCGTGGCCAGCATGTACTCGTAGAAGACCATCGGCTCGGAATAGGTGTAGGCGATCACCGGTGCATTGTAGCGTTGTGCGTAATGCACGACCATCTCCGGCGGCAAGTCGGCGTTCTCGGTCTCCTCCGGCGGGACCTGAGAGATGGTCCAATTCTGACAGTAGAGACAGCGCAGGCTACAGCCCGCGGTCGCAAGGGAAAATGCGGCAGCAGTGGGCAGGAAGTGGTAGAAAGGCTTTTTCTCGATAGGATCCACGTGCACCGCGCACGGGTTTCCGTATACCATCGAATACAGTTGGCCGCCACGGTTCTCGCGCACGCGACAACGGCCTCGTTCACCATCGGCGATGATGCAGCGATGAGGGCAGAGATTGCAGCGGACGAAGACGCCAGCGTGGGGAATGTGGCAGTAGGAAACGGGCAGCGGTGCCTCCACGGCGTTGTGGCAGGCAGCACAGTTAAGCGAGCCTTCGCCGGCGAAGGAGGCGTAGTAGCGGGCTTCCACCGACCAGCGGTTGGGGGGTTCTGCCGATACAGGTTGGCCCCCTCCATGCCAGGGTCTCTCCCACCAGCGATTACCGCTCAGGCCGACGGCAATGCCGGCCCCGCAGACGGCCAGCGCCCCGGCCTTCCTTAAAAACTCTCGGCGTGTAATCTCTCTCATCGTACACCCCCTTCAACCCTCAATTTGTGAACCATTCCCCCCTTCATACCTCAAAAACCGTGCAAGCTCTCTAAACGCGCGGTACGCACCAGCCAGGGTACACCGGCAAAGGTGAAAAAGGCCACCCCGAAGCCGGCGAGGGTCAACCAGGCCAACCGACGGCTCCCCCATCCTGGCAACCGGTGCACATGCAGGATCAGAAGGTACCACAGCCAGGTGACCAGGGCCCAGGTTTCCTTGGGATCCCAGCCCCAGTAGCGTCCCCAGGCATTCTGTGCCCAGATCGCACCGCTGAGGATGCCTAACGTCAGCCAGGGGAAACCCAACCCCACGGCTCGATCTATAGCCTGCTCGAGTTCCATAGGAGAAAACGGCTGTCGTACTAACTGCATGAGCCCCAGCCCGGCGGCCACACCAAATGCTCCGTATCCGACTGCGGTACTCAGCACGTGCACCTGCAGCCAGACGGAGCGCAAGGCCGGCAGAAGTGGCGCGAGCGACCGTTCACTGGCAGGGCGAGTAAAGGCGTAGCTGGCCACCAGGAGCGCTACTGCCAGCACGAAAGGTCCAACTCGTCGTTCGTGCCAACTGGCCTCCAGCGGCAGGTAGAGGGCGATGGTGGCCCATGTCCACCACAGAGCAACCTCGTAGCGGTTGGTCAGCGGCCAGTGGCCTGCTGCCAGACCGCGCTCGATCAACCCCGCTGATAGGGCGGCCCAGGCCCCGATCGCCGTACCCGTTGCTGCCCAGCCCAGCCGACCTCCTCCAACCTTGCCCTGTGCGATGTAGGCCAGAGCCGCAATCCACAGCAGAGCATAGGCCAGCCCGATCAGCACGGCAGGCCTCCTCGGGCCTTCACCTGTTCCAGGATCGCCCGCTCGCTGGCATAACTGGCCCGCTCGATGGCCTCGTCAATCGGGAACCAGCGCACGTCCTCGACCTCGAAGTCATGCCTGCCGACGTCACCGCCCTGGCAGGTCATCAAGAAGAAGTATACCTTCTTGTGGCGCCGTGTTTTCCTGCCCTCTTCCTCCCACCAATACCAGTACTCGATGGGGTCCAGTCGCTCGACGATCTGGGCTTCGAGCCCGGTCTCCTCGCGCACCTCACGCAGGGCCGCCTCGGCCAGCGGCTCGCCTCGCTCCACCAGTCCCTTGGGCAAGGCCCACCGTTCACCCCCCTGGGTGGCGATGAGCGCGACCTCGATCTGCCCGGCCGCGTTGCGCCGGCACACTACCCCGCCAGCGGAAAGTTCAAAGCGCGTGGCCAATCCCTCCTCCTTCCTGGCCCACTGGCGAGCGACACACCTCCGCTTCCACCGTGTGGCCGAGCTCTTCCACCAGCACCGTAAACTCCCTCCCAAACCCATAGGCCCGTCTGTCAGCCCGTCCGGCCAGGCGCACCGTCCCATCCGGTTCAATACGGGCCTGCACGCAGCAGTGGGGCAGGTAGAAGGTGAGGGTCATGCCCAGGAATAAGAGAAACCCCGCTGCAACGACCAACCTATAGCCGGGGTCATGCACGGCTAACAAAGTGACGTCGTACCCTGCTGAACTCTCCGCGTAACCACTCAAGATCAGCTTAACGCCCACAAAGGCCAGAGGCTTGTTGACCTCCAGGGTGTCCTGTACTGGCTCCTGGCCAGCGACGCTGACGGTTACGGCGGCCTGGTAAGCTGCGATATTGCCATCGGAATATCGAACAATATCGAACCCATCATTGCGTAAAGCCAACCCACTTCTGCCTCCGATTTCAATGGTCTCACCCGGCCCTATGATTACCTCCTTGTGCCAGCCGAATATCCCGCTGACCACCGCGCCCAGCAGCAGAAGCAACACGGCCAGGTGGGTGACAAATGTGCCCAAGGAAGCTAATCGGTTGCGGTCTCCGCGCACGTAGATGACACCGCCAACTGCTTCAGACCGTACCTGGAAGCCTCGCTGCTGCAAGCTCGTGCGCACGACATTGAGGAAGGGAGATCCGAAGGGCGCAGACA
>DAOUAJ010000059.1:0-20703 GCA_034433615.1 Anaerolineae bacterium | reverse complement strand
GGCATGGAGCCGCGCGATCGCTTTAAGGCCTGGGTGGACTGGAAACTGTTCATCCATAACGCCGGTCATGCCATGCTCGCTTATCTGGGGCATCGGCGTAAGCACGTTTATGGGTATGAGGCGTTGGACGATCCGCTGGTGGGACCGTGGGCAGCCCAGGCTATGCGAGAGTCGGCTCGGGCGCTGGTGGCTGAACATGGGTTCGATCCGGCTAGGCTGGAATCGGATGTGCAAGATCTGCTGCGGCGGTTCGCTAACCGCCCGCTGGGCGACCCTATCGCCCGTCTGGGGCGTGACCCGCTGCGCAAGCTGGCCTCTTCGGATCGCCTGGTGGGAGCGGCAACCTTGTGCCTGCGTCATGGCGTGACCCCTGACGCGCTGGCCTGGGGGATCGCTGCCGGGCTGACCTTTGACGACCCTTCTGACCCCAGCGCGGTCGAGTTACAGGCCCGGCTGAAGACAGACGGGCTGGACCGGGTGCTGGCCGACGTGTGCGGACTTGATCCTGACGGTGAGCTGGCGGGATTAGTGCGAACTCGCTATCGCAAGCTGTATGCGGGCGAAATGCCCCCCACTCGGGTAAAATGATTGCGGCGCACTTCTTCGTATTGAGTCACAGTTGCGTTCATTTCGCTCCCTCCCTCAAGATCAGATGGAACTCATCGCACACCCGCACCCGGCCGAATCCCTCCATCCGGCGGTGGCCGATGCCGGTCGCTTCCAGGCCGGCCAGGGCTGCCTGCCACCTGCCGATGTCTTCAGCCCAGAACACGTAGACACTGCCCATAGTGGCCACAGCTTCGGTTTCTTTCGGCAACCCCCAGGCGCTCTGCCAGCCACCCCGATAGCCCAGGCCGGCATAACTCCGCACCAGCTTCAGGCTATCGTCTCTGACCCCGGTGGCCTCTTGCAGCATCGCTTGGTCAATCACGGTTGCATCTGTGTCAACTTAAGCTGAGCAACGACCAGGGCTTCCACCCTTTCCCAGGTGAAACGTCCTAATAACCACTCGACCGATTTGGGCTGAGGGATCCAGGCCAGTTCAAGCTGTGTTGTCACGGTTGGCCTTCCTCTAATACTGGGTTATAATCGGCGAGGCGTGAAACGTGAAGCGAGTGCCCTGAAAATACGTTTCCGTCTTTGAAATTTCCAACAGCCAGGAGCTCACCGTGCCACCTATCCGCAAAGCTGTCATCCCGGTCGCCGGGCTGGGGACCCGCCTCTACCCGGCCACCCGCGCCGTCAAGAAAGAGCTGTTCCCCGTCGTCGGTCCCGACGGGATCGCCAAGCCCGTCATCCAGCACATCATCGAAGAGGCACTCAGTGCTGGCGTCGAGGAGGTGTGCCTCATCGTGCAGCCGGGCGATGAAGAGGTATTCCGGGCTTACTTCAGCCGCCCTCTCTCCGATGAGCTCAATGGCCGCCTCAGCAAGCTCTCCCAGGCCATTGAGCAAACCGAGCACTTGCGGCGAATCGCCGAGCGCCTGCGGTTCATCGTGCAGCCGACTCAAGAGGGCTTCGGCCATGCCGTTTTCTGTGCCCGGCCCTTTGTCGGCGATGAGCCGTTCCTGCTCTTGTTGGGCGATCACCTCTACCGCAGCGCCACGCCTCGCACCTGCGCCCAGCAAATCATAGATGCCTTCGAGTACACCGGCCATTCCGTCCTGGCCGCTCAGCGCGTCCCGGAGAACGCCATCTACGCCATCGGCGTCATGGCCGGCGAGCAGGATTCACGAGTAGCTCGACTCTACCGGCTGAGCCACATCGCTGAGAAGCCGGCCGCGGACTACGCCTGGGAGCATCTGCGCACCCGCGGCCTGCCTGACGGGTGGTACCTGGGCGTGTACGGCCAGTACGCGCTGACCGCGCCCATTTTCGATCACTTGCAACACCTGCTCGATCACAACCTGCGCGAGCGCGGCGAGATCCAACTGACTTCGGCATTGCAGCTTATGCTCAAAGATGAGCCGATGTGGGCCTACGAGGTGGACGGTCGCTCCTTCGACATGGGCCGGCCAGCCGAGTACGCGCACACTGTGGCCGCCTTCGCCGGGCTAATCCCGTGATGGACGAAGATCTTCTAGAAAACTACAAAACGGAGCCATCAATTTGCGCCGCGATCTCCTCTGTTCGGGTGTGATCTCAGAAGCCATTTTAATCACCACATTTGCGTCAAGCATTACGTCAAAGGCAGTGCCACAGGCTGCTCCTCCTCCGCTGATCGGTAGGCCGCCAGCGCGACCTCCAGCGCCTTCAGCCCATCGTGCCCGGTGATGGGCGCCGGCGCGTCTTCTCGGATGGCCCGCACCCAGTCGGCGATCATCCCCAGATCCATGTTGCTGCCCCAGTGCGACCAGTAGACCCGATTCTGCGCCTGGCTGTAGACCTCCACGTTCTGGCGGAACGCGTCGAGGATCAACACACCGTCTCGCCCCACCAGCTCCATCGTCACGTCGCCCCAGGTGGGGAAGATGGGTGGCCGCGACCACGAGGTGTCCAGTGTGGCGAACGCGCCTGAGGCAAAGCGCATGGAGAGCAGGCCGCAATCGTCAATGCCGAGGTCCGGGTAGAGCAGATGGCCGATCTCGGCGTACACCTCTGCCACCTCATCCTGGAGCATCCAACGCAACAGGTCGGCCACGTGGACGGTGTGATCCATCACCGCACCGCCGCCGGCTCGCTCGCGCTGGACGAACCAGCCACCGGGCATGGAGCCGTGGTTGGTACACTTGGCCCCCAAGATCGGGCCGATCTCACCAGCGCGCACGCGCGCGTACACGCGACGGGTGGGCGGATTATAGCGCACCGGGAAGGCTGTCATCAGCTTGACACCCGCCGCGTTCGCAGCCTCGATCATGGCCCGCGCATCGGCCAGCGTGGTGGCGATGGGTTTCTCGCACAAAATGTGCTTGCCCGCCTGCGCCGCGGCGATCGCCAGGTCCTTGTGATCGGCGTTGGCCGCCGTGATGATGACGCCAGCGGTCTCCTCATCGCGCAGCAGCGCGTCCAGGTCCGGCACAAAGCGAGCCTGGAACCGCTCCGCCATCGCCTGACCCCGATCGGCCTCTTCGTCCCAGATGGCTGCCAACTCCACCTCTGGCAATTGCTGCAAGCACGCGGCATAGCTGAGCGCGTGCATGTGGGCAAAGCTGAGGATGGCGATCTTCATGCAGCACCTCCGTCGGCCAGCGTGATCACCCGCCCTGTGGCGGCCGACTCCATGGCCGCCAGGCCAGCCTCCAGCGCCCGGAGCGCGTCCTCCGGCGTTACCCGCAGCGGCGTGCCCTTCACGACGTGATCCACCCAGTGGCGCAGCTCGACCAGGTACGGGCTCTCCGCCAGGGGGCTCTCTGGCAAGACCACGCCCCCGCCGAACCCCTCCGTCGTCCACTTTTCCGCCTGGATGGGCGAGCTCTCCCGGCTGTCCACAGTGAGCACCCCGCCGTCGCCGGCGACCTCCAGCCGGGTGCGGAAGCCGCCCGGATGGGACCACGACCCCTCCAGGTGGGCGATCGCTCCGGAGGCCATGCGCATGGTGATCAGGGCGTAATCGCGGTTCGGGACGCGCCCGGTGAGGCTGTGGGCGTAAACGCGCACGATGTCGCCGCAATACCAGCGCAGTGTGTCCATGTCATGCAACATCAGGTCCAGGATGACGCCACCGCTGGCCGCGGGGTCTGCATACCAGTTGTTCTTTCCCACCCGCGGGAACGGGGCCACCCGGCTGAAGCGCAGCACCGCCGGCTTACCGATCGCCCCCTGGTCTATCAATTCTTTCACGCGTTCGTACTCCGGGAAGAAGCGCACTACATGCCCGATCATTAGCCGGACGCCCGCTTGCCGACAAGCTTCCACAGCTCGTTGGCCATCCTTCAGGTGGCGAGCCAGCGGCTTCTCGCAAAAGACATGCTTGCCTCGTTGCGCCGACGACACGATCAGGTCGGCATGGGTTGGTGTAGGGGTGGCGATCACGACGGCGTCAATCGCCGGATCGGCCAGCAGCGCCTCCGCAGAGTCGTAGCGTTGCACGCCCAGGCTGGCGGCCAGGGCGTCCGCCTCGCTGGCCGGTTCCGCGGTCACGCCGACCAGATGGACACCAGAGATCTGGCGCAGGTGATGGGCATGTAAGGTCCCCATCGTCCCCGTGCCCAGGATGCCGACTCGTAGCATAGCTCCCTTCCTGTCTTTCTACCATCCCTTCACACGGATGCACCACGCCAGCTCATTCCGTGGATCCGTGCCGTGCTCTTCGCTCAGGGTGACCAATGACTACGGCCAAGAGACAGGGCCGGGCGACGTCCCCGGCCCTGTCTCTTCTTTTCCCTCCCCCCACTTCGACCGAAGAAGCGCCAGGAGGACGATAAGGGCTATTTACGCTACTTCAGCCTCTCCACCGTCACCCACTGGCCGGACTCCGCCGATTTCAGCACGGCGTCCACCACGGCGTCGGTCTGCGCGCCGCTGAGGAAGTCCGAGTCAGGCTGCTCGCCCTTGTCCAGCGCGGTGAGGAAATCTACGACGGCATGAGTGAAGGTGTGCTCGTAGCCGATGGGATGGCCAGGGGGCCACCAGTGGGAGATGTAATCGTGATCACCCGCATTGGTCGCCAGGATCACCGTCCACCCTTGCCGGTCGCTGGGCTGGGTGCCATCGTAATACTCTAGCTCGTTCATGCGCTCGAAATTGAAGGCGATGGACCCCTTGGAGCCGTTGATTTCGAATCGGTTGTAGTTCTTGCGGCCCAGCGCGAAGCGGGTCGCCTCGAACGAAGCCACCGCGCCGTTCTCCAGTTCAGCGATGATCAGCGCGGCATCGTCTACAGTCACCTCGCCCATGCCACCGCCGGCCGCCGAGCCCCACGCCCCCATGTCCTCCGCCGGCAACGGGCGTTGCTTGATGAACGTCTTGGTCAAAGCCGTGACGCGGATGGGCTCGCCCACGATGTAGCGGCACAGATCAACGTTGTGAGAGCCAATGTCGCCCAGCGCGCCCGCGCCCGCGATTTCCTTGCGTAGCCGCCAGACTAGCGGGAAGTTGGGGTCGGTGATCCAGTCCTGGAGATAGGTGCCGCGGTAGTGGCGAATCTCCCCCAGCGCGCCGGATTGAACCAGCTTCCTGGCCAGGCGGACCGCCGGCACCCGGCGGTAGTTGTAGTTGCACAACGTGGTGACTTTCGCCTCGCGTGCGGCCTTGACCATCGCCTTGGCCTCGTCCAGCGTGTTGGCCAGCGGCTTTTCGCAGATGATGTGCTTGCCCGCCTTGGCCGCGGCGATGGCGATCTCGGCGTGAGTGTTGCCCGGCGAACCGATGTCAATCACCTGAATGTCGTCCCGCTCCACCACCTCATGCCAGTCGGTGGCAATCTCCTCCCAGCCGAACTGATCGGCCACGGCCTTCACCGCGTCCCGGTTGCGCCCGACCAGCACTTTCATCACGGGCTTGACCGGCAACTCAGGGAAGAAGACCGGGGCCTGGCGGAAGGCGTTGGAGTGGGCACGCCCCATGAACTTGTAGCCGACGAGGGCTACGTTGACTGTTTTGGCCATGTCTACCTCCTTAGTGTCAGGATACAGGATGCAGGATACAAGATGCAAGATACAGAGAGCCCGCATCCTGCATCTTGCGTCTTGTGTCCTGTCGATTTCAGGGAATTGATCCCATCCCTTTGGCGCGCTAACAGAATTTTTTATCGGCAGAGGCTGGTGACGCCCCACGCTCCTTCAAGGGCGGGATTTAGCGGCGAGAAGCATGGGCAACGGTTTCAGCTCCCGCCTCAATGGGTCGAGGACGAACCCAAGCGTCTCAAGAGTAAACGCCCCCAGAAGTTTATAATCGCCTTCTTCACCGAAGATGACGTCAGCTCCACCTACCCTTTCACCGTATTTGAAGAGCGCGATGCCCTTCTTGCGCACGACCTTGGTGCCATCTGCCAGCCGGAATTCCTGTTCCGCCAGCGGTTTGATGCCAAGCTTTTCTAAAATGGGGGTGGGAACCACGGAATAGATAGCCCCAGAGTCAATCAGGAGATCCACCTTCTCCGTCACTTCAGGGTTGGCCGGGTTTCCGACCTCAATTTCCAACACTGTCAGGCCCATTTTCACCGCTCCTCGAAGAAGAGAACGTTGACTTGCCGCGGCCCATGCACACCCAACGTCAGCGTCATCTCGATGTCGGCAGTGCGGCTGGGGCCGCTGATCAACGTCACGTTGCTGGCCCCGGTGAAGAACTCCTTCGCCCGACCGGTCATCTGCAGGTCCGACAACCATGTTTCCAGATTGGGATAGAGGCGAGACATGGGCACCAGCGCCAGGTGACGCGGCGTGATGAGGGAGGCCAGCCGGCTGAAGCCGGGGCCGCTTCGCACCACCAGCGTCCCCGTGCTGGCCAGGGCCGCCTCCGCGCCGGTGATGCCCAAATCTACCTCCACCGCCTGCCGCAGCACGTCCACCCGATCCCCTGAGCGGAAATTCGGGACGATCACGTCAACACCGACCGTGGAGAGCGCGTCGTACAACCCCGGCAGCGGCCACAGGCCGGGGTCCCAGGCCAACACCCACCGGATGTGTTCCGTCTGAAAGCGGGCCAGCAGGCTCAGCCGGGCCGCCGCGACCGTTTCCGCGTACTCCCATGTGCCGCCTAGCCGTTCGATCTCCTGGCCGAATCGGATCATCCACTCGTGACGATCACCCGCAACATGGGTAACCGGCTCACGATGGGAAGGAAACGGGCGAGAATGAAGGAAGGGCGGCCGCGCCTGTCCAGACGATCCTGCAGACAATGCCCGGTGCAGCCGGCCCAGGATGGCCTTTCGTGCCTCGCTCATGAGCTGGCCCCCCGTACCGAACGTTGCCGCGCGGCCCAGCGATCACGAAACGGACGAGCGGCGAAGGCGGGAAAGTCCCGGCTACGCGTCCAGCGGTTCAATGGCGGGGGCAACCAGCGTAGCCGTCCCTGGCGCGCCAGCCAGAAGCTCCCCCAACGCGCCAGGCGGCCCGCCCACCGATACCGTTGCGGGGATTCCATCAGCCAGCGCCACCCGCGGATGGCCCATCGCTCCCACCAGGGAGAGAGGCCCATCGCGGTCAGGTCGGCACGCAGGTTCAGCAGCACTTGCGGGATGTCAATCTGCACCGGACACACATCCCGGCAGGCGCCGCACAGTGAGCTGGCGCCCGGCAGCTCGCTGGTGTGAGGCAAGCCCAGCAGCAACGGCGTCACCATCGCGCCGATGGGGCCGGAGTACACCCAGCCGTAGGCGTGCCCGCCGATCTCCCGATACACCGGGCAACTGTTCAGGCAGGCGCCGCACCGGATGCAGCAGAGTACCTCGGCGTAACCGTCGGCGATGATCTGGCTGCGGCCGTTGTCCAGCAGGATGAGGTGCAACTCCTCCGGCCCATCGGGATCGCCTGGCCGCGCCGGACCGCTGATCAGGCTGACGTAGGTGCTTAGCTTCTGCCCCGTGGCACTGCGGGTGAGCATTTGCAACAGCAGCATCAGGTCTTCCAGTGTGGGGACGACCTTCTCGATGCCCATGATCGCCACGTGCAGCGGGGGCACACCCGTCACGAAGCGGCCGTTGCCCTCGTTGGTGACGATGGCCAGCGTCCCCGTCTCCGCCACAGCGAAGTTGATGCCGGTGATCCCCATCTCGGCCTGCAGGAAGTGCCGGCGCATCCGGCGGCGCGCCGCCGCGGTCAGAATCTCCGGCTCCAGCGTCAACGGCACGCCCAGACGACGCTCAAAGATCTCGGCGATGTCCTCTTTACGCTTGTGGATGGCCGGGGTCACGATGTGCGACGGCGTCTCGCCGGCCAGTTGGATGATGTACTCGCCCAGATCGGTCTCCACCACTTCCAGCCCGACGGACTCCAACGCGCGGTTGAGGCCGATCTCCTCGCTGACCATGGACTTGCTCTTGACGATCTGGCGCACACCGTGCGACCGCGCCAGCTCCAGGACGATCTGGCGGGCCTGAGCCGCGTCCTCAGCCCAATACACGACGCCGCCCCGCGTCGTCACCTCCCTCTCCAGCCGCTCCAGCAGCTCCGGCAGATGGGTAATCGCGTACTCACGGATGGCACGGGCATGGTCACGCAGCGCCTGGGGATCGGCCAGTTCAGCGAAAGCCTGCTCCCGTTTGAGCGTGAATTGCCCCGTGGCGCGCTGCAAAGCCAGGCGCAGGTGCCGATCCTCCAGCGCCACGCGCACACGCTGGTCAAAGGAGAGTGGAGGCGAGCGCTTTGCCATAGTCAGGACAGCTTTCCATGCCGGGCGCGCTGCCACGGCGCACGGAAGGAGGGGGCTCGGTCAGGAGACCTTCGCCCATCGCGGTAATGTTATGCTGAGCGAAATCCCCGGTCTGACCAGCGGCTCAAGGCAGGCTGCGGAGCGAAGGCTCGGTCAGGAGACCTTCGCCCATCGCGGGCGGCTGATGGCTGATAGCTGACCGCTGATAGCTGACTGCTATTTTCAGGACAGCCGGACGATCTCGTCCTGCATCGGCAGCGTCGTCACTTCGGCATCCCGCTCGCCCACGACCATGTCAATCTCCAGCCGCACGCCGAACTCGGGCAGGTAGATGCCCGGCTCGATGGAGAACCCCACGCCAGGGATCAGACGGCGGCGATCCTGGGTTTCCAGGTTGTCTATGTTGACGCCGTTGCCATGCCCTTCCACGCCGATGGAATGGCCGGTGCGGTGGATGAAGTGCTCACCGTAGCCAGCATCGGTGATCACCCTCCGCGCCACGTCGTCCACCTGGTAGCCGTAGACGGGGCGCCCCGCCCGCACCCCTTCCTGGACGAAGCGCACGGCTGCATCGCGAGCGGCCCGCACGATGTCGAAGAGCTCCTGGTACTGCCTGGGCGGCTGCGCGCCGGCGTAGGCTACCCAGGTGATGTCGGCGTAGACAGCGTCCGGCTCCGTTCCCTTCGCCCACAGGTCAATCAGCACCCAATCGCCAGGGTGGATGGGCGTGGGGCGATCAGGCGTAGGGAAATAGTGCGGGTTGCCGCTGTGGGCGTTGACGGCCACGATGGCCCCAGCCCCCGTCATGTTGCGCTCTGTGCACTGCTCCAGGATAAAAGTCTGCACTTCGTGCTCATGAAGGCTCTGACCGCTTACCAACGCCTGGGCGATGCGCTGGAAAGCCGCGTCCTTGACAGCCAGGAGCGCGGCCGCGCTGCGGCGGTGGCTATCGAGCTGAGCCGGCGTCCACCTGGCCTCCACTGCCTGCACCAGGTCAGCCGAGGAGACTACTTCCACGCCCAGGCTGCGCACCGTCTCGATGGTGCCGGCGTCCACGCGGGAGACATAGGGGATCGCCCCCTGCGGCGAGTACTCCATCGCCACCGGGCCGGTACCGCGCAGCACGCCGCTCAGACGGTCACGCCAGTCCTGCCAGCTCACGTAAGTGAGGACGCGGCCAGGGGCCGGCGGGTCGAAGTGGCTAGCCTCCAGGCGCGGGACGATCCAGGCCGGCTCCCCGCGCGCCGGGATCCAGTAGGCCCAGCGGCGGCTGAACACCCCCTGTCCCGGCAGCCCCACCACCCGGCGGGCAATGGGATTCATGCCGTGGAAATCAAAGAGGAGCCAGCCGCCCAGCCTGGCCTCGATCAGCAAGGGTTGGATCTGGGAGAGATCAAGCATGGTCAGACTGCGCTAGCTCCCTTGTGCCCGCTGCTTCAGCTCATTCACCAGCGTCTGGGTCCGCTCCGCCGTATCCAACATGAGTTGCAGCCCGCTGGCACCCAGGAACAGCAGGATCGTAAAGAAAAGGGCTGGCCCGAACGGTATGAAGAACGCGGTCAGACGCAGAACCAGCTTCAGGCCGCCCGGCGCGGTCAAACCCTGGAACCCCGCGACTTTGCCCTGCCAGCTCAGCCCATTCCACAGCCCCCATATGAACACAATGGCGGCCAGGATGAGCGAGACGAGGGCCAGAATGCGTAACAACTGATACCTGGACTCCATAACTCCTCCTTACAAGATGTGTTCTCACGCCAACGAACATGATGGGCGAAAGTCTCTCACGCCAACGAACGAACTCGTTGGGCCAACGAGTCAATAGCCACGTTATCGGGCAACACGCCAATCTCGACCCGATATTCCCGCTTCTCGCCCGGCGCCAGGGTCACCAGTGTACCGCGAGCCCGCTCGGCCGCGCGGCCCATCACCAGGCAGTTGGCCGGCTCGACGCCGACAACGTAGGTCCCGGCCCCCATCTGCTTCCACTCGACGAGCCGGGGCAGCTCAGCCTGGCGGTAGCGGACGTACGCGCCGAAGCCGCGCCCGCCGTCCAATGTCCGATTGGCCAGGACGACCGTCACGTACCCGTCGGCGTCGGCCCGCGTGTCGTGGAAGAAGACCTGCTCGGCGTAGCCCGGCTGTGGCTTCTCAAAGCGGGCGTGCTGGTTCAGCCCCGGCTGGGCCACGGCATCGCGCGGCGTGACCTGGATCGAGGGCGCGATCAGCTCCGTGCCATCGTCAATCAGTGGCCAGCCGAAGTTGCAATGGTAAAGCATCATGTGGGGCGCGGGCAAATGGCCGATATTTTCCACCGTGTCCTCAATGAGCAGGCGAGACTCGCCCATGCGGGCGGAGATGCGCCGGGTGAGCAGCAGGTCCTCGCCGAAGACCACCGTCTCCCGCATCTTGCCCTGCACCCAGATCACGTACTCATCACCTTCCCAGCCGGCGTCGGCGTAGACGTGGCGAGCCGGGATGTGGCCGATGCGGCCGTGAAGCCCCAGCGCTTGTCCCTGATCTTCGCACGGGGCGCCGGCGTAGGTCAGCCCGCAGGTGGCCTCCAGCCCGCCGTGGAAGGTGCGTAGCCAGCCCAGTCCCTCCGGCTCGTAGAAAGCGGGCGCCGGGGTGCCCGGCTGGGCCTGCCAGGCCAGCGCCCGGCCATTGAAGCTGGCCGCGCCGATGTCCATCCCCCGGTCCAGCAGCACGGTGAAGGCGAAGCCGCTGCCCGTGTACACGTCGGCGACGCGGATACCGCGCTCGGGGCCATCAGCCAGCTCTGCCAGCCGCACACCCGCCACCTGGCGCATGTCTCCCAGGCGCTGCAAAAGCTCCTGGCGAGTTAAGGTACGACCAAAAAGTTCAGGCATAGAGTTGCTCCCTCCATAACCTCACTGCGTATGAAATTCATGAGCGTCCAACTGGTAAAACTCGGCCTGTTCTCGCGCCGGGTCAATCAGCCAATACTCAGGGACGCCAGCATCCTGGTGCTCGTAGAACTTGTCCCCCTCGTCACACGCTACCCGTCCCTCATCCCTCGTTACTCACCCCTCTGACACACGTTACTACCTGATCATCATACGTCATCTTGATGCGCTGGCCCGGCGGCACGATCAGGAAGTCGCCATCCCAGTCGCCGTAAAGCAGCCGGCGCACCAGCACCAGGTCGCCGGCCACGCGATCGAACAGCCAGCCGCGCCGCTCCGCCTGGGCGCGGGCCTGCGCTTCTATCTTCGAGCCATCGCCCACGCCCATGTCAATGTAGGCCGCCCGCTGATAGTGCTGCTGCCAGGCGCCCATCACTTCCATCAGATAGTCAGCGTTCTCCTTGCCGTACTTCTCCACGTACTCCTGATAAACGGCGTCAATGTCGGTGCTGGTATCCGATCCCAATGCCACGCTCCCGCCACTGCCGTCTGATCGTTCCATGTAGTCGAGGTTATACCAGTAGGTGCCGGGGTGCTCCTCGAACTGCTGGCGATAGCGCTCGCGCGAACCCAGGAAGAGGGTGATACAGTCGTGCGCTCGTGGCACCACCAGAGGGATGTCTCTAGCTTCCAGCCCGGCCACGGACTGTCCACACAGGCCATACGCCAGGGCCACCGCATCGTACCCTTCGCCGGACGCGGCATCAATGCGAGCCTGCAGTCGCGCCCGCAGGTCCGGGGGATCGTTGTGCAACCCACGTCGGAACAGCTCCACGTCCACCACATGCGGCGAATGGGCCGCGCACAGATACAACGGCCGGGCTAACACCTCACATGCAAGACATCTGAGTCGCATTATTGCCTCAACTTTCACCTTTAGAGGGGGATATGTACGATCTGGTCTCTGTGCTCTTCTAGCTGAGAAGCGCCCCAGATCAATAGCAAGTCGTCAATAATCTGTCCAATAGATGCTCTTGGTCGCAGTGTGAATATCCCAGGCACGTGATGCCCTGCTGCCAGGTGATCGCGCAAATGTTGGGGCATGGAATGCCGATTTCGAGTGATCAGGCAATACCCTTCGCGCTCAAGCCAGAGCAAGATGTCTGGATCGGGCGTGCCACGAGGTGGTGCCAAGTCGTCGCCTACAGTCAAGGCAATAATATCGGGCTGCCGCCGGCGCAATTGATCGCTGATCGAGCGCGCGGTGTTCTCATCCACAAGATAACGAATCTCGCTCACGCATCCACCATTTCCGCTTCTGACAGCAGGCGCTCCTTGAGTTCGCGCAGGCGACGTACGACCGGGGGTGGATTACGCTGTTGTTCTTGCCAGGCCGCTTCGGTGTACTCCCGCCACCGAGCCAGGTATGCGTCTACCTCCTCCTGGTAGTGCAGATAATAGGTAATGATCGCGTAGATCTGTTCCAAAGTCAACGTGCGGTAGCGCGCCGCTATCTCCTCAGGGCTGGCGCCATTCAGGTAGTCATCCAATACTGTTTCGATGCCTACCCTTGTCCCCTTGATACGAATATCATCTGGACTAAGGAAATCAAGATAGCTTTCCAATTCCATAATCATACCTCCGTTAAATCCACCTTACTTGCTTCTCGCATTTGTGAACAACACGATCGCACTGCCGAATAGGCGTAAACTCCAGTTAACCCATCAGGCAAAGGCTGTGCTCTTCTGTCGCCTCGAAAAAGGCCAACACGTTCTCCCACGGCACATCCGGCTCCAGGATGTGCGTGGGAGCCAGCAAGAGCCCACCGCCCTGGCCCACGGTCTCGATACGCTCCCGAATGACTGCCTTGACCTGGGCCGGCGTCCCGAACGGCATGGTTGTCTGGGTGCCCACGGTGCCCCAGAACGCCAGCCGATCCCCGTACCGCCGCTTCATCTCGGCCGGGTCCATGCACTCTGGCTGCACCGGGTTAAGGATGTCCACACCAATCTCGATCAGCTCCGGCACGATAGCCCGGCAGTCCCCATCCGAGTGGTAGAAGATCAGGAGGTCCGGGTTGACCGCCCGTGCTGCCTCGATCACCGCCCGCAGCCGTGGCTTGAGCCAGGCGCGCCACGTCGCCGGGCTCATCAGCATGCCGATCTGCGAGCTGACGTCGTCCCCCAACCGCAGGATGTCCACGCCCGCCTGAGCCATCCGGCGCGCCTGCACCTTGCGGATCTCGGTCACCCGGTCCAGCAAAGCGGTAGCAAAGTCGGGGTTGAGAACCAGGTCGGTGAGCAACTGTTCCAAGCCCCGCATGTACCAGGAGATCTCGAAGATGGTGCAAACCAGGTCCCCCGCGACAGCCAGATCACGACCGTGCAGCCTGGCCACGGCTACGTCCAAATGCTCGTGCGTGCCTGGCGCCAACGGCTCGGGGAATGGGTAGGCGTCCAACTCGCGTGGGCTTCTCAAGTCGCGCAGAGGGTGGATCATACGCTCGAAGTGAAAGAAGGTGCCTCGTCGCCGCGCCACGCCCCACTGATCAACCGCCAGGCCCCCCAGATCGGACGGGAGATAAGGCGAGAAATCGGGCCGTTCGCCCGTATCTAGGAAAGAGATAGGGCGCACCTCGAAGTTGAAGTACTCGGCCGGGTCTGTAGCTCCGGTCTTCTGACGGAAGGTGTCCATCAAAGCCGGCGTGAAGCCGCCCCAGCTCAACTCGCGCGGCACCCGGTCGGGCGGTTGCCGTCGCATGGCGGCCAGAACTCGCTCACGCGGGGTCATCTCACGCACGCGTTCTCTCCTCTGATGGTGGCCTCTGTCCACTCCAGGGCCCGGCTTCCCGGGCTTCATCCTGGGCCATCTGGCGGTAGGCAGCCTCCAAGTCGGTGCCAACAACGTGCGGATGTACCAGGGACTCGATAAACTGGCTGATATTCCGCCGCCCGATGACCCTGTGCAAGCCTTCGTACCCCTGCTCGTCGAGGGTAATGACCAACTTCCTCGGCATAGGTTGCTCTTTAACAACACGTATTGTATCGGAGGTAAAGCGAAAGTGCAAAAGGGTGGTGAAACTTGTTGCCTCGTCGCCCTACACCGGAGGGACCAAGCAGCCGGCCGCGTCAAAGGCCCACTCCACCGGGCTATCTGCCACCGTCACGTTCGGCGTAGCCTGGGCCGCGTCCACCAGCGAGCGGGAGATCCACACCCGGTCCAGCGCCAGCGTGTTGCGGATGCGCATCACCTGGGCGTTCTCAGCGTCAGGCCGGCCGCACAGCCGCAACGCCAACTGGATTGCGGAGCGATCGTCCGGCGTCACCCACGGCAGCTTGCCGCGCCATAGCCCCATCACGCCGGACGTCAGGGCGTTGATGCGAGTTACACGCCAGTCCACCTGATTGAGAAGTCGTTCGGTGACGACATCGGCAAGGCCGAGGCCCACCGCGTTGCCGTGCGTCGCCTCGGTCAGCCTCAACGTGACGATGGCGCTGATCTGCGGGCGCTCCGGCTCCGGCACGCCCGGCAGCAACATGCGGCCAATAATGTTAGTGTCCATGCCGGCCCCGCTGACGTCCTTGCCCATCTCGTCCACCACCAGCACGTCCAGATGGTCAAACGGCAGCGCGGGCATCAGCTCTTTCGCCCGCAACAGCAATGCCTGCTCAGCCGGGCCGGCGATCTCCTCGGATGGCAATCCCACCACCTCTGCCACGCCGTGGTACGCGTTCTCGATAGTGGCGATGCCGCCGATGATGCGGCCGCGCTCGACCACGATGCGCGCCACGGGCGGGATCAGATCACGCAATCCGTTGGGACCGTAGGCGTGGATGGCCTCGGCCGTGCGCACCTTGCCTAGGCCGATGACACACATCTTGGCCAGCCCGCTCTCGATAGGGCCGTGGAAATCGGTGTGGAGCTTGATGCGGTTGATGAGGATCGTGGCGTCGGCTTCATAGGCGTTGCGGTCCATGCACACCGGCACACCCTGGGGCAGGCGGTCCAGCTCTACCACGTCCATGCTGGCGACGATGGGAGCGCCCACACTGGCCTCGGTCACGCCCAGGTCGGCCAAGACCTGGCGCTGCCCCTCGGCCGTAGCACCGCCGTGGCTGCCCATTGCCGGGACGATGAACGGCTGGGCGCCGGCGCGGCGCACGGCCTCCACCACCGCGCGGGCCAGCTCGGGGATGCGAGCCACGCCGCGGCTGCCGATGCCCACCGCCACGCGCATGCCCGGCCGCACCTGGTCCAGAATGCCGCCAGTTCGCAGCGCCTCGTTGACCGCCTCGGCCAGGTCTGTCACTTCCGGCGCAGGAAAGTGCAGTCTGGCCGGGTACATCACCGGCAGGGGGAGATCAAACGACTCGCGCAGTACAGGATCAATAAGCATCTTATCACACTCCTCGGTGAGATGTAAAACGTAAATGCGTAAAACGTGGTGGGTGGCAACTCTTACGTTTTACGTTTCACGCTTTATGTTACGGCTGCAGCACGGCCTTAGCGATCGCCAGGCCGTCCATGCGCTCGAAGGCGGTTTGCCACTCTGACAGAGGGAAGGTCTCTCGGATAGCACGGGCGTTGATCTGGCCGAGTGCCATCAGCCGCAGCACGCGCTCCCAGGTTGGCCAGGTGTGGCTGAAGGTGCCTTGCAGGGTCGCCGCCTTCGCAATGAGTGGGTCCAGGCTGAAGCCGACAGGTGCCCGTCCCCAGCCGATCTTGGTGATCTGGCCGTTGGGCCGCACCATCTCCAGGCTCTGACGCAACGTCTCTGAAACGCCGACGGCGTCAATCACCAGGTCAGCCCCCAGGCCGTCGCCCTGGCCGCGCACGACCGCGACCGGGTCTTCCTGCTCGGCCACGACGATCCGGTCGGCGCCTAGTTGGCGGGCCAGCTCCAGCCGCGCCTCGTCGCGGGCCAGCCCCACCATCACCACCTGGGCTGGACTGAACAGCCGCACCACCTGCAACGCCATCAGGCCGATGGGACCCGGCCCCAGCACTACCACCAGGTCGCCGGGACGAGGCCGTGATTTCTCAACGATGGCGTTGAAGGCCACCGCGGCCGGTTCAGTCAGGGCTGCCTCCTCAAACGCGACATGATCTGGGATGCGGTGGAGCAGCTCCTGACGGGCGACGACGTAAGTGGCCATCGCGCCGTTCACACCGTAGCCAAACCCTTTCCGCTTGGGGCAAACGTTGTACTGGCCGGTGCGGCAATACACACACTCGCCGCAGATCTCGGCGGCTGTCTCGCAGGCCACGCGATCGCCTGCACGCCAGGTGTGCACGTCCGGCCCCACCGCCACGATGGTCCCGGCGAACTCGTGTCCCAGCACCACTGGATAGTTCACGCGCCAGCTCACCGGCCCGTGCCACTGGTGGAGGTCACTGCCGCAAACCCCCACCGCGCCGACATGGATGAGTACCTGGCCACGCCCTGGCTGTGGCTCCGGGATCTCGCGCAGCTCCACGCTGCCCGGCTGATCGCTGTAGTTAACAAGCGCTTGCATTTTCTCCCTCGGTGTCGAACCTGTCTGGCACAGGATGCAGGTAAAATTTCGATCAGTGATTTGAGGTTTCGGCTGCTTAAGCTTCGTCTTGCACCTTGCCAACCGAAAAATCTACTATCTGTGCGGTGAAACTCATCGAAGGGATTGCGCACTGAAGCCCCTTCATCACCTTTCACGCTCCCGGCCCTTCACCTCACGTTCTACTTCTCGCTCGTAATCTCGTTTGGCGATGGCCTCACGCTTATCGTACTGCCGTTTGCCGCGCACCAGTCCCAGCTCGATCTTGGCCTTGTTGTCCTTCAGGTACAGCCGCAAGGGCACCAGCGTCCACCCTTTCTCCTGCACGCGCCCGGCCAGCCGGTTGATCTCTTGCCGGTGCAACAGCAGCTTGCGTTCCCGCAACGGCTCATGGTTCTGCCGATTGCCGCCCGCGTAGGGCGCGATGTGGACGTTGAGCAGCCATACCTCACCGTTACGGATAAGAGCAAAGCCATCGCGCAGGTTCGCTTTCCCCTCCCGAATAGATTTGATCTCCGTGCCGGTGAGCACGATCCCTGCCTCGAAGGTGTCCACGACCTCGTAGTCATGGTAAGCTTTGCGGTTGGTGGCGATGGTCTTGATGGTCATGCAAACTCTCAGCTACCAGCCATCAGCGATCAGCTATCAGCTATCAGCTCTAAGCTGACTGCTGAAAGCCTGTCATTCGCCTGCGAGCAGGTACTCCACCGCGCGGTCGAGCTGCGGGTCGCGGCCGGCGGCGCGATCCTCCAGTGTGCGTTCCACCATGATGTCCGGCTCCAGCCCGGTGCCCTCGATGGCCCGCCCATTGGGGGTGAACCAGAGGGCAATGGTCACGCGCAACAGTGCTCCGTCACTCAGACGATGGGGGACCTGCACCGACCCTTTGCCGAAGGTAGTGACACCGATCAGCGGCCCTCGCCCCGCGTCCTGAATGGCGCCGGCCACGATTTCTGAAGCACTGGCACTGCCATCGTTGACCAGGACCGCCAGCGGGATCTTGGTGGCCAGGCCGCCTGAACGTGCTGGATACGGCTGCTCGCGCCCGTCCTTGAAGCGCTCGAGCAGCAAATTGCCCTCGCCGACGAACTGACTACCCACTTCCACCGCTGCGTCTAGCAATCCGCCAGGGTTGCCGCGCAGGTCCAGGATCAGCCCCTTGGGATTCTCACGCATCAACTCTCGTAGGGCACGGCGCACCAGTTCAGGGGAACGGCCGTTGAACTCGCTCAGCTTCAGATAAGCAATGCCATCGTCCCGCATTTTGTACTCAATGACGGGGATTTCAATGCGATCACGCACCACCTTGATCTCGATCAGTTCGGGTTCACCGGGGCGCTTGATCAGCAGGCGCACAGTGGTGCCCTTCGGCCCACGGATCAGCCGGATAGCATCACTCAGCGACATTTTGGTGACATCTTTGCCATCTACTCGAACAATGACATCATCTCGCCGGATACCAGCCTCGTAAGCTGGCTGTCCCTCGAACGGCTCGACTACCAGGACGCCGCCGCTTGGGGCAAGGTCCACGCGAGCCCCAATCCCCTCGAAGGTGCCGCTGAGATCGCTGTCGAAGAACTCGGCTGATTGAGGATCCAACAGAGTCGTATTCTCGTCGCCTAGCAGCTCGAGGACCCCTCGGATGGCACCGTAGGTCATGTCCCGGTTGCTCGGAAGCTCGCCGTAGAAATCCTGCTGCAGCGCTTGCATGGCTTCCCAGAAGACCCGAAATTCTTCCGGTTCCTCAGGCAAGCGGTTTAGCCTGGCATCATCAGACGGTGTTGGCGTCTCCCTGACGGGAGGGGGCTGTACCTGCGGGCGCGGTGTGGCTGTGGGGAGGACGACCAGTGTCGGGGTAAAGCGCACAACGGGCGCCTCTGCGTACACAGATGCGGTCCACCGGCCCGTGCCAAAGCCCGCGCCGAAGCCCAGGATAAAAGCTGATCCTGTCAAGCTGACGACCAGCACAGCCACCATCAACCACTTTAACGCACGATTTGATCCGTTCGTACCCATTTCTCAACCTCACTCAGCTAAAAGGAATGCACATCTCACGGTGCGGCCGCCAGCCGCTCCAGTGCTTGCTCCAGCACCGGGTCTCGCCCGGCCGCTCTGTCCTCGTCCGTGACCGCTACCGGAAAATCCGGCTCCAGGCCCTGTTGGTCAATCTGGCGTCGTTTGGGGGTTAACCAGCGGGCCGAAGTTACGTGTAACGATGAGCCATCTGAGAGATCATGCACCAACTGGACAGACCCTTTGCCGAAAGTCTTCTCGCCGAACAACACGGCCCGGCCTTGATCCTGTAGCGCGCCTGCCACGATCTCGGAAGCGCTCGCCGTGGCTCCATCAACCAAAATGATCAGCGGGCCATCGAACACGACCGGCCGATGGCGCACCGGGTACACTTTCTCTTTCCCCTCGGCGCGCTGCTCGTACAGTACCACGCCGTCTCGTAAAAAGGTGCTGCTCACGTCTACAGCGGTTTCCAGGAGGCCGCCACTGTTGTGGCGCAGGTCCAGTATCAGCCGGGTGACCCCCTCTCCTGTCAGATCGCGCAGGGCATCGTTCAACTCCTCAGCGGTGCGCTCGCTGAAAATGAATAGCCGAATGTACCCTGTGTGAGGGGGGGTCTCCAGAATGCGCCATTCGACGCTGGGCGTTTCGATGCGCTGGCGCTCGATTTCAAAGGTGAGCAGATCAGCCACGCCCGCGCGTCGCACCTGAAGGCGCACCATGCTGCCGACAGGCCCGCGAATAAGGCTGACGACCTCATCCTGCGGCATCCCAGGCGGGATCTCTCGCCCATCCACAGCGACCAGGATATCGCCCTCCCGGATGCCGGCCTGCTCAGCCGCCATCCCCGGCATGGGGCGCAGACTGTAGGTGCCATCCTCCTCGCGCACGACCCAGGCGCCGATGCCCCCGAATTCACCGCTCAGGTCCTCACGCTCGCGTTGCCGGGGCTGCGGTTCCACGAAAACGGTGTAAGGATCACCGTACGACTCAACCAGGCCTCGGATGGCACCGTAGGTACGTTGTTTAGCCGACGGGTCTTCACCCAGGAACGAGCGCTCCAGGATGTGCCATGCCTCCCAGAAGGTCCCGAACTCTTGTGATGCAACCGGAGTCTGATCCCGTGTCAGGTACCAATGGGTGCCAAACCCGGCTGCAAACGTGAGGAGTGGGATGAGCGCAACGAAAACGATACCGGCGATATGCCTGAGCGCTCGCATGAACGTGACGATAGTCCCTTAGTCCCTTCTGGTCAACTACATCGCCGATCGTAGGGGTGCCTCGCGTAGGCGAAGGTACGATGCAACGATGTAAAACATTGTAGCATAGCGGCAAAGAGCTGACAAACAAGCAAGCGCCCCGGTACAGAGAGAGGCGACCCACTTCCCAGGGGCGTCGCATTTGAAAGTATCGAAAAAATGCTCCCAGCACCCGTCCCCGGGTGTGTGGAATCCGCCTGAGGAGGGGCTTTGGACCGAATTTTTCGACAGTCGCATTTCTCTAATCCTCGTAGCTGACCACGCGAGGGCGGAGGATGATAGCGCCGATGGCCCGGTAGGCTTCCTCCAGCCGGTGAAAAGTCTCTTCGTCCCGGCAGATGCCCACCACCGCCCCACCCGATCCACAAAACTTAGAACTGACCCCCAGATTGCGAGCCGTCTGAATCAGCCGCCGGTTGAGGTCATTGATGCGATAGATTCGGGAGCGCAGATCGAAGTTGCGGTTGATGCATCGGTCCATCTCGTCGAGATCACCTGCCTCCATCGCCTGCCGGAAATGGCGCGCGTTCTCAGCGATGGCGTCCATCGTCTCAATCACCAGCTTCTCGCCCCGGGCATACCGTTCCCGGACGTCATTGTGGAACACCTCCGTGCCCTCGGTGGAGGAATCATCATAGGCAACGTACAGCGGCGGGAGCAACCTGGGGTCCAGGTTTTCATAGTGACCATAACCACGGGCCATCAGCTCACGGCTGAAATCCATGTAGACCAGGCCGCCATACACCTGTACAACCCGATCCTGGAGCCCCGCCCCGATCTTCA
>DAOUAJ010000058.1:0-12004 GCA_034433615.1 Anaerolineae bacterium | reverse complement strand
CATCTCCATTGATGGCCCCACCAGCCTGGCCTACAGCGACGACGTGGAATCTCGCTTTCGCGGCTACCACTGGCACGTGCAAAAGGTGGACGGACACGACCGCGCGGCCGTAGACGCGGCGATCCGAGCCGCTCAGGCCGAGACAGAACACCCCTCCCTGATCATCTGCCGCACCCATATCGCCTATGGCAGCCCCAACAAGCAAGACACCGCTGAGGCCCACGGCGCACCTCTGGGCGTTGACGAGGTCAAACGGACTAAACGCAATCTGGGGTGGCCCGAAGACGCCCAATTCCTGATCCCAGACGAGGCGTTAGCCGTCTTTCGTCGGGCTGTGGAGGAAGGAGCTCAGAGAGAGCAGGCCTGGAACGCGCTGTTCGCCCGCTACAGGGCCGTATACCCGGACCTGGCAGCCGAGTTCGAGCGCGTGATGGCCGGAGAGTTGCCCAAGGGGTGGGAGAGGGAGCTGCCCGTGTTCAAGGCGGGCGACAAGGACATCGCCACCCGCGCCGCCTCGGGCAGAGCGCTCGATGCGCTGGTCCCCGCCATCCCCGAACTGGTGGGCGGCTCCGCTGACCTGACTCCGTCCAACAACACGCGCGCCAGGGGGGTGGAAGACATTAAACCCGGTGACTTTAGCGGCCGCTACATCCACTTCGGCGTGCGTGAGCACGGTATGGGCGGCATCCTCAATGGCCTGGCCTTGCACGGTGGGATAATCCCCTTCGGCGGCACTTTCCTGGTCTTCTCCGACTATATGCGCCCTTCGGTGCGCTTGGCCGCCATGATGGGGATACGCGTGATCTTCGTCTTCACTCACGACTCGATCTTCGTGGGCGAGGACGGCCCCACACACGAGCCGGTGGAGCATCTGGCCGCGCTGCGCGCCATCCCCGGCCTGGTGGTGATCCGACCAGCCGACGCCAACGAGACGGTAGAGGCATGGAAGGTCGCGCTGACGCGCCGTGGCCCCACCGCGCTGGCTTTAAGCCGACAAAACCTCCCCATCCTCGACCGCTCGCAACTGGCCCCGGCATCCGGGCTACAGAAGGGCGCTTACGTCCTGGCCGACGCCGACAACGGCCAGCCGGATGTGATCTTGCTGGCCAGCGGATCAGAGGCAGCCCTGGCGCTGGAGGCGCGCAAGCTGCTGGCCGCCGAGGGCATTCAGGCCCGCGTGGTGAACATGCCAAGCTGGGAACTGTTCGAGCAGCAGCCCCAGAGTTATCAGGAAGCGGTACTGCCGCCTGCTGTTACCCACCGCGTGGCCGTGGAGGCAGCCGTGCGCCAGGGGTGGGATCGCTATTTAGGACCGGAAGGAATCTTTATCGGGATGGACCGCTTTGGCGCCTCTGCGCCGTATAAGGTCCTGGCCGAGGAGTTCGGCTTCACGCCGCAGCGCGTGGCCGATGCGGCTCGTTCGCTTGTCAAGCAAATGACCATCGCGTAAACAGGGATCCCAGGCACCGGCTTGCCCGCCCTGGCCGGGCAGGCCAGGGAAGCCGGTGCCTGGGATATCCGGTCACGCCGTCTGCTTCAGGATTGGCGCCAGGGCCGACTCGATGGAGGCCTCGCTGGTAACGTCACAGGCGACATTCGAGAAGAGATACCAACGCTCGATATGGCTGAGCGACGCCCCCGGCTCCAGCCAGGTCAACGGCCCCAGTGTCTCCACCTCCAGGAAGCGCTCGTTGGTGTAGCACTCAACGGTGCAGCCATTATCGGGATAGGTGGCACCAGGCTGATAGTCAAAGCGCTTGACGAAGAGCAAGCCATCGTTCCAGTAGGCGCACCATCCATCGGTCCCGCTGATGCCGAACTTGGTGGGGCCAGCCCCTTGTGGATCCTGACGGAGCGTCACGAACTTCATGCCCCAGTGCCAGCGTGGATCGGCCATGTTGGTGTACGGCCACAGCATGATGGTACGATTAGGCAGTAACGCCTTGGGGTCGGGCGCCTGCGGCTGCGGAACGATCGCTGTGCCGTTCAACGCCATCACGCTCAAAGCCCACGGCGCGATCTGGATCGTCCACATCCCCTCGTTGCGCAGCATGTGCATCACCTCAAAGTGGCCGGATACCAGAGCGATGGACAGGACCTTCTGGATGCCTGTTGTCTTCTCCAGCGGAGGTGTTAACGTCAGGGTGTCCCCCTGGGCCTGCGTCTGGACCGGTTCGTTATCGGGATAATACGAGCGGGGCATGGCCTCGGGCGCATGCCAGAAACGGTGACCGACGTACAAACGCCACTCATCCCCACCGCTAAGCCCCATCTGCTCTTCTAATCCGCCGAAAGCGTTTTTGCCGCCCACGAAAGCCAGGCGCACCACACGCGGGCCGACGTCACTGGTGGCTATGATCTCGATTCGGCCGTCGGTCAGGCGGTAGCAATTCGGCCAGCCGCCATACGCTATATGTTCAATCATCTTTCTACCTCCTCGCACATGAGTTAAGTTGCCCTTCCCACGAGCATTATAGCAGACCCCGTTGGCTACTTCAAGACCTTCAAATCTTGGGTTCCTTTCCAGCCTGCGGTATAATCCAGACATGCTCAAATGGTCGCATCGTCTTGTTTCCTGGCTACTGGTTAGCCTGCTGATCCTGGCCAGCGTGACATTTGTGCTCGCCCGGCCGGGCTACCTCTTCGCGATTACCGGCGAGGAGGAGCCGTTCCCACAGGTCAAAGCGCTGACCGACCTGGCCGGCGACCTCCTCCGCCCGCGCCTGGACACAGCCGACGACATCCCTGTCACCCATGCCGGCGTGAACCCCTTCGGCGTCAACGTGTTCCTGGAGCAGGAGGCGGAGCCAGCCAAGCGCGAGCAGGCCGTGCGGATGGCGGCTGAAGCCGGCTTCCACTGGCTACGGCAGGAGTTCCCCTGGGAGGACATCGAGATCCACGGCAAGGGGGATTTCCAGGATCGCCGCCACCAGCCGTACCGCTCAGCCTGGGAGAAGTACGACCACATCGTGGACCTGGCTGAGCGCTACGGGATGGAGTTGATCGTGCGGCTGAGCAACCCGCCGGCCTGGACCCGGGCAGCAGGAGATGCCGCCGGTACCTTCGCGCCGCCCGACAACTATGAGGATTTTGGAGACTTTGTAGCCGCTGTGGTCAGCCGCTATCGAGGCCGCATCCGCTATTACCAGATCTGGAACGAGCCGAACATCTACCCGGAATGGGGTGAGCGCCCGGTGAACCCCGAAGAGTATGTCGAACTACTCAAAGTAGCCTACACGCGGGCCAAGGCGGTGGACCCCCATATCGTCATCATCAGCGGCGCGCTGGCCTCCACCATTGAGCTGGGGCCACGCGATATGAACGATTTCATCTTCTTGCAGCGCATGTACGATGCCGGCGCGGCTCCTTACTTCGACGTGCTGGCCATGCAGGGGTACGGCCTGTGGTCTGGCCCTACCGATCGCCGGATGCATCCGCGCGTCATCAACTTCTCACGCCCCCTCTTCATGCGCGACCTGATGGTGCGGAACGGAGATGCTCACAAGGCCATCTGGATCAGCGAGATGAATTGGAACGCCATCCCGAAAGATCACCCGGCGCCACCGGTGTACGGTCGCTCCACCGAGGAGGAACAGGCTCGCTACCTGGTGCTGGCCTACGAGCGCATCCAGCGGAAGTGGCCGTGGCTGGGCGTGGCCAATGTCTGGTTTCTCAAACGCGCCACCGACGAATGGGAGCGCTCGCCCGATCACCCGGAGGCATTCTTTCGCTTACTCAGCGCCGACTTCACGCCTCTGCCTGTCTATCAAGCCATCAAGGATTACACGCACCGCCTGCAGCCAACCCTCTACCCGGGCGCGCATCCGGCCAACCATTGGGCTTTGACCTACCAAGGGATCTGGAACAACGCCAGTCTGACCACAGGAAGGGAGGCTCGCTGGACCCAAGATCCGTCGGCGATGCTGCGCTTCCGCTTTGACGGCGCGGGCGTGGCCCTGCTCGTGCCTGCCGGCCAGTCGTTCGCAGGCGCGGAACTCAGCGTGGACGGCGGCCCTTTTCGCCTGCTCACCCTTGCTGACACCCGCAGCAATGGCCTGTACACGCGAGTGTGGCTGACACGCAACCTGGGTGCAGGTGCACATGAAATAGAACTGCGACCTGCCGGCGGTCCGTTGTGGGTCGCTGGGCTGCAGGTCTCGGCCCATCCGCCCACCTGGCGCTGGCTGGTGATCGCGGCGGGAACTGTGGCGCTTGGGAGCGTAGCCTGCTGGTTGGCTGACAGATTTCATCTTCACACCGCGAAGATACAGTCTGCCCTGGTCAGGCCAGGGGAGGATACCCTATTAGCGAGACAACTATGACCCACCGACCATACAATATTGCCCATCAAGGTGCTTCCGCCTTTTGTCCCCCCAATACCCTGGTTGCTTTTCGCCGTGCTCGGGAGATCGGCGCGGACATCATTGAACTAGATGTCACCCACACCCTCGACGGCGTGGTCGTCGTTAGCCACGATCTGACGGTCAATCGGTGCACCGACGGCCACGGTTATATCCCGGAGATGCGGCTGGCCGAGGTGAAACGTCTAGATGCTGGCATTCGCTTCGGCGAGGCGTTTGCTGGCGAGCGTATCCCCACCCTGGAGGAGGTGATTGATTGGGTCCAACAAAACCCGATCCGCCTCTGCATCGAGATCAAGGGGGATACCCTTGAAAGGTACCTTGAAACTGGTCAGGCCACCATAGATCTGCTGCGGCGATGCTCTCACCTACAACCGGTCACCCTCACCTGTTTCAATGCCGATTGTATTCGCGCCATGAAAGAGCAGGAACCGTTACTGTCTTGGGCCTTCGACCCTGATCCGAGCCGCCCCCACACAGGTTGGGAGCTATGCCAGCAGGTCCTGGGCTGTGGCGCCAACTTCTTGCTTCATAAGTATCAGACATTGACGGCCGAGATCGTGGATGAGGCCCATCAACACGGCTTTGCGGTATGGACCTGGACCGTGGATGATCCTGCTGACATGCGTCGTGTCATCGCTCTCGGCGTAGATGGCATCATGACCAATCGGCCAGATCTGCTCAAAGCCGTGCAAGAGGCATGGAGGCGAGGATGATATTCAATGCCAATCCGTTCCTGATGCCTGGTTCCTGGTACAAAGGCGCGCTACATGTGCACACGACCTGTTCCGACGGGCGGTTGTCGCCTGCCGAAAGCATCGCATTTCATCGCCAGCATGGCTACCACTTCCTGGCCGTGACAGATCACGACATCATCACCGATCTTTCAGGACTGAGCGACGACGGGTTTCTGAATATCCCCGCCGTGGAGGTGAGCCACGGCCACAATGAGATAGGGCAGACGTACCATGTGGTTATTGTAGGGATACGCCAGATGGTGCGCGTCCCCCCTCAGGCCCCCATCCAGGAAGCCATTGACCGGTGGGCGGAAGCCGGTTCCCTGCTGATTCTCGCCCATCCGTATTGGTCAGGTATGGTGTTCACGGAGATCCTGCCCCTCAAGTGGCTGGCCGGCCTGGAGATTTTCAACACTTCTGCCCAAACCGATCTGGGCAAGGGCCTGGCCACAGTGCACTGGGACGACATCCTGGTACGAGGCAAGCGTTGGTGGGGCTTTGCTGTGGATGACACCCATGGCATTAACGACGATGCGGCAGGTGGCTGGGTATGGGTGAAGAGTGAAAGGCTGGAGGAGGGGGCTATTCTACAGGCGATGAAAGAAGGAGCGTTCTATTCCTCCAGCGGCCCGGAGATTTATGACTTTCGGGTGGAAAACGGGGTCGCCTGGGTGCGCTGCTCGCCGGTGGCGGCCATCAACTTCATAGGGCATTCCCAGTGGGGGTTTCAGCGCCGCGCGGTGCCGGGAGGGACGATCACCGAGGCCGAATATCGGCTCAAGGGGCACGAATTCTACTTGCGCGTCGAGTGCGTAGATGCCCAGGGTCACGCGGCCTGGACGAACCCGGTGTTTTTCACGTGAACTTCCTCCTGAGAACCAATAGCTACGGAGGATAAATAGCAGAGGGGGACCAGTATGGTCCCCCCTCTGCTCGATTATTAGACGAGGCTTCACCGGCGCGAAGGATTGGTAGTCAAGTCTGTCTTCCCAACGAACGGTGCGAATTCATCTGTACGAGGAATCAGGCTGATGTTGCTCAGGGCGCACAAGATTTGTTTGCCCTCACATCCCAGGAGTTCAAACCGCCTGCTGCCGCCCGCGTGGATTCTCAGCTTGGCACTCCCTATGCTCGCTTGGACAATGACCGTCCCACCAGTGAGCAAGGCGCGCTCAATGGTCGCCGTGACGACATTGCTATATTTGCTGCGTTGGTCCTCATCAACAATGTCTATGTCATCCGCTCGAACGCAAACCCACACCGGGGTGCTGATGCCAACACTGTCTGGGCGCTGCATCGTTCGAATGGTCGTATCACTCCCCTCCAACTGCACCACTGTTTGGGATCCGGCCTCCTTCACCATGCCGGCAAGAAAGTTGTTCGTGCCGATGAAGTCAGCACTGAACAGGGTGCGCGGGTAGCGATACAGATCAAGTGGGCTTCCCTCCTGAACGATCTTGCCACCATACATGAGCAACACGTTATCGGCGATTGTCAAAGCCTCTCCTTGATCGTGGGTCACCAATAACGTAGTACACCCCGTTCGGCGATGGATCTCGGCGATCTCCAGCTTCAACTCATCGCGCAGCTTCGCATCCAACTGGCTGAGAGGTTCATCCAGGAGCAGGACATCGGGCTGCGGAGCCAGCGCTCGTGCAATGACTACGCGTTGGGCCTGACCTCCGGAAAGCTGGCGGAAAGTACGATTTTCTAGGCCCTCTAAGCGCACAAGGTGGATCATCTCTTCCACGCGGTTCTTTATGGTGTGTTTAGGCCATTTACGTAATTGCAGCGCCCAGGCGATGTTCTGGTATACGCTCATATGTGGGAACATCGCCGGTCGTTGAAAGACAAACCCCAGATTCCGCTTGAAAGGTGGCATATAGGTGACATCTTTGCCGCCAATGAAGATGCGCCCCTCATCAGGTTCCAGCAGACCGGCGATACAGCGAAGCAGGGTAGTCTTCCCGCAGCCAGATGGCCCCAGGATTGCCGTCAGCGAACCTTCTCGGATCTCCAGATCCACATGATCCACCGCTGCGACACTGTCGAAGCGCTTGACTAAACCTGTAGTACGTATATCAGCCATGAGATCTCACCCCTAGGCAAAGATCCCTCGGAACTGTCTCCGGAAAACGAAATACAACACCTGCACGGCACCCAGGACTACAGCTTCCATGGCGAGCACTTCCACGGCAATCCAAGGTGGAAACCCCAGCTTGCTCACATCGCGGAAGATGTACATGGAAACTGTTGGCTCCTTAGCCCCCAGAATGTAGGGGACTGTAAAAGCCGTAGCCGCTGAAGTGAAACCGATCATGGCCGCGGTCAGCAACCCTGGGGCGATCAAAGGCAGGGTGATCCTGATAAAAGTGTGCAGGGGCGACGCACCCATCACCAGCGCTGCCTCTTCATAGACCGGGTCCACCGTGGCCAGTGAGCTCTGAATGGAGCGCATCACCAGGGGGATGGCCCACATGGCGGTGCCCACCACGGTCAGCAAGAATGTGCCGCGCAGTTCATTGAAGAACATGAACACATAGACCTTGATGGCCGAAGCGTAGGTCACCGTGGGGAAGATGATGGGCACGAAGATGACCACTGATAACAGCGCCCGGCCTGTGAAGCGCCTCCGTTCCATCGCATAGGCAGCCGGCAGGCAGGTCACCAGCAACAGCACCACGACCCACAACCCGAGTTGCAGGCTGAGGATCAACGATTTCAGATAGCCTGGCCAGAGGACTTCTCTGAATGCATTGGTAGACCAGTGGCGTGGCGGGAAGACCACATCCGAAGTGAAGGATGTCAGCACAATTTGCAGGACAGGCCAGGTGAGAAAGGCGGCCAACAGAAGGGCATAAACATTCAAAACAACGACCAAGGCACGGGGCAGTTTCACCGCTCGCCTCCCTGTTCCTGAGTTCCCAGGTAAAAATACATGAGGATCACGCAGATCACGGTCATCATGACACCCAGGGCAGAGGCCATAGGGTAGTTGAAGTAGGGTGACACCTCCCGCTGGATTTTGTTCGCCAGCCAGTCGTTATAAGGGCCAACCAGCACCAGCGGAATGGTATAAGCCCCCACCGCACCAGAAACCCCCAACAGGAAGGTGCCGACGATGCCATTTTTCGCCAGGGGCACCGTGACCTTGAAGAATGTCTGCAACCAGCTTGCACCCATCGTCTGGGCCGCCTCTTCATACACTACATCTACGCCAGCGAAGGCACTGCGGATGAGCAGGACAGAAAGCGTCGGTAACGACATCCACAGGATCACGGCGAGGGATGAGCCGACAAAAGCCAGGGGCTCCTTGATCAGGTGCAGTTTCATGAGTAGCCAGTTCAGTGGGCCCTGGGGGGCCAGCGCGTAGGCCAGGGCGTAGATGGTAAAGATCTCACCGAAGATCGGCAACAGGAAGGAAAGCTCGATCAGATTTCGTCCCCAGACCCGCATACGGGCCAGGAGATAGGCCACTGGCAAGGCCAGGATCACGTTGGCGGCTGTGGTGACAAACGCAATTCCCACCGTCCAGATCAGGCTGAAGCGGTAGGCGGACTCGCTAAAAACCCGGACGAAGTTTTCCAGGCTGAAGGCCGGTTTGGGAACCCAGAGGACCCCCTTGATCAGCTCGCGTTGGAAGAACGCAAAGGCCACCTGGAAGGCCATGGGGGCCGCGAAAACCACGAGCATGTAGATCAACAGCGGTGCCAGGAGCAGCCATGTGCTCCCGTTCTGGCGCAACCAGGCTTTGATGCGGTTTCTGACCGAAATTGTGCGGGGGAGGCTGTACTCCCCCGCACGTGTGGGACTGCCAACTTGCTCTCGTGATGCTGCCATGGGCTACTTACCGAGCACAATCTTCTCGTAAGTCTTGGAGATCCATTCGGCGTTTTGGTTGTACCACTTCCAGTCTACCGTCACGATCAGGCTCCCGGGATCCTTCGGGTGATAGGCTTTGGCCCAATCAGGGATCAACCGGCGATGTTCGGGACGGACGCCGCCAGCATAGGTAACCAGAAATTGCGATTCCGTGACACCCCAGTGGTTGATCGCTTCCCCTGCGGGGTCTTCCTTATACCAGCCAGCGGTGTTAAACTCGGTGCTGAGCATCCAGTTAATGAGAATACGGGCAGCCACAGGATGCTTGGCTCCTCGCACCGCGCACATAGTCTCACGATCAGAGATAATGCCCGACTTCGGATAGAAGGGCCAGAGCACGTCATCGCGTTTGTTCCAATCAGTGCCCAGGAGCTCGCGAGTGTAGACGCCCCAGGTACAGGCAGCCCAGGCCTCGCCGGTCTGCAGCATCAGGCGCATCGTTGGGTCGTTGCCGATATCGCCCCATTTGTGGATCTGGGTCTCCATGTTGTTATCTTTCCACCACTGAAGCGCCCCCTCCCAGGCCGGCTGCGACCAGGTGGGCCCGGGGACCTTGCCCTTCTTAACCAGCTCGTTGACGAAGCCGGCGAAGACAAAATGGCCTCGCTGGTCGTTGAAGGGATAGTCAATGATCTTGTCCTCCAGTTCTGGCCGAGACAGATCGGTCCAGTCCGTGTAGTTGTTGACGTCTACCTTGTCTTTGCGCAAGATGGCCTGCAGCCACTCATAGCCCTGGTACACCACGCCGTAGATGTTGCCGCCGTTCTCCTCAGGCCCTCTGAAGAGATAGGGCTCTTCCACATCCTCCAAGTTGGGCAACAGAGGCTTATAGGGGTCCATATTTACCGGCTCGTACCAGTTCAGGGCCATAGCAGCGTCAAAGGATTCCTCCTCCTTGTCAATCACATCCAGGCCGATGTCAGCGACGGTCTTGCCGGCCACGGGCAGCTCACGCAAGGCTGTGTCAAAGACACCTGTAACCCAGTTCAGTTTGACTGCCACGCCGTAAAGCTTCTTAGTATATTCCGCAAACCTGGGGATGAAGTGCGTTTCCGGCAAGCCTGAAAAGCCCCAACTGGAGATACTCACCTCTGCACCTTCAGCCCGTAGAGCCAACCCCACCGTCTTGGGGTTCGTCAGGTCCCACTGCGGAGCGGCGGCGGCAGGTTGCACAGCGGGGGCGGCAGCGGGAGCAGGAGCTACAGGCATGGGCGCACAACTGGCCAACAGCGAGGCTCCGCCCATTGCGCCAACCAGACGTAGGAGATCCCTTCGTGTGATTTTCTCTGGCTTCATTTTGACCTTCCTTTCTGTTCTGGAAAGAAACTCGGATTTTCTACTAGACTAGAGAGGATAACACTCAGATGGAACACGTCTGTCGCCAGCCAGAGCAATCACCCCCTTTCCACGAGGTACCGGGAAAAAGATCCCAGTCTAATGTGATTGTGATACTGTCGAGCTAGTCAGAAGGCGCTGCAAGCCGGGATGATCTGATGCCTTAGTTGAGTGGTATTATGGTATAGACCTTCTACTTTTCAGATTCTACTACAAACTTCAGGATTTGTCAAGCCCTTTTTACGCCGAAATTGGGTCTACAGCGGGCCAGTTCACTGCTTATAACGCAATTTCAAAGGCTTGGTTAGGGCTTGTGCTACCCTCCACAGCTCAGTGACCAAGCATCTAAGGCCGTAAATTGGTGAGAGAACGGCAAAGAATGGCTGTTAGCACGCATTTTTAGCCCAGACAATCTTGCCAAGTAGAAAAATCTGTCGTATAATTTATGGTATATACCACTATGCCACTTGAACCTGTTTTCGACATAGAACAAGAGGTCGTCTCAAGAACTTGACATATAGGATAAAATGAGCTCAAATATGCTTGAGCAAGCCTTGAGATGGGCAAGCCAAGGAAGAGACTGTTGTGTTTGTTCACTCTCAATTCTGACTGTCGAGAACAGGCTTAGATCACGTGGATGGTGAAGTGAGTTTGATGGCCAGAACGAACTCGAGTTTTCCACCCTTGTATATACAAATAGCGGACAGCATCGCGAAACGCATTCAGTCGGGCGAGCTTTCAGCCGGCGATCGCCTGCCGTCGGAGCGAAAGCTATCTACGGAGCTTGCGGTGAGTCGCATGACTATCCGACAGGCCTTGCTCACTTTGCGCGATCAGGGCCTGATCGAGTGCCAGCCGGGCAAAGGTACCTTCGTGAGCGAGCCTAAGATAGAGCAGCCCGTAGATATTTTGATCGGTTTCTCGGAAAACATTACGCGTAAAGGCATGAAGCCCGGAGCTCGCTTGCTGACCCTGGAATATCGGCTGGCTGATCGGCCTACCGCTCAGGCACTTCAGGTGGGGCTAGGGGAACCCGTCTATTTTGTGCATCGCTTGCGTCTGGCAGACGAGATCCCGATGGCGCTGGAGTACTCCTTCTTCCCTGCTCATTGCTGCCCTCATCTCGACCGCCATGATCTCGAGAAGCGCTCGATCTATACTATCCTGGCAGAGGAATATGGTATTCGACTCCAGCATGCTCGCCAATCGTTAGAGCCCACGGTCGCGCGACGTCATGAGGCCGAGTTGCTGGACATACCTGTTGGTACACCTCTGATGCTGATCAAAAGGACCAGCTATGATGATCAGCAAAGGATAGTCGAATACGCCAAGGATCTTTATCGAGGTGACTGTTTCCGCTTTATATCACACTCCAGACCACCAGAGTGGTAAAGGCAGAGGGATGGCATATCTGCTGGGGATTGACCAGGGCACCACCCAGACTACGGCTGTAATTCTCGAGGACGCTGGCAGGCTGGTGGCAACCAGATCCGTTCGACTGTCTACCAGGTTCCCCCGGCCCGGATGGGTCGAACAAGATCCCTGGGAGATCCTGCAGAGCGTCCGTGATGCTGTGGTTCCACTTGTAAAGAGTTACCGCCCTATCCATGCCGTGGGCTTCGACAATCAAGGGGAAACCTTTCTGCTCTGGGACAGCCTCAGCGGCCAGCCGCTGACTCCCGCCATCGT
>DAOUAJ010000057.1:0-4609 GCA_034433615.1 Anaerolineae bacterium | reverse complement strand
CGCACGTTACCCTGCACGGCCATGCGCATGCCGATCTGGCCGACCGCCAGGGAGAAGCCAGCCCCCATAACGAAGGCAATAGCCCGTCCGATGCCGACCAGGAGGCGAATCGTGTTGTCGTCAAACCCTGCGAACCGCTCTTTCGCCTCCACGCTGGGGGGAACGATGTACACACTCAGGAACAGAGCCACGGTTAAGAGCACGATGAACGGCAGGATCGTGCGAAGCTGCCGGACCAGATACGCATCTGCCCCTTGACGAATGGCGTCCCACACCTCCTGCATCTCCCGCGTGCCCTTATCCTCTCGCAGAATCTGGCTACGTAGGAAGATGGCGTACAGAAGACCCAAAATTGCGACACCTAACACCGCCCAGACGGCGATGGTTTCGAGAGGTGTCAAACCCATCGTACCCATGATAAAACCCCTCTACCTCCCTTAATCATAATATGACCGGGCACTTCGAGGCCCGGCCAGTTCGTTCCTGATAACGCACAGACAGGCTGGTCCGTGACATGTATATCTCACGCATCGTGAGCAAACTGATTTATCAAAAATGCATTCTACCCAGGGTACCCGGAAAAGTCAAGGATTTGCATCATGTTAAGAGGCTTCCGTCTTCGCAGCAAGGCCAGCCAATTCGCTTGACATCTGCACCCACCAGCGGCATAATGACAGCGTGGCTGCCAGGTCGCATTGATCATCCTGACAAAAGGCTGATATACCAAGAGGCTGCTTGTGAGGTCTACGTCTCATCTACATTCAAGCTCGTTAGACTCTGCTCATCCTGTGATCCATCAACTTCCCCCACCCCGGCTGGTGCAGAGTACGGCCGAGCTGACAGCCATGCTCCGGCATCTGCAAACCCAGTCCAGGGTTGCCGTAGACACTGAGGCGGACAGCCTGTTTGCCTATTATCATAAAGTGTGCCTGATCCAGTTCTCCGTCCCAGGCGTAGATTACCTGGTAGACCCCCTGGCCCTGCATGACCTGCGGCCGCTGGGCGCGCTCTTCGCCGATCCCTACGTGGAAAAGGTGTTCCACGCGGCCGAGAACGACATCTTGATCCTCAAGCGCGATCACGGATTCCACTTCGCTCATCTGTTTGACACTATGATTGCTGCTCGCATCCTGGGATGGCCCAATATCGGGCTGGCCGCGTTGCTGCAAGAACACTTTGGTGTCCGTCTCGACAAACGCATGCAGCGCACGAACTGGGGCAAGCGCCCGCTGAGCCTTGAGCAACTGGCCTACGCCCGCCTGGACACCTACTATCTGCTGCCATTGCGCGACCGCCTTTACCAGGAGCTGGTCACCCGTGGGCGCTGGGAAGAAGCACTGGACGCTTTCGCTGCCCTTCCCGACGTCGAATTTGTCGAGAAGCCCTTCGACCCGGATGGCTTTTGGCGCATCAACGGCACACGTGATCTTACCGGCCGTCAACTGGCTGTTTTGCGTGAGCTGTACCTGTGGCGAGAGGACTGCGCTCGCCGCCTGGATCTCCCCCCCTTTAAGGTCCTGAACGATCGCTCTTTGATTCTCCTCAGCGAGCAGCAACCCACCACGCCGGATGCCCTGCAAAGGATAGACGGCCTCTCAACCATGATCAGCCATCGGTTCGGCCGTGACATTCTGGCTGCTATCCGCCGTGGGCGCTCAGCTCCTATTCCTGTGCCGCCTCAGCGCCGACAGAACGGCCGCCTTCGCCCCGATGATGCTACCCTGACCCGTTACGAAGCCTTACGTGCCTGGCGTGCGCGTAAAGCCGTCGAGCGAGACGTGGATCCTGACGTAGTGCTCACCAACGAAGTGCTGATGCACATCGCGCGCGAGAACCCTCGCTCGCTGGATGATCTGGCCCGGCTTAACTTGTTAAGCCCGTGGAAATTAAACGCCTACGGTCCTGAGCTGTTGGCTACTCTATCCCACATCTTTGTACGATAATCGAGGACTCGGTCAACTACCACCCGTTAGAAGCGGGTGGCTTGCAGCTAACCCGCAAGGGTCGCCGCGTCTGGCCGGTTGACGGCGGCCCGACGACCAATATTGGTCGCCGCGACAGTGTCTGCGTGGGAGGAGTACCCGCAAGACACACAGGAGAAAGTAGATTGGTTAGGACGATTGCGTTGGTCTACACAACCGCATACGGGACAAGTTCGCGAGGTGTTTCGTGGATCAACGGCCACGACGGGAACACCCTTCAAACGGGCCTTGTACTCGATTTTGAGGCGCAAATCGTGAAACGCCCAAGCGTGCTGTTGTCTCCTCTGGGCCTTCCCAACCGTGATCCGGTCGCGGATGCCTTTCAAGTCTTCCAGGGCGATCCCGCGACCGGTGTCTTTGGCCTTTTCAACCAGCCGCTTGGCGATCACGTGATTGACGTTGCGTCCAAAGCGGGCCTCTTTGCGCCGGCGCTTTTTGAGCAACCGTTTAGCCGACTTCGTACCCTTGCTCTGAAGCTTTGCTCGCAGTTTGGCATGGCGCTTGCGCAGCCCGTTCACTGGTCCACCCGCGTAGCTCTGGCCGTCGGAGTCCGCGGCAATATTCTTGATGCCCAGGTCAACGCCCAAGAACTCTTGCGGATCGTCTACGG
The DNA here is from genome assembly GCA_034433615.1 of Anaerolineae bacterium. Lineage (GTDB taxonomy): Bacteria > Chloroflexota > Anaerolineae > DUEN01 > DUEN01 > DAOUAJ01. The sequence continues at coordinate 2,017 of DAOUAJ010000057.1, read as the reverse complement.
GTGGTTCGTCTACCTCACACACTTGATACAGGTAAAATTCACCGTGGCGGAAAATCAAGTCAGCCTCGCCAAACCGGTTTTGCAGCAAGTCCAGGTGATGTTGTCCGGCGAGAAAAGGAATTCGCAGGCGGCCCCCGACGGTCCACACGGATACGGTTTGATCCCTCAAGCGCCACGAGAGAATACGGCTATCGTAAGCAATGCTGCCATGCCGCTTAAACGTGCGCTTCGTCTTGCGATCCAGCTTGTAGGCATCCGCGACTTTCGCGATCACCCGCACCGTGACTTGCGCCGACAAGCCAAATCTCTCTCGAACCTCGGCGTAGACGATCTGGTGAATGTCGTATTGACGAAAAGTTCTGGTCTCCCAGGCACGGTCGCTAATGTAGTTGGCCGCCTCGTTCGTGGCTTCCAATGTGTGCTTGAGAGCATTCGCCTGTTCCTCAGTTGGAACCAACTTGACTTGAGCGATCAGTTTCACGGCAACCCTTAGGAGTCTTCAAGACTTCAGGTAATGTTTAGAGCCGAAAATCATCTCTGAAAAGTCTTTTCCGGATTTGATCCTCCCTGGTGATAGGGTATGATAGTGCCTATCACATTCGGGGAGGTGAGTTCCATCAACGTTCAGGTCTCTTTCCCAAACTTCACGTTAACACCTTATTTTTGCGCAAAATTAGCTGGTTTCTATTCGATAACGCAAACAGGAAGCATTTCTATTCGCTGAACTAACCCCGGCTGGCCGAAATTTCGGGATCATCGGAGAATTGCATTAGACTTACGCACTATTAAGGAGGACTCCGATGACCATCGAAATTGGCCTGACCGATGAACTGACCAATACCAGATATGCGCCGCTAGCGGTGCTTTCAACACATTACCAGCACAATCGCACGCTAGAACCGCTTGCACAAGTGCAAATCCCCATGAAAATGCGGGATTTCAGCCCATCCAGCAAACTGACCCAGGTGTTCTTGAGTATCTTGGCCGGCTGCGAGACCCTTTCCGAAGTCAATAGCAAGCTCAAAGCAGAGGTTAGTCTGGCTGCGGTGTGAGGCTGGAAGCGCTTTGCTGACCAGTCCTGTCTGTCCCGTACCTTGGATGCACTAACTCTAACGAACATTGACCAGTTGCGCCAAAGCACGACCTTGATTGGGCGGGCTCACAGCCAAGTCAGCGCTCACGATTGGCGTGGTTTCCTGTGGCTCGACTTCGACTTGTCCGGTTTGCCGTGCAGTCCACGGGCTGAAGAGAGCCAAAAGGGCTACTTCAGCGGGGAAAAAAACGTCAGTGGACGCCAGTTGGCACGGGTCAGCGCCGAGAAGTACTGGGAAACCATTTGGTCAGACGTATTTCCAGGCAACCGGCACACGATTGAATGCTTCCGGCCAGCAGTGTTGGCCACCGAAACTGCTTTAGAGTTAACACCAGCCCAGCGGAAACGTACTGTCTGGCGCATCGACGGCGGGGCAGGAAGCGACGAACAACTCTGCTGGCTCCTGGAACGAGGCTACCACGTCGTGGCCAAAGGCCTGTCGAACCGACGAGCAGAGGCATTAGCCAGGCAGGTACGCCGCTGGGACCCCTACCAGGATATCTGGCTCGGTGAAGTGGACCCGCCTATCGATTATGGCCGACCGGTGCGCGTCTTCGTCAAGCGCAGGTTCAAAGACGGAGCATTCTGTCACAGCTACTACGTCTTCACGCTCGCTTTGCCGTCCAAAGGGCACTTCATCGCCTGCTACAACTATCGCGGTGGGGCTGAGGTCGAGCAATTTCGCGGCGACAAGAGTGGCTTGAGCCTGGAGGCGAGGCGAAAGCACAGCTTCCTTGGGCAGAAGGGATACCTCTTGCTCACCGATTTGGCTCATAACCTGCTGGCAGACTTTCACCACCGCGCCTTGGTTGGCACCAGGTTTGCGTCCTATGGCCTGAAGCGAATCGTGCGCGACCTGTTGGCGATTCCAGGGCGGCTTGTCTTCGAGGACGGGAAGCTGGTTCGAGTCGAGTTGCTAACTCT
>DAOUAJ010000056.1:0-3891 GCA_034433615.1 Anaerolineae bacterium | reverse complement strand
TTTACGCATTACGTTTTATTGAAAGTGTAAGGCGCTATGACCGATTCCAGCAACAACTTGTTGATTGATGTGCGTGATCTCCAAACGTACTTCTTTCTTTACGAGGGCGTGGTCAAGGCGGTAGATGGCGTCAGCTTCCAGATCAGGCAAGGTCAAACTTTGGGCGTTATTGGTGAGAGCGGGTGCGGAAAGTCGGTGACGGCTCAGTCCATCATGCGGATCGTCCCCTCGCCTCCGGCCAGGGAAGTGGGGGGAGAGGTGTTGCTTCACCTGGAGAACGAAGAGGGGAGCCAGGAAGTGATCAACCTGCTGGAGCTGCCGCGAGACGGAGCCAGGATGCGCAGCATCCGGGGCAAAGAGATCGCCATGATTTTCCAGGAGCCGATGACGTCCTTCAGCCCTCTGTACACCATCGGCAATCAGATCATGGAAGCCATTTTGCTGCACATCCCCAACGTCACGAAGAGGCAGGCCAGGGAGCGGACGATTGACCTGCTACGCCGGGTGGGGATTCCGCAGCCAGCCCGGCTGGTGGACGCCTACCCGCACCAGCTCAGCGGCGGTATGCGCCAGCGGGCTATGATCGCCATGGCGCTCTCGTGTAACCCGCGGCTACTCATCGCCGACGAGCCGACCACGGCGCTGGACGTGACCATCGAGGCGCAGATTTTGGATCTGATCAAGGATTTGCAGGCCGAGTTCGGCATGGCGATCATGTACATCAGCCATGATCTGGCCGTCGTCGGGGAGATGTCCGACGAGATCATGGTGATGTACCTGGGCCGGGTGATGGAACACGCCAGCGCCGATGAGATCTTTGATAACCCGTTGCACCCCTACACGCGCGCCTTGTGGCGATCCATCCCCCGCATTGAGGGCGAGTTGTCGTCGCTCATCCCCATCAAAGGGACATTGCCCAATCCGTACGCGGTTCACAAGGGATGCCCCTTTTATTCACGGTGCGATGACAGGAAGCCGGGCGTGTGTAACGCCTCACGTCCGCCACTGCTCGAGGTCACGCCGGGGCATCTGGTGAGTTGCTTCCTGTACGGATAAGCTGATAGCTGATAGCTGATAGCTGCAAGGAGAACCACGCGTGAATGAAGAACGGGATGTTTTGTTGGAAGTCAGGGGGTTAAAGAAGTATTTCCCGGTCCAAAAAGGTTTCCTGCGCCGGATCGTTGGATATGTGAAGGCGGTGGATGACGTCAGCCTGTACGTGCGCGCGGGCGAGACGTTGGGGGTGGTAGGAGAAAGTGGCTGTGGCAAGACGACCCTGGGGCGCTGCATCGTCCGGCTCTACGCGCCGACCGCCGGCGAGATTTTCCTGAGAGATGGCGAACGTGTGCTGCCGGTCCACAATCTGGAGAGCAAGGACATGAGGGCCTTCCGGCGCAGCGCGCAGATCATCTTTCAGGACCCTTATTCATCCCTGAACCCGCGCATGAATGTGCTGGAAACCGTAGGCGAGCCGCTTCTGGTGAATGGGCTCGCCAAGGGTAAGGAGCTGGAGGAGAGGGTTACAGAGGTCATTCTGCAGGTAGGGTTACGGGTTGAGCACCTGAGGCGCTATCCGCATAGCTTCAGCGGTGGTCAGCGGCAACGCATCGGCATCGCGCGGGCGCTGGTCGTCAACCCCAGGCTGGTTGTGGCGGATGAGCCGGTATCGGCACTGGACGTGTCCATTCAAGCTCAGATTCTCAACCTGTTGAAGGACTTGCAAGAGCGGTTTAACCTGACGTATATCTTCGTGTCGCATGCCATGAGCGTTATCCGTCACGTGAGCGATCGCATCGCTGTGATGTATGCCGGGAAGTTGGTCGAAGTTGGCCCCAAAGAGGAGCTCCTCGCCAACCCCAGGCACCCCTACACCGAGGTGCTGTTGGCGGCTGTGCCGCGGATGTCTCAGCGCCGTCGCGGGAGGCGGATGATAACCCCGGGCGAGCCGCCCGATCTCGCCAACCTGCCGCCGGGCTGCGTGTTCCACCCTCGCTGCAAGTATGCCCAGGAGATCTGCAAAGTAGAGCCACCGGAGCTTAAGCCGATGGGGGCAGATTACCATGTCAGTTGTCACCTGGCAGAAGAGCTGGGGCTTCAGGGAATCAGCGCACCTGGACGGTAGGTCCTTGTCAGCCCTCCATGTCACGAGCGGCGCCACGGCCGATGAAAAGCGGTTAGCCGTCAGCAGTTAGCTGTCAGCTTTTAGCCCATGGTCTTCTGAGAGGCGAAGACCACAAGTGCGGGCCACAAGCAGCCGCCAGCCTCCAGCCAGAGTGGCTAATCGCTAATCGCTGATCGCTGACTGCTATTTTCAGGATAGGGATGGATTGGGGTGAGACGTGTCCTTGTTTACGGGTTGGCTTATTTGCTATGGGCTGTGACAGTGGTGTTGGGTGTGCTCGATGCGATGGTGATCCGCGATACGTATCAATATGCGCTGGATACGACGTCCTGGCACCGCTACACCCTCAACGCGATAGATAAAGTCGCCACCGACCTCCTGGCGTTAGCATTGGTTATCATGCTCATCTTCTGGGAGCATTATTACCGGACCGGAGTACAACGTGGCCGCTTATTGGAGCGCTTCTGTTTGATGACGGCGGTTGAATCCGGGCTCCTTTTTCTGTCTCACGTCATTAGTTTCGCGCTGCAACGGTCTCTCGGCCTGGTTAATGGGGGCAGCCCTTACCTGGTGTTGGAGCTTTGCGGCGTCGTCGTGTTCGCATGGCTGTTCACCCGCCTGTCGCACAGGCGAGTAAGGGCATCCTGAACGCCAGGCGGTGATTCCAGCAGCGCGCATCTCGTTCCTGTCTGCACAGGTGCACCTAGCCACGAACCAGGACTGGCGGCTGGCCTGGCACTATCTGACCCTCGCCAACTCGCCGCGCTCCGATGGCATCCTGCCCATGAGCGTGGCCGGCGAGATCGAGGCCTCCGGCGGCATCACCATCCCCGACTGGTCGCTGCACTGGGTGCATGGCGTCTACAACCTCTACCGCTTCGCCGGCGACAGGAAGAAGGTGAAATCCTTCATGCCGACGGTGGAGCGCATCCTGCGCTGGTATGAGCCATATCAGAACAGCCAGGGCTTGTTGAAGGACCTGGTCGAGTGGAACCTGGTGGGCTGGGCCCAGCATCTCCACCGAGGACACCAGCGGAGTGATCACCGCGCTGTGGGCGCGCGGCCTGAAGGAGTTCGCCGAGATGGCTGCTTGGCTGGGGGAGAACGCCAGTCAGGCCTGGGCCGAGGAGCTCTATGCCAGGGCCAAGGCCGGCTTTGAAGCTTTTTGGGATGAGGGCCACGGCTCCTACGTGGATCACATCGTGGACGGCGTCCGCCGGCCCGAGATGAGCCAGTTGGGCGGGGCGCTCGCCATCATATCGGGGCTGGCGCCGCAGGAGCGCTGGGGCCGCATCATCGAAACCATCACCGACCCGGAGAGGCTGGTGGAGGCCGCGTGGATAGGCGGTGCCACTGGCGAGGCGTTCAGGCAAAAGGTGGAAAAGCAGATGCGGGGCATCTACGAACCCGACTGGGACGTGGAGAACCAGATCGTGCTGGCCCAGCCCTTCATGCAGTACGTGGTACACGATGCGGTGGCGCTAGCCGGGGAGGCCAATCGGCTGCCCGAGCTGTACCACCGCTGGAGCCGGTTCCTGGTAGGCGGCTATGACACCATCGGCGAGTGCTGGAGCTGGGGCACGCACGTCCACGGCTGGAGCTGCACACCCACCAGGGACATGGTCTTCTATACGCTGGGCGTCACCCCGGCCGAGCCTGGCTACACCGTCGCTCGCATCGCGCCGCGCCTGGGCGATCTGGCCTGGGCCGAAGGCAGGGTGCCCACGCCGCACGGCCTGATCCACGTGCGCGCTGAGCCAGGGGCCGTG
>DAOUAJ010000055.1:0-23262 GCA_034433615.1 Anaerolineae bacterium | reverse complement strand
GGCAGTCCCGGCCGCCCGCCTGGACGATCTGCTGGGCGAGTGCGAGAGGCTCCAGCAAGCGGCGTGGGTCGTGGGAGGGATTTTGGAAGGCCAGGGGGTCGAAGTTGTAGTCTTCGCCTCTCAGAAGGCTGTTAGTGGCATTAGCCTTCAGACCACCTTTCATTGGGTGAAGAAAGTCCCCCGATCTACCGATAATTATAAAGAGTAGGAGCTCCCCAGCCACAAGAGTTGAACCAGAGAGCGTAGAGAGGCGATCCATGAACTTGTATCGCCCGGCGCAGGCAGCCAGGATGGCCGGCGTTAGCCTGTCCAGCATCAAGGACTATACCACTTACTATGCCCCCTTCTTCAGTCAGGAGGCCACACCACCACCCGGGGAGCCGCGCGCCTTCACCCTAGAAGATGTGCGCCTGTTAGCCTTCATTGAGGACGCCACCCGCCGCGGGATCTCCTGCGAGGAAATCATCCAACGTCTATCCAGTGGTGAGCTAAAGGACTTTGACTGGAAAGCTCCAGAACAGGAGCAGGCCCAGAACCACTCAGCGACGACTTTGACCCCCGCTCAGCAACTCCACGTGCTCGCTGCCATCTTTGTTCGGCAGATCGAGGAGGCTCGACAGCGTGAGCAGGCGCTGGTGGAGCGGCTCATGGAAGCTGAACGCCGGATCGGCCAGTTGGAGGGGGAATTGGTTGCCCTCCGGCGAGAGAACGAGCTATCCGGCCCCCGAACGCTGTGGCGACAGTTATTCGGCACGTAAAATCCAGGTCGGCATTCCCCATCAAGTTCTCATTGATCCGCCCATCTTGCATCCTGAATCTTGCATCCTGGATCTTGTACCAAGGGAGGGATCATATGACTATCCATCACTTCGAACCACAAATATCCTGCTATACCTACGGCATTTCAGAGCCGGCGTTACGCATCCACAGCGACGATACGGTGATCGCCGAGACGCGCGATGCCTTCGGCTACGATGCCCGGCGGAACCCGCTGCCGGAACAGAGAAAGCAACGCATCCCAGGCACCACGCTGAAGGAATCGAACCCGGTCGTCGGCCCCGTTTACGTGGAAGAGGCTGAAGAGGGCGATCTGCTGGCGGTGCATATCCGGCGCATCCGCCTGAACCGGGATTTTGCTATCAGCAAGCAGGGGCCTAACTTCGGCTCTTTGACCAATGAGGGACCGGGGCGAATCCTTCTATACAACGAGCCCATTCCCCTTATCTGGTACGAATGGCGACTCGACCTGGAGCGCAACGTTGGCATCTTCGAGCTGCCCAACAGCCGGCTGCGGCGCGTCGAGGTGCCGCTGAGCCCCTTCATCGGCTCCATCGGGGTGGCGCCTCGCTTCGGGCGCGTAGAGACGACGCTGACGCCGGGGGAGTACGGCGGCAACATGGACTGCGCGGAGACGCGGGAGGGGACAACCCTCTACCTCCCTGTGTGGGTTAAAGGCGCGTATCTCTCCTTTGGGGACATCCATGCGCTGCAAGGGGATGGGGAGGTCAACGGCACGGCGTTGGAGGCAACGGCTGAGGTAACGCTGGAGATCGAGGTGCTCAAGGGGCGCACGGCCGAGTGGCCACGCCTGGAGGATGCGACGTACATCATGGTGGCCGGGAGCACCCGTCCGCTGATGGAGTGCGTGGCGCTGGCGCAGATGGAACTGTTGCGCTGGCTGGTGGACGAGTACGGCTTCCAGCGAGAGGAGGCGTGGCAATTGATGGCGCAGGTGAGCACCATGCGCATCGGCAACGTGGTGGACCCGTGCTACACTGTCGTTGCCAAGTTTCCGAAGGCATATCTACCTTGATCACCAGTTTTTGAGCCAGCACTCGCCGCACACGCACGGAACCCCACGAATGGCCGTCCGTGGGGTTCCTGAGTGTTAGGCTGCTTTCTTCACCGTTCCACGATGGCAAACGCCCGCACCGGGAACGAGCCGAAGCCCTTCACTTTCACAGGGACGGCGAAGAACCTGAACCCTCGATCGGGCAGATGCTGAAGGCCGCAGAGGTGCTCCACGATGGGGATGCCAGCACGCAGCAGGGTCGTGTGGACGGGCCGGCGCCCGTCTGCGGTATCATCAATGTTGAGCGAGTCAATCCCCACCAGCGCGGCACCCACGTCGGCCAGGTACTGCGCGGCGTCAGCCGTCAGGAACGGGTGGCCCTCGAAGTACCGGTCGGTTCGCCAGTGGACGTCCCAGCCGGTGTGCACCAGCACCGCCTTGCCCCGGACGTCCAGGCCGGCGAACGCGGTGCGGTCCATCACGCGTGCCGGGCTGCCGGCCGCGCGCACGACGAGGCCATCCAGATCGGCGAGCGAGGACAGGGGTAGCTCAGAGAGGTCCTTGCCATCGGCGAAGCGGTGAAAGGGGCTGTCCAGGTACGTGCCGGTGTTGGCGACCATCTCGATCTTGCCGACGTGAAACTCTGTCCCCTCCGTGTAGAAGCGCCGGGAGTACTCACGGCTCCAGTAGTCGCAGATGATGGGCGCTGGCAGGCCCTTGTACGTGACCATGCCGTGCTCCACGGTGTGGCTGACATCAACCATCTCGCGTGCCATTTTACGCCCTCCTGACTCCCAGGTCCGCCACAAAAAACGTCATCTCCAGCCGGACTTTGCGCTCGGCGGCCTGGTAGTCGTCGCTGGCCCAGTGTAACGTTAGTGAATAACCGATTTCGGGGTCGCTTCCAGCCGGGTGACTTGAATTTTCTCACGGTCGAGCATGGTGCCGATCTGAGGGCTGATCACGTTCTGCCAGTGGTCGCTCTCGTAGACCGCTTTGTACAGCCGCTCTCGCTCCTCCTCACTCTCAAAACGACGGATCCAGACGTACAGATCCTCTTCCTGCTGGCCGACGAAACTGCCGACCACGACCATCCCCTTCGAGACCTGGAAGGGGATGATCTCCTCTTCCATGAATCTCACCCACTTATCTCGCTGCCCCGGTTTGACGCGGTATTGGCGCAGTTCGAAAAACATAGTTCTTCCCTCCTTGCTGATTTCGGCAAAGCCTGGTCAGGAGACGCCGTCCAAACGGTTTTGAATACACCCGAATGGAAAAGCGTATGGATTATAGATGGCCGCCGGTGCATGTGTCAAGCGATGATCGGCGCTCCCACACGATTTGACAGATCAATCAAAGTCGTGTAATATAGTGACAAACTCGAATCATGGCCTTCAGGAGTAAAGACGGCAAATGTTGGTTAGTAATTCGCAGCGGATATACTTTCTTAACTTGTGGGGCGGTTGCCCGACCGCAGACGCGTCCGCGCGCGGCTCCGCTTGTCCAGGAGGCGGAGGATAGTTTTATTTGTCCTCATGCTATCGGTAACCAGCGGGCCGCTTAACCAGCGGCCTTTTTATTTGCGTGAAATCCCGTGGGAGAGTAGTTCAGCGGCAAGAATGGCCGTCTCCAAAACGGCTGACTTGGGTTCGAGTCCCAACTCTCCTGCTCAATTTGCTGAGAAGAAGCAGACTACAAGCCGGGGTGTTGGTGTAGTGGCCTAACATAGCGGCCTGTCAAGCCGCAGATCGCCGGTTCAAATCCGGTACACCCCGCCTGGCAGAGTTGCGCGTGACAACGGGCCGATACCTGGGTTGAGAAGCCGTGATACGGAGCCAACCGCGCCGGTTCGCTGACCGGCTCGACGCCAATTCTGCCTTCTCACCGCGGGGTAGAGGAGTGGTCGTCCTCGGGGCGCTCATAACGCTCAGATCACAGGTTCGAATCCTGTCCCCGCCACCACCAATTGCGAATTAAGGATCGCGAATCGTAGATTACGCTTTTCACGGTCAGCCGATCCGCAATCCGAAATCTGCAATCCGAAATCCGTTGCGGGTGTAGTTCAGCGGTAGAACACTGCCTTGCCATGGCGGAGATACGGGTTCGAATCCCGTCACTCGCTTCTTCGGGGCGTAGCGTAGCCAGGCTAACGCGCAGCGTTTGGGACGCTGAGATCAGTGGTTCGACTCCACTCGCCCCGACTGGAGGCCGTGGTAGCCGTAACCGCTAACCCTCCGGTAATAGGCTGCGCAAAGGCATGGCATGGCCGCGCGCGTCAGACCTGCGGTTATCACGGTCTCCTGTCGCCTTGTTACTCGTTGCCTGTTCTCAGGACCATTGGCAAAAAGGGGAAAGATCACGTGGTGGCCCGATCCATCTTGCTGCTCAACGCGTCCTACGAGCCGTTGGCTGTAGTCTCGCTGGCCCGGGCGGTCAACCTCATGCTTAGAGGGCGCGCCGAAGCCGTTACTGACGAGTGCCTGGTTGTGGCTGGCGTCACGCGCATGTTGTCAGTGCCGCGAGTGCTGCGCCTGAAGGTGTACGTCAATGTGCCGCGACGCCACACACCCGCCTGGAGCCGACGCGGCGTGTTCGAGCGTGATGCCTATACCTGCGCCTACTGCGGCCGGCGTGGCGCGGCTCGCGAGTTGACCATAGACCACGTCATTCCGGCGTCCCAGGGCGGTCGTTCGACCTGGGGCAACACCGTCACCGCCTGCACCCGCTGCAATCAGCGCAAAGCAGGCCGCACGCCTCATGAGGCGGGAATGCGTCTGCTGATCGAACCGAAGGCGCCGCGCACGAATTACCTGGTAGCCAGCGGCGAGATCCCGGCAGCGTGGAAGGTATGGATCGAGCTGTGATGCGTCATGTCTCACGCAGCGCACTGGAACTCAGAGCGTGTCTGGAAAATGCTCGTAGTAAGCCACGAAGCGTAGCGCAGCGGAGCCTGCCCTGGACGATGTGCAGCCTGCCCTCGTCATCCTCTCAGACGAGGGGCCAGGGTGGCGTCTAAACGTCTCAAACGGCACTCCGCTAGTCCTCTGAATTGCGAGGACTACAAGTTTGCTCCGTGCCTGACTACAAACAAATTCTCAGACACGCTCTCAGACCCCCAGGATGAGCTTAGCCACCGACAGGTAAATCAGCAACCCGGTGGCATCCACCAGTGTGCTCATGAACGGCCCCGAAACGATGGCGGGATCGATACGCAGCCGGCTGGCCAGCAGTGGCAGGGTAGAGCCCACCACGTTCGCCCACAAGACGATCATTAAAAGGGCGAGGGCCACCGCGCTGGCTACCGCGTGGTCAGTGCCCCAGGTCAAGGCCCGTATGTAACCCATGACGCCCATCATGGCCCCCAGCAGCAGCCCCACGCGTAGTTCATGCCAAAGGACTTTGAGTGCATCGCCCAGGCTAATATCACCTACGGCCAGCCCTCGAATGATGGTGCTGATCGTCTGGGAACCCGCATTCCCGCCCGTCCCGATCAGCAACGGAATGAAGAAGGTCAGGGCAACCACCACATCCAATTCACGCTCGAATAACCGTAACACCGAGCCCGTTAGCGTCTCCGTCACAAAGAGGATGAGCAGCCAGCCGATCCGGCTGCGAGCTACTCGCATGACATTGGTTTCGAGGTAGGGGCCGCCTAACGGTTGTGCGCCGCCCAGCCGCTGGATGTCCTCCGTGGCTTCTTCCTGCAGCACATCCACCAGGTCATCCACCGTAATCACGCCCAGCAGCCGATGATTCTCGTCCACCACGGGCAATGCCAGTAGATCGTAGCGATCCATCAAGCGCGCACATTCTTCCTGGTCAGTCCCCACCGGCACGCTGATCACCTCGGGGTTCATAATATCTATCATCCGCTGCTGGGGATCGGCAAGGATGAGCTGGCGCAGGCTGACGACGCCGTGCAGCACATGGTTGGCATCAATGACGAAAAGCTGGTCTGCCACGTGGCCTTCCGGGTGCCACTGACGCACGGCTTCCAATGCCTCGGCCACGGTCGTGCGCCGGCGCAAGGCCAGGAACTCCGAGGTCATCAGGCCGCCAGCGGTGTCGTCCGGGTGCATGAGCAGTGGCCGCACCTCTTCAGGATCTTCCAGGCTGGCCAACACAGCTTTGGCCTGCTCATCAGGGATGTCGCCCAACAGGTCAGCAGCCTCGTCGGGCTCCATCTCGTCCACGATGCGGCTCAGTGTGCCGGTGGGCAGTGTAATGGCCAGCTCTGCGGCATCTTCGTCCTGTAACTCCTCAAGGATGTCGGCAGAGTCGGCCGGATCCAACTGCGGTAGCAGCGCGACCTGGTCATGGGGTTCAAGTTCGGAGAACACCTCAGCCTGGTCGGGGGGACGCAATCCCTCGATGATGCTGATGGCCTGGTCAATGTCGCTGCTTTCTAATGCCGCGCGTACGCGATCCAGTGCGCCTTCGATCAGCAAGCGCTCCATAAGACCCTCCGGTGAAAGTCTGTACCCGTCAGGATAAGAGATAAGCACTTCCCCGAGAGGGCTGGGGCGCCTGGAGTTAAGGGAGGGCAAAGAGGGACGCGCGGCAGCCCGCGGGGAAGCGACGTATGCAGTTGTTCATAGCGTCACGACCCCACGCCGCGCGCCTTGGAAGAGGGCTTGGCTGGAGCCTGCTCCGGGTACGGTGCCCCGGATTACTGGGCGAGGAAATCTCGTCCACGGTATCCTTTCCTACTATTTCCGTAAACTTAAGCCTGTCCTGAAAATAGCAGTCAGCGATCAGCGATTAGCGATCAGCGATTAGCCACTCTGACTGGAGGCTGACGGCTGCTTGTGGCCCGCACTTGTGGTCTTCGCCTCTCAGAAGACCATGGGCTAAAAGCTGATAGCTAACTGCTGACGGCTGACCGCTTTTCATCGGCCGTGGCGGCCGCCCTCGGCATAGAAAGCTATCCCCGAGATGGGCGAAGGTCTCTGACCGAGCCCTTTTTCACTTCGGTCAGCCTGTCCTGGCCGACAGGCCAGGGGAGACCTTTGGCGATCAAGGGCCCGGCCTCACTCTCGACAGAGCTTAAGCCTACCCTGGACGTCGTGCAGGCCAAGGTTTACGCTGATGCCTTTCCTACAAACTTGACGATCAAACCAAGGTAGTGCCCACATGAAGACAGTGGCGATATTATACGAGGACCGCGGGAAGTTGTCAATCACAGGCTGCCGCCATGCCTGGACTCTAAGCCCATCTTCGGCTATAATGCTCACACGTATGGAATCAACCGTTCATGGGCTTAGTCGCAACCTGCTGCGCGAGCCGCTGAGCGACGATGAGGTGCGCAAGTTGCTCGCACCCGCCAGATTCAGCGATTGGCGTGCCGCCGGCCGCCGCCTGCAGCGTATGGCCGATGATCCTCGCACGCGCCAGGCGTTGGACGATTGCCTCCCCACCCTGTTGACCGTGTTGGGTGATATGGCCAACCCCGATCAGGTGCTGGTCAACCTGGAACGGTTCGCCCGCAGCACCACCAGCCGGCTTGACCTCTTCCGTTATCTGGCCAGGAACCCCCGCGCCATTGAGATCCTGGTGACCCTTTTCGCCGGCAGCCAGTTCCTCACCGAGATCCTGCTGCGCAATCCCGAGTATTTCAAGCGGCTGATAGAACGCAAACACCTGGCCCGTTTGAAGAGCGCAGGACAACTTCACGCGGAAGCCCACACTGCCATTGCCCCGTTCGCCCATGTGGACGAGCAGCTTGACGCCCTCCGGCGCTTCCAGCGCTGGGAACTCTTGCGCATCGGCGCATGTGATCTGCTCGGCCTGTTCGATCTGCTCACCGTGACCGCCCAGCTTTCTTGCCTCGCTGACGGTCTCGTGCGCGCCTGTCTGAGCGTCGCTGCGGTTCAATCGGGCACGGCTCCCAGCAGCTTTGCAGTGATCGCGTTGGGCAAACTGGGCGGTGGGGAGCTCAATTATAGCTCCGATATTGACCTGCTGTTCCTGGCCGCCTCAGAGACCATGACCTACCATCGGCTCGGCCAATGGCTGATCGAGGCGCTGACCCGCATGACGCCGGAAGGATTCCTCTACCGCGTGGACATGCGATTGCGTCCGTGGGGGCAATCCGGCGCACTGGTCTCATCGCTGGACGGGTATATCGCCTATCTCCGTAACCATGCGCGGCTGTGGGAAAAACAGGCCCTGCTCAAAGCGCGCGTGATCGCCGGCGACGAGGCGGTCGGGAACGAATTCCTGCGTCGGGCTGAACCGTTGCTATTCGAGCTCGCCAGCGAAGCTGTACGCGCGGACGTGCGAGCCTTGAAACAGCGCATCGAAGCGCAACTGCGCCGCAACGGGCAGGAGTGGGGTGAGGTCAAGCTAGGTGAAGGCTCCATCCGTGACGTCGAGTTCGTCACCCAGTATCTGCAACTGGCCCACGGCGGGAAACACCCGGAAGTTCGCAGCCCCAACACCCTGGATGCGCTGGTGCGGCTATTCGCATCGGGATTCCTCTCAGCCGACGAATACCGGGTGTTGGCGGACGGCTATACCTTTCTGCGCACTGTCGAGCACCACTTGCAGATGATGCATTACCGGCAGACGCACATGCTGCCTAACCATACCGAGCAACTGACCCGGCTCGCGCAGCGGCTGGGCTTTCAAGGCCCATCAGCGGGTTCTCAGCTTCTTGCTCGTTACCAGCAGCATAGCGCAGCCATTCGGGCCGTTTACCGACGGCACCTGGAGGCCGAAGGCGACATGATTTCCGCAAATCCTGTCTCCCACAACCCAATCCCCAACAGCTACCATCACCTGGCGCGCATGGACCCGTCCTACGCCACCACCTTCAGTGATGAGGAGATCAGGCATCACACCGAGCTGGCCGAACGACTTGGTGATGACCGTCTTGTTGAGGTGGAAGCCGCTCCCCTCGGGGACAAGCGCTGGCGTGTCACGATTGTCGCTTACGACTACTTTGGTGAGCTGTCGTTGATCTGCGGCCTGCTGTTCGTCTATGGTTTTAACATCCTGGACGGAGATATTTTCACCTATGAGCCACTGGTCAGCGCCTCTGTTGCACCGGACCGTGCAAGGCGGCCACCACGACGCCGGCGCCGTGCATCATCCACGGCGCCAGGCAGCGATACCCGACGGAAGATCGTGGACGTGTTCACGGTGCGCTCGGTCCTCGACGAGGTCCCGACGGACATCTGGTCGCGCTATGCGGACGATTTGGCCGCGCTCCTGCGACAACTGGACGCCGGACAGCAACGCGAGGCCCAGGGCGCGCTGGCCGCGCGCGTAGCGGCTGCCCTGCGTGAGGTCCCAGGCGCTACGACAACCCTCTATCCCGTTGACATCGAGATTGATAACTCTGGCTCCGAGCGCTACACTATTCTGCGCATTGACGCGCCCGATACCATCGGCTTCCTCTACGAGTTCACCAACGCGCTGGCGCTCAACGGCATTTACATCGCCCGTGTGACGGTTGAGTCCATCGGCGCTCGTGTCCACGATACCCTCTACGTCACCGACGCCCACGGGCAGAAGATCACTTCACCCAGTAAGCAGCGTGAGCTGCGCGCCGCCACTGTGCTGGTCAAACACTTCACCCGCCTCCTCCCGCACTCGCCCAACCCGGAGTCCGCCCTGCTGCACTTCCGCGAGCTCCTGGGGCAGTTGTTCATGCGCCCCGATTGGCCTGATGAACTTGCTTCCCTGGAACAGCCCGAAGTGCTGAACGCGCTGGCACACCTGCTCGGCGTGAGCGACTTTCTCTGGGACGATTTCCTGAGGATGCAGCATGACAATCTGTTCCCTGTGGTGCGGGACGTGAGCGCGCTGGCAGCCGCCAAGTCTACGGAGCAGTTGCGGGCAGAATTGAACGCGGCCCTGGCCGCCGCGCCCGATGGCAACGCGCGCCGTGCTGTCCTCAACGCCTTCAAGGACCGGGAGATGTTCCGCGTGGATATGCGGCACATCCTGGGGTACATCACAGAGTTTGGACAGTTCTCGGCCGAGCTGTCCGACCTTGCCGAAGTCGTTGTGGACGCGGCTTATCGCCTCTGTGAGGAGGAGCAACAGGCGCAATTTGGCGTGCCGTGTCTGGAGGACGGCACTCCCTGCCCGTTGAGCGTGTGCGCTCTAGGCAAATGCGGCGGGCGCGAGCTGGGGTTCGCCTCGGACATCGAGCTGATGTTCATCTACGCGAGTAACGGCCAGACCACAGGTCCCCAGGTCATCACCACGGCCGAATTTTACGAGAAAGTGGTCCAGGAGTTTGTGCAGACGATCCAGGCGAGGCGGGAAGGCATCTTCGAGGTGGACCTGCGGCTTCGTCCGTACGGCCGGGCGGGCAGCCTGGCGGTGTCGTTGGATGCCTTCCGTCGCTATTTCGCCCCGGACGGCCCCGCCTGGGCCTACGAGCGGCAGGCGTTGGTCAAGCTGCGCCCCATCGCCGGCGACGCCGCCCTGGGCCAGGAGATTGTAACCCTGCGCGACGAGTTCATCTACACCGGTGAGCCGTTTGACGTCGCGGCCATGCGCGCCATGCGCGAGCGGCAGATCAGGCACCTCGTGGCCGGAGGCACGGTCAACGCGAAGTTCAGCCCGGGCGGGCTGGTGGATCTGGAATACCTGGTGCAGGGCCTACAGATCACGCACGGGCACCGCGATCCCAGCCTGCGCCTGACAAACACGCGCGAGGCAGCGGCGGCCCTGGCGGCCGCAGGGATTCTTTCGCCCACGGACTACGCCCGCCTGCGCGAGGCGCACATCTTCCTGCGACGGCTGATCAACGCTCTGCGCATGGTGCGCGGCAACGCTAAAGACCTGACCGTTCCTCCCATTGATAGCGAAGAGTTCGCGTTTTTAGCCCGCCGCCTGCGTTATGGCAGCAACACGGCTCAGTTGCATGACGACCTGATCCGCCATACGACCTGTGTGCAAGAGCTCAGCGCGCGGCTGTTAGGGTAAGGGCAGGTATGTGTGCCTTATGCAGAGTGTACAAGAGGCCCGTTCGTGATTTTGTCCACTTTGGGTCTTGCCACCAGCGCGGTTCCGCTTTATACTGGCAGGGTAAGCCCTATGGGCGGGCACGGAGGCATCGCCCATACTTTCCTGGACGTCTATAGCATGTGGCTTAATCTTAAAGAACCCAGATGTGAAAGGAGCAAAACCCATGCCGCTTCATCTCAGCACGCCAGAAGACGTCCTGGCGGCCATAAGAGAGCACGATGTGAAGATCGTAGACCTTCGATTCATTGACATGCCAGGTATCTGGCAGCACTTCTCAGTGCCAGCCGTCGCCTTTGACGAGAGCGCCTTCAGCGAAGGGCTCGGCTTCGATGGGTCTTCCATTCGCGGCTTCCAGCAGATTCAGGAGAGCGATATGTTGCTGATCCCTGACCCGACGAGCGCCTTTCTTGACCCATTTACGGCTGTGCCCACCCTGGCGCTCATCTGCAACGTACGCGATCCCATCACCCGCCAGAACTACACTCGCGATCCCCGCTACATCGCGCAGAAAGCAGAGGCATATCTCAGGAGCACGGGTATCGCAGACGTCAGCTACTGGGGGCCGGAAGCGGAATTCTTTATCTTCAACGACATCCGCTACGGGCAGGATGTCAACTACGGATTTTATTACATTGATTCCATTGAGGGGAGCTGGAACACAGGCAAAGAGGAGTCACCCAATCTCGGTTATAAGCCGCGCATCAAGGAAGGGTACTTCCCGGTGCCGCCTAGCGATATTTTGCAGGACATCCGCACCGAGATGGTGCTGACTATGATCGAGGCGGGGATTGAAATCGAGGCTCACCACCACGAGGTCGCTACCGGCGGGCAATGCGAGATTGACATGCGCTTCTGCAGCCTGACCCAGATGGCCGATAACCTGATCAAGTACAAATACATCGTCAAGAATGTGGCCCGCAAGAACGGCATGACTGCCACCTTCATGCCCAAGCCGCTGTTCGGGGACAATGGATCGGGCATGCACTGCCACCAGAGCCTCTGGAAGGGCAGGACGAACCTGTTTTACGATGAGAGCGGCTACGCCGGCTTGAGCGATCTCGCCCGATACTACATCGGCGGCATCCTCAAACACGCATCAGCCTTGCTCGCCTTCTGTGCGCCCACGGTCAACTCTTACCATCGCCTGGTGCCCGGCTTCGAGGCCCCGATCAACCTGGTGTACTCGCAGCGTAATCGTTCCGCTTGCTGTCGCATCCCGATGTACTCGCAGGACCCGAAGGCCAAACGGGTGGAGGTGCGCTTCCCGGACCCCTCGTGCAACGGCTATCTGGCATTCGCGGCTATGCTGATGGCCGGCCTGGACGGCATCCAGAATCAGACTGATCCTGGTGAACCGATTGACAAAGACCTCTACGATCTGCCGCCAGAGGAGGCCGCGCTGGTGAAGTCCACTCCCGGCTCGCTGCCCGAAGTGCTCGACGCGTTGGAGGCCGACCACGAGTTCCTGCTGCGGGGCGATGTCTTCACGCCGGATGTGATCGAGGTCTGGCTCGACTACAAGCGCACGCGCGAAGTAGATCCCGTCCGCCTGCGTCCGCATCCGTACGAGTTCCATCTATACTTCGACATTTAAGACGTGAAAAACGTGATGCGTGAGGGCTTCCTCACGCATCACGTTTTACCGCTGTAGCTTGCCATGCAGGGCAGGCTTCACCTCACTTCCGGCGAGCGATAATCCCAATCGTTCCTGTCCAATTCGGTCAGCACCTCGACGAGGGTGTTGACCAGCACTTCCTTCATTCTTAACCCCTTCTCGCGTGTCCCTTTGGTCGGGTCACCGGACGCCCCGGTGTTGGTCAGCTCGTTGAACTTCCACTTCAGATCAACATGTGGTGGGAGCTTCGGCACGACGCCCGCTGCCCTGGCCGGATCGCACAGCTCCGGGAACAGGGCCAGGCAGATAGACATCTCGCCCTCACCGCCGTGTCCCAGGCCATTCCACACCTCGAAAAAGCCGGGCGGCAGCAGATCACCCACCATCTTCCACCAGGCATCCAGTGAGATGATCTTGAAATCCGAGTGGGCCACTTTCGCCGTGCGGGCGGCAATCTCGATGGGGGCGATGTTCCCATCGTGGCCGTTCATGATGAACACCTTGCGGATGCCCTCGCGGTAGACCGATTCGAGGATGTCTCGCAAGATGGCGATCTCAGTTTCAAATTGCAATGAAACGGTGAACGGGAAATCTTTGTAATGCTCGCTCACGCCATAGTTGAGCGGTGGCAGCACAGCCGTCTTGGGCACGCGCTGCGCCACTTCCAGGGCAACCAGGTAAGCCGTCAGCGTGTCGGTGCCGAACGGCAGGTGCGGCCCGTGGCTCTCCAACGAGCCCAGGGGCAGGATGACCTTCTCAAAGGGCGCAGCCTGGTAGTCAGCCGCGGTGAGGTGTTGGATTTCGAGCGGGTTTTTGTTCATTGATTGCTCCTTGAAGCGTTGAGGGTTACCGGGTTAAAGTGACCGGCACTTCCGAAGTGCCGGTCACTTCGGTCACTTCGAATCAGTCGTTACGGTGCTGGCACCTTCTCCGGCACCACCTCGGCCGCGAGGGTGAACTTGCCTCCCTTGACCAGGATGATCGTGACACCCTTCTGCGGGATGCGGACACCTGGCTGGAAGGTGATGGCACCGGTGACCCCTGGCAGGTCCTTCGTCCCTTGCAATGCCTCGCGGATGGCCTTCGGGTCAGCCGAGCCGGCGCGCTGGATGGCGTCGGCCACCAGTTTCACCGTGTCGTAGCCCAGGCCGGCGAAGGCGTTCTCCGGCGGGGTCTGATACTCGGCTTGGTAAGCTGCGATGAACTTCTTCACCGCATCCGTGCCCAGTTCGGGATCCATCAGCGAGTGGGTGGTGAAGTAAACGTTTTCAGCACCCGGGCCCGCGATCTGAACGAGTAATGGGGTGTCATAACCGTCACCGCCCACGATGGGCTTGTCAACCCCGGCATCGCGGAACTGCTTGACAATGGTGCCAACGTCATCCGGGCCAGAGGCGATGTAAAGGATGTCGGGCATGGTAGCAAGCGCCTTCAGCTTGGTGATCTGGGCTGAGAAGTCCTTGTCACCGGTCTGGTAGGTGTCTTCAAGGACAACCTCTCCGCCCAGCTCGGTGAAACGCTCTTTGAAGTACTTGCCCAACAGCAGGGTGTACTCCATGCCCTTGTCAATCAGCAAGTAAGTGGTCTTAGCCTTGAGGGTGTTGTAGGCATACTCGGCCCCGGCAGCCGCCTGCACGTTGTCGCCAAAGGCGGCCATGAACAGATAATCGGGTACCTGCTCCGGCAGCTTAGGCGAAGTGGCACCAGAGGTGACGAACACGATGCCAGCCTTGGCCGCGATGGGCGCGGCCGCCAGCGTCATGTCCGTGTCACTGAAGCCAATCATGGCTACGACCTTGTCGGACTCGAGCAGTTGGGTAGCCGCATTGCCGATCGTGGCTGCATCAGTCTTGCCGTCATAGAGGACCAACTCTACCTGGCGACCCAATAAGCCACCCGCCGCGTTGATCTCCTTGACCGCCAGCTTAGCCCCATTGGCCGATGGGGCATCGAGCGATGCCTGCGCACCTGTCAGGTTGTAGATGGCACCGATCTTGATCGGTCCCTCGGCAGGAGCAGCAGCCGGCTGAACAGGTGTCGCAACCGGTACAACGCACGCGCCGGCCAATAATGCCACGGTCACCAGCGCAGTCAACAGGAAGCTCTTGTTCATGGAAGTCTCTCCTTTCTGCCTTTCTTTGAGTTTTGGGCGGGCTCGGCTAAAAACCTTGCCCACTGCGATCATAGATGGCAAACAAACGACGGACTGAATGTAGCGCGCACTTTTCGTCTTCTCGTTAACTCACCCCCTTTCGCGTACTTCGCAGCAGCAAACGAAGCCACAGACGCTCAAAGTTGATCTCGCGCCCCCCCAACAATCCCCTGGGCCAAAAAATGATCACCAGCACAAAAATGATAGCCATCAGGATCTGGCTGGCACCGTACATAGGCGGAATCTGAATAAAACCGAGGTTGGCACCTCGTTCCGCGTTGCGCAAGATCTCGGAGATCAGGGTCACCACAGCGGCTCCGATGATGGACCCGCTGACGGAGCCCATGCCGCCGACGATCAGCATGGTGATAACGCTGAACGTCTCGGCAAAGTAGAAGGCTTTGGGCGAAAATGAGGTGATGAAATGTGCCCACAGTGAGCCGGCCACAGCCGTAAAGAACGCGCTGACACAAAAAGCCAGGAGGCGAGCGCGCAGGATGTTGATGCCAAGCGCCTGGGCGGCGATCTCGTTATCGCGGACGGCCATCATCTGCCGCCCAAAAGAAGATTGGGTCAGACGCCAGATCACGTACACGGTCAGGATCACCCAACCCCACACCCACCACAGGGTGGTATAAGGGGGCACGCCGGCAAAAGTGCGAGCCCCTCGCGTCATTGTATCCCAATTGATCAGGATCACCTGGACGATAACCAGGAACCCCATGGTGGCCACAGCCACGTAAGGCCCGCTCAACCGCATCAGCGAGAGGCCAACCAGCAGGGCAATGAGCGTGGCCAACGCTCCACCAATCAATGTGGCCGGCAGGAACGGCATCTCCGCGCCCGCCAGCCAGCGCGGGAGATCTGGCAGATTGATCCGCTTGAGAGACAGCGGCAGGGTCAGGATCGCTGAGGTGTAAGCGCCGATGGCCATGAATCCCACATGGCCAAGCGAAAAGACCCCGGTGAATCCGTTGGATAGGTTCAGGCTGACCACCAGGATGATGCTGATGCCGAGACCGATGACGATGCGCTGAACGTAGGCGCTGGCTGCTAACTCCGTATAAGCCAGCAAGCCGGCCGTGAGCACCAGCAGAAACACGACGGTCAACCTTGCAGGGGCCAACAACCCTCTCTTGCCACCCAGAACAGCTCCACTTACCCCAGACAGCTCGTGACCACCCAATCCGGCGCGGTCGCCTCCGGTGGACGGGGACACCCTCTTGACATGCTCTTCCATCAAATCTTCTCTCTCTCGGTGGGACCCAGGATACCGTTGGGCCGGAACAGGAGCAGGATGATCAACGCCGCGAACACGAAGGCGTCGCGAAACGGCGTCAGCGACGCCGGTAGCAGGCCCTGCAGCAGGATCTCCAGGATGCCCAGCAGGTAGCCACCCAGTACGGCCCCCGGCAGGCTGCCCAGCCCCCCAATCACTGAAGCCACGAATGCTTTGAGCACAGGGTAAAACCCCATCAGCGGGTCAATCTTGCCCACGCGAGCGCTCCATAGCAAGCCAACCACACCGGCCAGCATGGAGCCGATGGCAAAAGCGTAGGCGATGACCTTGTTGACGTTGATGCCCATCAATTGCGCAGCTAACAGATCCTGCGAAGCAGCCCGCATCGAAATCCCCACCTCCGTGTGGGTGACAAAGACCGTCAATAACACCAACAGTACGCCACTCACCAGGATTGCGATCAGGTCTACGCTGGCAATGCGCAACGAGCCAAATTCCACGGTCGTGCCCAGCAGGGCTGGCGCAGGGAACGGTCGCGAGGTGGGGCGGAAAAGGAGGACAGCGGTGTTTTCCAGGAAAATCGTCACCGCGAATGAGGTCAGCAGCATGGCCACATCTGGTGCTCCTCGGATAGGCCGGTACGCCACACGCTCCATGATCAGTCCAGCGATGGTGCTGGCCGCGATGCCGGCAAGCCCTGCAGCCCAGAACGGCACGCCGGCTGTCAACAAGAGCAAGGCTGTGTAACTGCCAACCATGATGAGATCACCGTGGGCGAAGTTGATCAGACGCAGGATGCCGAACACCATCGCCAGCCCGATAGCCATCAGCGCGTACAAACTGCCGATGCTGATCGCATTGATCGCCTGTTGGAGGAGGAACTGGATAGGAGTCATGTGGAACATCCCCTTCAGAGGGCAGCCGAGCCTCCCAGATAGAATCGCTCGAGTTCAGGGTGGGCACGCAACTCTGCTACGGAGCCGCTGATGACCACACTCCCGGTCTCCAGCAGATAACAACGATCGGCCACCTGCAATGCCTGGCGGGCGTTCTGTTCAACGAGCAAGATCGTTACGCCCTGTGCGTGCAGTTGCCGAATCACGTCGAAAATGGCCTGCACGACGAGGGGAGCCAGCCCCAGCGAGGGTTCATCCAGCATCAACAGGCGCGGACGCGCCATCAACGCCCGACCGATGGCCAACATCTGCTGCTCACCACCGCTCAGCGTTGCCCCGGTCTGGCGCGCGCGCTGGCCGAGCACAGGGAAGAGTGAAAACACCCGTTCCATGTCCTCCCGCACGCTACGACGATCATGTCGGCGCGCTGCTCCCATGAGCAGATTCTCCACCACTGTCAGCCCGCCGAAAATGCGTCGCCCCTCGGGGCACTGGATCACGCCCAACTGCACAATCTCATAGGGGTTGAGCCTGGTCAGATCATGTCTTTCGTAGATGAGGCGGCCGCTACGCGGCTTCAAGATGCCCGACGTGGTCATGAGAGTCGTAGACTTGCCAGCACCATTGGCCCCCAACAAGGCAACCAATTCCCCCTCCTGAACCTCGAGGGTGATGCCTTTCAGCGCGTGCACCTGGCCATAGTAGACATGGACATCTTCGAGCTTAAGCATACGCTTCCGCCTTTCCCAGGTAAGCCTCGATCACCCGCGGGTTCGCGCGCACCTGTTCAGGGGATCCCTCGGCGATGATCTGGCCGTAGCTCAACACCTGGATCCGCTCGCACAACTGCATGACGACAGGCATGTTGTGCTCGACGATGATGATGGTCAGATTGTATTCATCGCGAATGCGCCGGATAAGGTGCAGCACACTGGTGCTTTCGTGAGGACTCATGCCTGCTGTCGGCTCATCCAGCAATAGCAACTGGGGCCGTAATGCCAGCGCTCGCACAATCTCCAGCCGACGTTGATCGCCGTAAGACAGGGCTGTGGCGGGCATATGGGCCTGACGATCGAGGCCGAAGAGGGCCAGTTGCTCCAGCGATTGCTGCATCAGCCTGCGCTCACGAGCCACAAATGACGGCCAGGTCAACAAGGTGGTGAACAAGCTGTCTGGATCGCGCAATTGCTGAGCACATTTCACATTGTCCAGGACGGTCATACTCGGAAAGAGGCGTACATTCTGGAAAGTGCGGCCGATCCCCAACGTGGCGATTTCATCCGGCGAGAGGCGGGTGATGTCGCGTCCCTGGAACCAGATGGTTCCCCGCGTGGGGCGGATATACCCAGTCAGCAAGTTAAAGACCGTGGTTTTGCCGGCGCCGTTCGGCCCGATAATGCCGAGGATCTCCCCCTGCCGAAGCTGCAAGGAGTAGTCGTTGACGGCGACCAGGCCACGGAACGACTTGGCGAGATGGTCAACCCGCAACAGAATCTGATCATTCGGCATGGACGATCATCCTGAACTTGACCACTGAAAGAGGTTGACATGGAAGGGTGAGGCCTGATGACGGATCGTCAGGCATAGCAAGGCAACGCGAATCTCAGTAAATGGCCAGATAGCGATCCAGCTCCCACTGGCTCACCGAGACGCGGTAATCTTCCCATTCCAGGCGTTTGGCTTCCATGTACCGTTCGTAGACATGGCTACCCAGCGCCGCCTGGATCACCTCGTCCTTCTCCAGTTCGTCCAGTGCCTCTTCCAGGGAACTGGGCAGAGTCTGCAGCCCACTGCGCGCGCTGTCAATCTCGTACAAGTTCTCCTCGGCCGGCGGTGGGGGCTCCATCTTTTGACGGATACCGTCCAGGCCGGCCGCCAGCATGACGGCGAAAGCCAGATACGGGTTAGCCGAAGGATCGGGGCAGCGCAGCTCGATACGTGCCGATTCGGGACGGTCTGGGCTGGCGCGCGGGATGCGGATCAGGGCCGCGCGATTGATGCGCGCCCAGGAAATGTAGACAGGTGCTTCGTACCCCGGCACCAGCCGCTTATAAGAGTTGACCAGCGGCGCGATGACGGCCGACATGCCGCGAGCGTGCGCCAACTGGCCGGCGATGAACTGCCTGGCGATGGTCGAAAGCCCGTATTCATCATCAGGATCCGCAAAGACATTCTTGCCCGTATCCTTGTCGGCCAGGCTCTGGTGCGTGTGCATACCGGAACCGTTGATGCCGGCGACCGGCTTGGGCATAAATGTGCAATACAGGCCGTTCCGTTGGGCGATCGCTTTCAGTGTGACCCGCAGCGTGACGGCGTTATCGGCCGTCGCCACGGCCGGGCCATAGCGAAAGTCAATCTCGTGTTGGCCGGTGGAGACCTCGTGATGCGCGGACTCTACAGCGATGCCGAACCCATTGAGTGCCTTGACCATCTGCCGCCGCACGTTGTGAGCCAGGTCGGTAGACACGTCGAAGTAACTGGCTAGGTCATGAGGTTTGGTCGTCGGCAGACCGTCAGGGCCGGGGCGGAAGAGAAAAAATTCCAGTTCAGGGCCGGTGTTGTACACAAAGCCCATCTCCGCCGCCTCGGCCATCATCCGTTTGAGCACATAACGCGGGTCGCCGGCGAAAGGTTCGCTACGGGGCGTGTACACATCGCAAATGCAGCGTGCCGTGACCAGCCCCTCCGATTCCCACGGGATGACCGCAAAGGTAGACAGGTCCGGCGTCAGGTACATGTCGCTTTCGGCGATACGGGCAAACCCCTCGATGGACGATCCATCGAACCAGATGCCATGGTCAACGGCGACGTGCCATTCGCTGACCGGGATGGTCACCTGCTTGACGCTGCCCACGATGTCAGTGAATTGCAAATTGATGAACTGCACACCGGCCTTCTTGACAATCTCTTCCACACGCTCGATTTGAGCAGGATCACGCCACATAGAGCACCCCTTGATACGTAAAACGTAATACATGATGCGTGAGACCTTTACGCTTTACGCATCACGTATTACGTTCTAGAATCTGTCGCGCTTTCAGCGCCAACTGAAGACGCAGGCGCACCTCAGCATCGTCCAGGTCAACGCCCAGAATGGCGGCGATGCGCTCTAAACGATAGATCAGTGTGTTTCGGTGCAGGTGCATCACCTCGGCCGTGCGGCTGAGGTTGCCCAACTGGGCGAAATAAACATCCAATGTGTGCATCAGATCGGTGCCATGACGCTGGTCGTACTCTTCCAGGACGCCGATGGTCTCTCGATAAAAAGTGGGGAGAGCTGGTGAGCCTTCTAATGGCAACAGCAGCCGATAGACCCCCAGCTCCGTGGCGTCTGTGATGCGGCTGCCCCCTGCCGCCGCCAGATGTCGCCCCAGCGACCACGCCTGCTCCGCCTCACTTAACGCCTCTTTGATCTCGGACAGCTTACGCAATGGGCGGCTGAGGCCCCCCACCAGTGGAGCCTGCGGGAACTGCTTCTCCAAAGCCTCAATCAGGGAACGCGCCAGCCGTCGTCCGGCCCGGCCGGGCGATTCAGCAGGCAGCGGATAGATAGCCAGCACCGGTGCGGAGGACTCGGGACGGACGGCGACGAAGCCGGCCACGCGCCGTTGTGTCAGCTCTTCCTTGACCCGTTGTGCCAGGCGGCCTGGGTCCGGCTCCTGGCCTTCGATTATGCCCAACACCATCACCATCTGCGGCGGCGAGGGATCATAATCAAACGGTTGCGCGCGCCGGGCCAGCACGGCCGGATCGAGGTCGTGGCCGTCCAGCAGTTCGTTCAGGAACTGAATACGCTGCTGCGCTTCTGCGCCGCTGATCGCCCGTTCCTTGGCCATCTCCAGCGCGCAGAGCAGCGCCCCTTGCTCGGCCACGATATGATCGCTGGCATCAAACCTCCCTGGCACCCCCAGCAAGGAGAGATAGCCGGCCAGCTCCCCTTCGACGTGAATAGGGAGCACCAGCCGGCTAATACCGCTATCTCCAGCCGGCAACAAAGAGGGCGTTACCAGGCCGCTAACCTCCTCTGGCCGTAGCGGCAATAGAGGGCCAGGCCCGGGTGCCTGTCCCAAAACATGCAGCATGGCGTCCTGGACGATGACGGTCTTGTGGCTGGCGCGCGCCAGTGCACCAGCCAACGCGTCCCAGCCCCGATTGGCCATCGCGATCTCAGCCAGTTGGCGGGCGATTTGTGAGCGGTATCGCTCCAGCGCTGCCTCACGGTCCACGATTAACCGGATGACAGCCCGTTCCACCGCGCTGGCCACGGTCCCTTCCGGCAGGGCAAGCAGCGGCATGCCTACTTCTTCGGCTGCTGTCACCGCCTCCGGGCTGACGGCTCCGATCACAGCGATGGCGGATACTTCCGCCTTGTGCAGACCGCGCACAATCCGAGCCAGAGAGAGCCCCTCCAGGTAACGCAAGTCTTCGACGTTAACCAACGCCAGCTCGTTGCCTTCCAGGCGGGGGAATGCCGGAGGGGTGGGGCGCATGACGCATGTCCAACTGACCGCGCGGCCCAGGTGAGCGCGTCCAGCCAGGAGCACAGTCGGCTCCGGCAACGCCAGTCGCCATACCTCTCCCACGGTCACCGGGCTTGACACTGTCACCTTATATGATCCTCTACGTAATCGAAAGCCGGGGGCCTTCTGTGCCCCCGGCCCCGCGGCCCTGCGTCTGCCTGCGAGTATTATAGCTGCAAGCTGGTGAAAGTGACAAGTTCTAACTAACGGCAGGTTGTACTCAACAGCCCGGCGGTACACGTCTGCCTTTCGCCAATCGCCCAGAAAGGGCATTACCCCCAACTCGTACCGGTACGTGCCCTTCATGACAGGGAACACCGTCGATCAGCCCGGCCAAGGTGCTGTTCGGTCGCCCCGACGCGAACAGATGAGAGCCTGTCCAGCGGTCCAAGAGCGCCGCAAAACCGGAGCGGTCGCCCAGGAGTAGGTCGTAGTGCGCGGTACGCAAGCGACGCTCACGGGGATTCCATTATGGAAAGGGGCTCAAAGTAGTAGAGGGCCTCAATTGGCGTGTGAAGCCGACGTCCCTGGAAATCACCGTCCATTGGTTCCGAGCAAGGCCGCGGCCCACATGGCGTCGTCGCCCTCCAGCGGCGGATCGGGCGGCTGAGTGTAGTTGAGGCTTAGATGATAGCGGGCCCGCTCGTAGACCGTCCCAATCGCCGCATTCAAATCTAATGGCACATCGGCGTCAGGTGGGCGCAGCGGCACTGGGACGACGGGCAGAGGGTCGCGTAGTTGGATTGGCCAGACCTCCACCTGCTCCCGGCGCTGAACGCGCGTCAGGAAAATGTAATAGTGAGCACGCGGCAGGCTCATGATCGAGATGGGGCGCCGACCACGGCGTAAGAGATCAATCTCCAGCAAGTGGGCCTGGGCTTGCAGAACTTTACGACGCCTGGCCTGATATTCGTCCCATCCGACGCCGCGTTTGTTGATTGGCGAGAGGAGCTCGATGCTCGTGACCAGCGTGCCACCGGCCACATCGCGAATCTCGACTGAGGGGATATCCACTTCGATGGAGAGGGGCTGGGGCAGCGTGACCGCCGGCGGCATGATCGCCCCGACGGCCGTCCCCACGGCTTCACGCTCCAATCCTGATCGCTCATCTGCGCGGCGTCCGACGAAAACCTCCACGTCTGGGATCATCACCCCGATAGCCTCGCCGGATTCGATATCTTCTATAACGGTTCGCACGACGATTCGCGCCACGTAGCGAGGCTCGATGAGTGGCGCTAGCTGATCGCTGATCTGGGTAGCCAGCCGATGATGGAAGTCGGGCCACAAATAGCCCTCCAGATACGGATCCATTCCGGGGAAAGGTGATCGCATGGTACACTACACCTCCCTTGCAAGCAGTTGTCCGTGACCTTTAAAGAACGGCGATGCTGACCGAGCCTATCCACCCTCGCCCGAACCGCTCCACCTCAGTTGACACAGGTGCGATCCTCATCCATCCCAGGCATCTGCGTCGGGCAATTCGTCCCATGATCCCAGCACCCAGCCACTGGGCGCGACCAGGATCTCCTCGTCCCGGGAGGTGAAGACTAACACCAAACCATCCTCCTCGTCTGTAGTCACTTCGCTGAGGATGGCGCCCTCTTCGGCCATCTGACCCAGAGCACCAGCGATGGCGTCCAACCCGACCATCGGATCATCGTCAACGCTGCGATAGATCGTGGCTGCGTACACCTCCAGGAGATTCCGCCCATCCAGGTATAGGTCGAAATCTACAAAGACGCGGTTCTCCTCTGTTATCTCCTCTTCCATCTCCCCGTCAGCGATGGAGTCTTGCCACAAAGCAAGACTCTGGACCATTTTCCCTTCCAGCTCCCGCAATTCGGCCAATTGAACTGGATCGAGGTCGGTCTGGATGGCGCGCTCTTCACCATCCCAGGGTTCACGACCGTTCCCGTTGCTCATGTTGTTCATAGATTTTGTGGCGGCGGAAACCCGCAGGTAAACCCACGGGAGGAAGCCGCCCTCCTCCTTCCTTGACAAAATGGAACGCTTGTGCTACCATCTCTCTCGGCCTAAGGTCGAGGCACCCTCGCTCGAGGGA
>DAOUAJ010000054.1:0-9014 GCA_034433615.1 Anaerolineae bacterium | reverse complement strand
CGGCTCCACCCGGTCGCCCAGGTACAGAGCGGTGCCGACCCGCGCCAGCACGGCCAGGGCGATGATGAAAATGAGGGCACGGTTGGCCGAAACCGTCCCAAAGTAGGGCAGGGTGATCGTCTTCACCGGCCCGAAGCCTCACTCACCAGTCTGGTCAGGATGGCGTCAACCTGTCTGGCGATGACGGGGAATGACCAGCGGGTTTCGTACATCTGCCGGGCAGTCAACCCCATCTGCTGTGTTTGTTCGGGATGATCGAGCAGGTACTGGATGGCCTGACGCATGGCTGTCACGTCCCCTGGCGGGACCAATAGACCGGTACCCCCGGCTCGATCAGTTCGGCGGTGGAGTAGGTCTCCGTGGCGACAACCGCCTTGCGTGCGGCTATGGCATTCATCATGAACGACTCGCCGGAGGCATGCCTGGCTTCGTGGAGCGGGACGACAATGAACTTCGCGCCTCGAAGCAGAGAGAGAAATTCGGGATAGGGCAGGAACGGATTGATGGTCACGTTGGGGGGAGGTGTCAGCCCTTCCACGTTGAAGGGCCGGGCGTTGATAACGACCTTCACCGGCAGGTCACGGACTGCTTCCATGAGCGTGGCATAATCCCGATGTGAACGCCCGGCAGCGAGAATGTAGTCTCCCATGTGGATTTCCGACTCGTGGCCCTCGTGGTGATCCGGCCAGGGTCCCTGCAATTTGATGAACCGCTCCTGAGGCAGTCTGAGTTGGTTGGAGTAATATTCGATCTCCCTTTGCGATAAACACGTAAGCCGATCTGCCGAACGAAGAGCGTAGCGGACGAGCCAGAGCATGTCCAAGACGGGACGTCCTTTGAGCACGAAGTTGAGGATGACCATCGGGGGCCAGGTGCGGCCCAGCAGGGTTCGGAGAAAGGCCAGCGGGAGGCCGGTGTTGCCCTCCCAGGTCACGATCACGTCGTAGTGCCGCTGGCGCGGCAGGGCCTTCAGGCCCAGCCACCAGAATTTCTGATAGTACCCCAGCAGCTTGCCGTAGCCGGGAAAGCGATCCTGGGGATGACGGATGTAGGCGAAATCTACCGTGTCATGATTGCCGGGAAGATAGTCCCACAGCCATCTTCCCTGGGGGACCCAGGATACCAGGCAGAGGATCTTCACAAATCGTGCCTCCCACTCGCGCTGGCTCACAATGGTTTTTGGGCCATGATCATCAGCTCATCGCCCAGGGTGCTCAATCAGCATATAGAGGAATGCGCCAGCGAACGAGTCCGCTACCTTTACCCACAATGGCAGATGTTCCAGCGTCAAGGAACTCGAGTCTGCCCAGAGGTAATCAAAGTACTGCTTCGTGCACCGTGGAGAAGTGGTGTGCGAAAGCCAACCCACGTGGAAGCCCAGATCCTTAAGCAGCCGTTCCATGGTTGATGCTGAAAAGAAATACAGGTGGTGCGGCAAATGGTTGAGTGGCCACCACTTATTACCAAACAACCTCGCCTGTGCGCTCTTGACGTCAGGGGTCCTTAACAGGAGGAACCCGCCTGGCGCCAGGATACGGTATACTTCACTGAGCGTCCTTCTCGGGTTGTGCAAGTGTTCAACTACATCGAACATGGTTACGGCGTGGAAGAAATCGTTCGGATAATTGGCTTGCTCAAGGCTGCCGAGGAACATGTTGTGGCCGGCCTGTTCGCCCTGAGCAACAGCCATCTCCGATATTTCCAGGCCGTAGGTTTTCCACCCAAATTCCTTTGCGAGAGTCAAGTCACGAGCTGATCCGCTGCCAATGTCCAAGAGCCGCCCACTTGACCGATGGGGAGGAATCCGACATAACTTGTGGCGAAAGGGATGTGCTATCATCTTCCTCAGCATACCCTTCAGACTTGATTGGCGAACATTTGCGCGACGATACCCGTAGCACTCTTCAGCAACCATTCTGACCAGCTTGTCTCTGAAAGATCCGAGTTGATCCTTGTCTTTACCCCAAACGCCTCCATACATCGTGTCCGAGTAGTACTGCATTATGCTTTGCTGTGTGGGTCTTGGGCTCATGTATATCAGGCCACACTGTTCACATCGAACCAGCCGCCAGGTGCCTGTGTAAAACCCACGGGCCGCATCCTTCCACACACTGGAGGAACCCGATCCACACACATTACAAACCACAGATTCCCACTCGATGTTTGTCATCGCGATTCTATCCACCATCCCCTGCTCCTCGTTAGAGCCCCGGCAACGCCCTCATCAACCGCCGGTAGTGGCCGGCCAGCATCAGGTGCTGCTGGCGTCGGCGTGGACGTTCCAACCAGGCCAGGGGGCTGACCAGCAGCCGACCCAGGGCGGCGGCCAGCAGGATGAGCTTGTAGACCTGAGCCACCAGACAGCCGTGGTGCTTGCGGAAGTAAAGGACCTTGCCCTGGTATAGGCGCAGAAACATTTCGGCCGCTACCTGTTGAGTGCTTTGGCCACCATGATGCACTACCACCGCCTGGGGCACCCAGTAAACTTTCCAGCCATGCCGGCGCAGCCTATGGCACAGGTCTACCTCTTCGGAGTAGATGAAATAGTCCTCATCCAGCAACCCCACCTGGTCCAGGGCTTCCCGGCGCAGGATCATGCACGCGCCCTGGACGACATCCACCTCACGGGGCATCGCCAGATCCCAGCGCGCCATGTTGTAGCAGGCGTAAGGCCAGAGGGCGTCCAGGTGGAACAGCCGCCAGAACTCGCCGAAGAGTGTCGGCGCCGGATGGCACGATGACTGGAGCGTGCTGTCAGGGTTGATAAGCCGCGCCCCGGCCGCGCCAGCCTCGGGATGGTCGTCCATGAAGCGCACCAGTGTCTCCAACGCGCCGGGTTTAACCTCCGTGTCCGGGTTCAGCAGTAGCACGTAGCGCCCCATACTCTCCCGGACGGCCTGGTTGTTGGCGCGGGCAAATCCAACGTTTTCGCGGTTCTCAATGAGTCGTACCTGCGGGAAGCGTTCGTGTACTACCTGCGTGCTCCCGTCCGAAGAAGCATTGTCCACAACCCAGACTTCGAATTTATCGTCAGGCAGAGGTGCGTAAATCGAATCGAGACATTGCCCCAGCAGGTCACGGGTGTTCCAGTTGACGATAATGATGGAGAGAATGATTTCGGACTTCGGATTTCGGATTTCGGATTGATCAAGGACCAGGTCTCCCATGTCTGCACTCACCCTGTCTTATCAATCCCTTTGCTCATTTGTTCTAACGCCACCAGCCAGCCGAGGAAGAGCCAGCCCAACACGCTGGCCCGGAAGCCAGCCAGACCGATGTTGTAGACAAAGGGTAGAAACCAATCGGCCAGCATCCCCGCGGCCAGCGTTCCGGCCAGTCCCCCCAGCGCCCCGTACACATACGCCTGCGCGAATCCTTCAGGCACCCGCGCCCGCAGCCGCCAGCCCAGCCAGCCCACCTCCCAGGCGAACCACAGGAAGCAGGCCAATCCCAGTAGCCCCGTTTGCGCGATGATATCTACGTATTGGTTATGGGAGTTGAACTGCACATACCAGCCGAGGATGGGAACAAGGGGCGTGTAATGGTAGTAGTTGGCCGGCCCCAGCCCCAGCACCGGGTTGGCCTTGACAATCTCGATCACGATGCGCCAGGCCTCCAGGCGGGTGACCCAACTGTACATCTGGCCGGTCATGACGATGTTGACGATTGTTCCTGCTCTTAACGTGGTTGCTATACCGGCAATCAGCGCGATCGGCACCCCCAGGCGCGGCGCGCCGGCCCACAGGATGACGATCACGGCCACCAACGGGGGCAGCCACCCTGAGGCCCACTCCCGGTTCTGCCATCCCACCCAAAGCGTAGCCAGCGCCAGCCCGCCAAGCACCAACCGCAACACCGAGTGCAATTGGCGGTTGAAGGCGGCCTGACTGAAGGCCAGGGCTACCAGCCAGGTCCAGAAGAGGCTGCCCGTGGACCCATGTTGGAACAGGCGGCCAGTGAAGCGGCCCAGCCCCGGCACCAGCCGCCCGGCGACGTACAACGCGCCCAGTCCCAGGAAAAGCCAGGTGAGCGCTTGCACCCAGCGCAGGTCCTGCACTTGATGGGCGACCAGCAGGAAGACGCCGGCGGAGAGCAGGAAAACGGCCAGCCCGCCGGCCTGGGCGCGCAGGGGCGCGGTCTGGGCAAAGACCAGCCAGGACATGTTGCCGGCCACGAAGGCCAGGACTGCAACAACGCACAGAGCCAGCAGAGGCGGAATAGGCCGCGAGGAGAGCAGGCGCAGGTCCTTGCGGCGCACCATGTCCAGCAGCCACAGGCCGATGAGCACCGACAGCAGCAGCACGGTGACGTTGAGGCTGGTCTGGGTGCCGGTGCCGATGGCGAAGGGGACGACCAGGCTGGCGGCGATGAGGGTTGCCAGGCCCAGAGGCGGCCAGCGCAGGAAGACGACAGCCATGCCAGCGCCCAGGAGCAGGATGAGGTAGCGCTGGGAAGCGCGGGGGCCCATGTAGGCGGCGATCAGCAGCACGCCGGCGATGACCAGCAGACGCAGCCAGAATTGGGGATTTTCTTCGAGCCAACGGCGTGGTAAGTTAATGGACAACAGACGACCGGTCATGGGAATCTCAGGTTAAGGTTGAGGCTGAAGACGAGAATGCCGTGAGGTTCGTCAGACACGGGCCACTCTTTCAACCAGGTTCAGGAAGCGGGGCATGACAACAGCCCAATCATACTTTTCACGCACCAACTGATAGGCGTTGTCTGTGAGTCGCTGACGAAGTTCAGGCTCCTGCAAGAGGCGGATGACTGCCTCCGCAAAGGCCTCCGGCGCGTCGGCGATCAGCAGGTGCTCGCCGTGCTGTACGTCCAGGCCCTCTGCCCCTTTTGAGGTTGCAACCACCGGCGTGCGCAGGGCCATGGCCTCCAGGATTTTCAGGCGGGTGCCGCCGCCCAGCCGAATCGGCGCCAGGCTGACCCAGGAAGAAGCAATCAGCGGGCGCACGTCAGCCACGTAACCGGTCAGGGTGACGTTGTCCGCAGGAGGCAAGGGCAAGTTGGCGTGATCGCCGGTGATGGTCAGGCGAACGTCGGGTACCTGGGCCTGGATGCAGGGATAGACCTCACGCACGAACCAGGTCATGGCATCGTGGTTGGCGAAGTAGCGGAAGGAGCCGGTAAAGATGAGCGTATCAGGCTCCGGCGTGGGTTGAATCTCGCCATAGTCAGCCAGACTGATGCAATTGGGAACCACCTCAATCGGTTCGTAGGCCGGCGCCACGCGGCGTAGCAAAGCCCGTTCGTGCTCTGAGACCACGGTGCAGGCCTTGAAGTGAGGCAGCAACCTGCTCAAGTAGTGGCGTGCCTTCACCTGGGTCAGTTGGTGACGCAGGCGGTGCAAAGGTGAAGGGGCGTGGGCGATCTTGCTCCAGAGAACACCGATCTCGCATTCCTCAAATAGCGCCGGAATTGTGGAGAATGCCGACCAATAGATGGCTGTGGACAATTGGGATGCCACGACCACATTAATAGATTGTTGGCGCGTGGCAGCAACGATGGAGTCGAACATCTGCGGCGAGTAAGTGTCAACGATAAAACGCGGGGCGGGACCCAAGAAACCTAGCAGGGCACGCAGGCTGTTGGGGCGATAGGGCCTCCACGGCACCACCTGGATGGTTCGGCATAGCGCCCGCAGTTCAGGGGGCTGGGGATCTATATCTGGCTGATCGGCAAAGGCAATGAGATACACCTGATGGTGCTCCGCCAGCCCGCGCAGCAGGTTGTAGATGCGTAGCTTGGAACCGTTATTCGGCGGGTAGGGGTACCAGGCGGAGAGGAAGAGGATGTTCATCGGTTCAGCTAACAGCCTGTGTCAGTACGCCAACGCATTGCAGGATATTACAACCAAGCCAGGTCTGTTCGAACCAACGCCACGCAGTATCATACTTTTGCCAAAATCGGCTGGGGGGGCCATCCCGCTTGAACCATTTCTTTTCGATTTTGCTCAAATTGCGAATCATTTCCAGCGGTCGAGGGTAATACCCTCGGCCATAGGCAGCCACAAAGCGAAATCCGTTGCTTTGCAGGAGCTTGACCAACTCGCCAAAACCAAACTCGGTCTCCCAGCCTCCATAGGGCCAACGACCGAGACGAATCAGGCGATGTTTATGGATCGTATACCAATTGTAACGCTGTGGGACATCTACGAGCAGGTAACCGCCATTGCGAAGAACGCGCCGCTGCTCTTGGAGCAAAACCTCAGGTTCGGTAAAGTGCTCTAAGAATCCCTGATGATAAACTACATCGAAAGCTCCTGAAGCAAAAGGAAGCTGGTAAGCATTCGCTTGGACCAAAGAGACATGCACACCAGTCTTCGATGCTGTAATGCCTGTGCGTCTTAGGGCTGTTGGCGCAAAGTCAAGTGCTGTGACGATCGCCCCAAGACGTGCTAATTCGCTGGCATTCCCTCCTGTGCCGCATCCTACTTCCAGAACTCGAGCTCCCAATAGCTTGACGTGTTGTCTAAGGGCACTCAGCAGTTGAGGTGTGTAGTTGATGTAGTC
Organism: Anaerolineae bacterium; assembly: GCA_034433615.1. GTDB lineage: Bacteria > Chloroflexota > Anaerolineae > DUEN01 > DUEN01 > DAOUAJ01. The sequence continues at coordinate 2,493 of DAOUAJ010000054.1, read as the reverse complement.
AATTGGCTCGATGTGCCGCCAATAAGTCTCCCACTTTTGTGCAGATTTATGGAGGAGCATTCTATCGCTCATGTTCACTCTCATAGTTACAAGACGATTGAACCAGGAATAAATCATAAACTACACCAAGTCCTATAGGCGTTAATGGTTTCGCGCGCAGCTGTGGCCCACGAAAAGTGCTTCAACCGGACAAGAGACTTATCCTTCAATTGCGCTCGTAATGTTTGATCAGAAAGCCCGCGGTGAATAGCACTGGCTATCGAGTCCACATCGTAGGGATCGAACAATAACCCTGCATCACCAACGACTTCCGGCAAGGCGGTGATATTGCTCACGGCAAGTACAGCGCCACAGGCCATAGCCTCTAACAAAGGCAGACCAAACCCCTCACAGAGCGACGGATTAACAACAAGCCGCGCGCCTGAATACAGGCCTCTGAGGTCCTCGCGGGAAACATAGCCGAGATGCCGTACTGCATTCTCAGAATGCAGTTGCGCCAGCAAGGCGTAAACGCGCTCTGCGCCCAGGCCATCTCTACCTACCAGAACCAATTGTTCTGAAATCCTGCACTCCTCACGGAGTTTGACAAAAGCCCTCAACAAGCGTTCGTGATTCTTGTTCAGTTGAAGCGCATTGACAACCAAAATGTATTCATTTAGATTGTAGTGCTGGCGTACACGATCTGCATCCTCGGCAGAAGGTTTGAAGAAAGGGTCAACCCCATGATGTACTACGGTTATCTTTGAACTGGGCACTCTGTAGAGCTCGACTAGGTCTCGTTTGGTGCTTTCTGAGACAGCGATGAACGCTGAAGCAAGGGCAACGGCTTGCCGATTGTGCGACTCATTGAGCGCACTGGCACCTTCAACCCCTTGTTTCATCAGCCGGATAGAACATGCATCATGGAATGTGACTCCCACTGGGCATGGATACCAAGTAGACCACAAATAGACGGGTAAATGTAACCAGTCCAGGCGATCAGCCAGCGCCATGAGCGGTAATATGCGCCCATATAAGTGACCATGGCGATATACACGGCAACGGAAACCGCGAAAGTGTGGCAGAATCTCTTCAAGCGCTCTGGGATCTGCTAAGCGATTTCCGGCGTGAAAATAGAAGATCAATTCCAAACCTTGAATATCGTTGTGCAAATTCGTCATGCTAAGTAGCAATGAAGTTACATAGTTTTCATATCCATTCTTGCGGGCAATGAGCATTGCGCTAGCATCAATGCCGATACGCTTCCGTTTATCTTTTGTTTTCCACATTTGTTTGCCTACTCTTCTCGGTCGCTGTCGCCAAGGAAGTGTGAAGATTTCACCTTGCAATCTCAGCGAGCCAGGCCTCCATCTTGTCCAACATCTGTTTCAGGGTAAAGCGTTCCAAAATGCTACGTTGACCATTGGCAGCCAGGTGTGCGCGTAATGTAAGGTCGCTTCGCACCTGTGTAATGCATTTTGCCAGCTCCGCTGCATTATTAGGTGAAAAGACTAATGCATTTATACCATCTTGTAACATCTCGGCTTGACCGCCGACCGCTGTAGCAATTACGGTCAGACCGACCGCCATGGCCTCCATCACACTGCGCGCAAGAGGTTCATCCCAAACTGACGGAAAAATGAAGACGTCATGCTCAGCCAGGATCCGTGGTATGGCATGGCGCTGGACGCGGCCGTAAAAAGTAACATGTTGGCCCAAGCCTAGATCCTCCACCCTGTGTCTGAGCTGCGCTTCATAATCCGGATGCCCGCCACCAACCAGCGTCAAATGGATATCAGAAGCTTCGCCGCGCTCATGCAATAAACCTAGCGCCTCCACGGCTGTGTGGACTCCTTTGTGTGCCACGATTCCACCCGCGTAAACAAGCCGCAGACCATCTCGATATCTTTTCGATGCAGCAGCCGCAGCCTGCAGGAACGGCTGTGGGTCAATGCCGTTGTAGATGACGCAGGCGTCATTGGGTAACGCGCCAGCTTGACTTAATTTGTGACGCACATATTCGCTGACACACATTACATGCTGTAACTGCAGAGGATAGGCGTTCTTTTCTTGGGCTAACTGATGCAATGCCACCCGACGTGCTGGCTCCAACAATAGCCGAGTTCCCAGCCGACGCGATGGTCTCTGCCAGTATGCTGTGTGAGCATCAGGCTCGATGAAACGGTAGTCTGCTACGGCATAAGCCACCCGCCCGGGCAGCCACCGCTCGGCCCAGTAGGCAACCTGATGCGACAGGTTCCACATGCCCCAGATGAAGATGACCTCTGGGCGAAAAGAGTCTATGGCCTGACGCAGAGCAAGCCGGTTAGCCCGCTCCTGGCCCGGCCGGCGGAGGAAGAAATCCAGGGGGCGATAGTGGTGGATGTCTGCTTGCAAATACAATGCACGGGTAACATCGGCTTCCGCTGGAGTGTGGTTATTCACACCATGCCGGCTGGTGAGCACATGACACGCGTGCCCTCGTTTTTGCAACCCCTCGGCAATCTCCTGGCA
>DAOUAJ010000053.1:0-22328 GCA_034433615.1 Anaerolineae bacterium | reverse complement strand
CGTTCCTGCTGAAGCCGGCCAGGGAACGGCGACCTACCGGCTATCATCTGGAGGCTGCGGGTGTGGCGTAAGTGCCTCTGATGCGTTACAGGCGACGCTAGAGCGCGTCGTTCAAGGGTCGTTCAGGATCGAGTGAGCCGAAAATCCTAACATCTGTTGCGCGACATCGTTGGGCAAACTCACGTAAGACGACAACCATCAGGGTTTACCCTCATGAACGAGAGAGAAAACTACCTTCGCGCGGCCGAGTTCCGCCATCCTCAGTGGATCCCCTGCTCCGTGAGCCTGATGCCAGCTACCTGGAGACGATACGGGCAAGCTCTGCAGGAGATTGTCCAACGCTACCCGCAACTCTTTAGCCACTACCGCCAGGGCACTGTCGAAGAGTACAGCACTTTTGGCCCCGCCTATCGAGAGGGGGAGTACTTCACCGATAACTGGGGGTGCGTCTGGTACAACGTCCAGGGCGGACTGGAGGGGCAGGTGGTCGGACATCCACTACAGGATTGGAGCGCCTTGGCCCACTGGCGCCCGCCAGATCCGATGACCACAGGCGACCGCGAGCCGCAGGACTGGGAGGCTACCAGGAAACGTCTCGAGGAGGCCCGTACCGCCGGCCGCATCGCCGCCGGTGGGCTTCCCCACGGCTTCCTCTTCATGCGCCTGATGTACCTGCGCGGCATGGAGAACTTGATGCTGGACCTAGTCACCGAGCCGCCGGAACTGCATCGGCTCATCCACATCCTGTTTGAACACAACAGGGCGCTGGTCAGAAAATGGCTCGAACTGGGCGTGGATGTGCTGACGGCCGGAGAGGACCTGGGAGCCCAGACGCAACTGCTGATGAACCCGGTTCATTTCCGTAAGTACTTCAAGCCTTGCTATGAGGCACTCTTCAGCCTTGTCAGACAAGCCGGCCGCCACGTCTACCTGCACTCTGATGGCCACATCCTGGAGATCGTTGACGACCTGATCGAGTGCGGCGTCACGATCCTGAATCCCCAGGTGCGGGCCAACACCCTCGATGGGTTGGCACGAACGTGCAAGGGCCGGATCGCCATCAATCTCGACCTGGACCGCCAGCTCTTCCCCTTCGCCACGCCCCAGGCCATCCGGGAACACATCGAGGAAGCCGTGGCGAAGCTCGGCTCACCGGAAGGCGGGCTCATGCTCCATGCCGAGTGTGAGCCCGACGTGCCCCTGGAGAACATCGAGGCCATCTGCCAGGCGCTCATGCACGCCCGCAATTATTACTCATCCTGAACAGAGTCACCCCTCCGCCACAAAACAGCCCGCGCTCTTGGGCATGCGAAAGACCCCTTCTCGTTCTATGATCTCCCGGATCTGCGCCTCCACCAGCGGCAACAGCCGGGCGCGATGGCTGCCGTCGGTTGGCAGGTCCTCGATCTGGTCAACCTGAGCACTGGCATAGTAGCGCATGGCCGCCTTCGCAGTCGGGAACACGAAAGCGTCATGACGAACGTAAACCTGGGCCGTAGGGAAGACCACTTGTACCAGCGACGGATCGTCCAGGGTGAAGCGGGCCGTCATCAGTTCTGCTACGGTGAAACCTAGCGCCTCCGCCGCTCGCCGATGCAGTTCGGTCAAGCGTTGGCCACTTGATACGCATTGCGTGGTGCGTATCATGTATCTTACTGACGGCGGCGGATCAGGGAGATGAACGCCTCCTCGATGCGCGGGTGGGCGGGGCGGAGGTCCAGGATGGCTATCCCGGCCTGGTGCAACGCCTCCTCAATGGCAAGCTGTCGTTGAACGGCGCTATCCACAAAGATGTGGAGCAGATCGCCGTAGGTTTGTGTCTCCAGCACCCCCTCCAACTGCTCGACCACGCGCCGCGCCTGACGTACGTCGGCTGTCCAGGCTGCCAGCAGTTCGCCAGGCACCAACTGGCGGATCCGTAACGGCTCCCCCTGCTCGATCAGCCGCCCCTGGTACATCAACCCCACGCGAGTGCACCGTTCGGCTTCGTCCATGTAGGGCGTGCTCACGAACAGCGTCACACCCTGGAGATGCAGGTCGGACAAGATGTCCCAGAACTCGCGGCGAGAGATGGGGTCCACGCCGGTGGACGGTTCGTCCAGGAAGAGGACGCGTGGCCGATGGATCAACGTGCAGGCCAGGGCCAGCTTCTTCTGCATGCCGCCGGACAAGTGTGCCGCGCGACGATCCTGGAACTCCGTCAGACGGGCAAAGGCCAGAAGCCGTTCGATCTGCTCTCGCCGCTCGCGGCCGCGCACGTGAAAGACATCTGCGAAGAACTCCAGATTCTCACGCACCGAGAGGTCACCGTACAGGCTGAAGCGCTGCGGCATGTAGCCAACGAGGTGGCGCAGGTTTTCGGCCTGGGTCACCGTATCCAGCCCTTCGACGTGAGCCTGCCCCGCCGTGGGATGCATGACCGCGGCCAGCAGGCGGATGATTGTCGTCTTGCCCGCGCCGTCGGGGCCGATCAGGCCGAAGATCTCGCCGCGTTGCACTTCCAGGTCCACGCGGTCCACAGCCAACGTGGCGCCGAAACGTTTAACCAACCCCTGGGCCTGGATAGACACCTCATGGTCCGACTGCACGCTCGCCTCCTGGATATGTGAGTAAGTGCCCGGCACCTCGTGCCGCCGTTCACACTATACATGTGACGATGCCCCTTGGCAAATGACGGCATTGGGAGTGTAGGGCTGCTTCATGTTGTGATTGCAGGGTATGCGCTTGACAGGGAGGCACAAGCGTGGTATAAAAAGGCAGTTTGTTGGGCCTCGCATGATGCCAGGCCGTTCATTCTGTAGAGGAGATTTTCGTGAACGTCTCTTGGTTCACCGCCCGTTTGCCTAGGAGCCCCAGGAGGATATAGCCAGACCATAAGTCTGGATAGCGGCGCGTGGGCCAGGTTCTCTTGGGCGATCATGGGCGATCATGAAAGCAAAGCTCTCCAGACGGAGAGCTTTTTTGTTACCCATAGAATAGAATGGGAGCAACTACCGTGATCAGAGCTGGCATCTTCGGTGCGACAGGCTACACGGGCTACGAACTCGTTCAGATCCTGCTGCGCCACCCTGAGGCGAAAATCGTGTTCACCACCTCAGAGAGCACGGCCGGCGGCAGGCTCAGCGATGTCTACCCTTGCCCGTGGGATTTCCCGCTGATCGGCGCGGCGGACGCGCCGTTAGCCGATGTGGACGTCGTCTTCCTTTGCCTGCCCCACGCCGCGTCCATGGACGCAGTGCGCCGGGTGCGCCAGGCCGGCGTGCGAGCCATTGACCTTTCGGCGGACTTCCGCATCGCCAACCCGGCCACTTACGAACGCTGGTACGGCACGCCCCACACCGCCCCCGAGTTGCTGCGCGAGGCGGTGTACGGGCTGGTTGAGTTGCATCGAGAGCAAGTGCGTGGGGCCAGGCTGGTTGCCAACCCGGGGTGCTACCCCACCAGCGTCAACCTGGGGCTATACCCGCTGGCCAGGGCAGGCGTGCTGGGCCGCAAGATTATCGTGGACAGCAAATCGGGGGTGTCGGGGGCCGGGCGTGCCCTCAAGCTGACATCCCACTTCGTGGAGGTGAACGAGAATCTCTCGCCCTACAGCATCGGCCACACCCACCGACATATCGCCGAGATGGAGCAAGAGCTGAATGCAATCAACGGCCCGTACCAGATCGTCTTCTCGCCGCACCTGCTGCCGGTAAATCGCGGCATCCTCTCCACAATGTATGTGGAAGTGCCAGCCGACCTGACCGGTCAGCAGTTGCATGAGATCTACCAGGAGGCTTACGCTGGCGAGCCGTTCATCCATCTGCTGCCTTTGGGACAGGTGGCGACGTTGCGCCACACCGTGGGTAGCAATCGTTGTGCAATCGGGCTGACGCTGGTGGACGGCACGGGCACGCTGATCATCACGACCAGCATTGACAACCTGATCAAGGGCGCATCGGGCCAGGCAGTGCAGAACATGAACGTGATGTTCGGGCTGCCGGAGGCGATGGGGTTGACGTGATTCGTAATGCGTAATGCGTGATGCGTAAATTCACGGATTACGCATTGCGAATTACGCATTACGCGAGGAGAAACGAGCGATGGCAGAAGCTACGAACATCATCATCCTCAAGTTTGGCGGGAACGAGATTGACCAGCCGGGGTTTCTGACGGCGATGGCAGAGGCCGTGATCAGGCTGCGCGAGCGAGCCGCCCCGGTCATCGTCCACGGCGGCGGCAAGGAGATCGCCGAGTTGCAAAGGCGGCTGGGGCTACAGCCTCAGTTCATTGACGGGCTGCGAGTGACGGATGACGACTCGCTGGCGGTGGCGGAGATGGTGCTTTCTGGCCGCGTCAACAAACGCATGGTCGCCGCCCTCGTCCAGGCGGGCGTGCCGGCGGTGGGGCTGAGCGGCGTGGACGGCGGGCTCCTGCGGGTGGAGCGCGTGTCCCATCCAGCCGGCGACCTGGGCTGGGTCGGCCAGATCGTCGAGACGAACCTGGCCCCAGTGCAGGCGTTGCTTCATGCTGACATCGTCCCCGTCGTCTCGCCTATCTCGCTGGGGCTGGATGGGCATACCTATAACGTGAACGCCGACCATGCGGCTATGGCCCTGGCGCGCGCGCTCCACGCCGACCGCCTGGCCTTCATCTCCAATGTGCCGGGGGTGCTGGTAGCGGGCCAGTGCGTGCGCGCCCTCACGGCGACCCAGGCCGAAGAATGGATCGCCGAGAACATCATCACCGGCGGCATGATCCCTAAGGTGCGGGCTGCGCTGGAAGCGATTCAAAACGGCGTGTCCCAGGCGTTGATCACCGACCTGAACGGCCTGATCGCCGACACCGGCACCGTGTTCGTTGGTGTGATACGTGATCCGTAACTTCACGGACCACGCATCGCGCTTTACGCATTACGTTTTACGGCCACAGGTTCTTTAGCCACACAACGGAGCAAAAGGAACGGACCCCATGAACGGACAAGAAATCATCGCTCTCGAGCAGAAGTACGTGCTCCAGACTTACATGCGCTCCCCCTTCGTCATCGAGCGGGGCGTGGGCTGCACATTGTATGACGACCAGGAGCGCGCCTATCTGGACCTGGCGGCGGGCATCGCCGTCAACGCCCTGGGTTATGGCGATCCGGAGCTGCTGGAAGCCATCCAGACCCAGATAACTCGCCTGATGCACATCAGTAACCTGTACCACACCGAACCGCAGGCCCGGCTGGCGCAGATGTTGTGTGAACGCTCTTTCGCCGACCGGGCCTTCTTTTGTAATTCGGGCGCGGAGGCCAACGAAGGCGCGATCAAATTCGCCCGTAAGTGGGCGAAGGAACGATTCCCCGATCGAGCGGATCGCAAGATGGAGGTCGTCGCCTTTGAAGGCGCGTTCCACGGCCGTACGATGGGCACTCTGGCGCTGACGCCCCGTGAAAAGTACCAGGCCCCATTCCGACCCTTGATGCCGGGCGCCCGCATCGCACGGTTTAACGATCTGGACTCGGCCACGGCGACTATCACGGACGATACCTGCGCCGTCATTGTAGAGCCGATCCAGGGAGAGGGGGGCATTTATCCTGCTGAAGACGCGTTCTTGCGCGGGCTGCGCGCCTTATGCGATCAACATCACGCCCTCTTAATCTTCGATGAAGTGCAATGCGGGCTGGGGCGCACAGGCACGCTGTGGGCGCACGAGCCCTACGGGGTAAAGCCCGATCTCATGACGCTGGCCAAGCCATTGGGCGGCGGCCTTCCTATCGGCGCGGTGCTGATGACGGAGGAGGTTGCCAGCGTCATGCATCCGGGCGATCATGGCACGACCTTTGGCGCCAACCCGGTCGCCTGCGCGGCCGCGCAGGTCATCGTCCGCCGTATCAGTGCCCCCGCCTTCCTGGCCGATGTGCGCGCCAAGGGGGAACATCTGAGGGAGCGGCTACAGGAGATCAACAGCCCTCACGTAAAGGAGATTCGTGGCCGTGGGCTGATGATCGGGGTCGAGATGGACATTCCTGTGGCACCGATCATCCAGGCAGGGTACGAGCGCGGCCTGATCATGATCAACGCTGGTGAGCAAGTGTTGCGTCTGGTCCCACCGCTGGTGATCGGGCGATCCGACCTGGATCGAGCAGTGGACAACATTGCGGCGATTTTGGCGACGTTGTAGCCAAGAGAGAGGAGACAATGGGTGATGATAATGATGGCACTGGCATCATCGTACGGCCAGCCCGGGCAGAGGATGTGCCGGCCATGGCCAGGTTGATCAATGGCTATGCCGTGCAAGACCTGATGCTGCCCCGTTCGGAGGAGCAGTTGCTGCGCCACCTGCCCGATTTCGTGGTGGCTGAAGCTGAGGGGCGGATTGTCGGCTGTGCCGGCCTGGCCCGTCTCAGCCCGGAACTGGCCGAGATCCGCTCGCTGGCGGTAGCGTCTGACGTGCAGGGGCGAGGCGTGGGCCGCACGTTAGTGAGTTTTCTGCTTCAAATGGCGCGGCAAACGGAGATCACCCAGGTATGCGCCCTGACACTGCAACCCCACTTCTTCGAGTCAATAGGATTCCAGGTGGTAGACCGTTGGGAGATTAGCCCCAAGATCTGGCAGGAATGCATTTACTGTCCGAAGTTTCACCGCTGTGACGAGATCGCTGTCCTGCTCAATCTGGATGAGATGCTGCCGACGATGGCGCACTCCCCGCGCTGGGATCAGTTCCTGAGCGCCGCGGTGCCCATCACCTGACGGCGGAACTTTGCTACGGCGATGGAGAAGTGAAACGTAGAGCGTAATGCGTAAGCGGAAGGTCATGAACCATGAACGGTTTATTAGCCCTGGAAGATGGGACGCTGTTCGAGGGCGAGGGGTTCGGCGCTCAGGCCACAGTGGTGGGCGAGGTGGTGTTCAATACCTCGATGACCGGCTACCAGGAGATCCTGACCGACCCTTCATATTATGGCCAGATGGTGGCGATGACGGCGTCCCACATCGGCAACGTGGGTGTGAATCGGGAGGACGTGGAGAGCGTTCGGCCACAGGTGCAGGCCTTCATCGTGCGCGAGGTGAGCCCGGTGGTTTCCAACTGGCGGGCTGTGGAATCGTTGCCCGATTACCTAGCACGCTACGGGATCCCCGGCCTCAGCGAGGTGGATACGCGCACCCTGACCCGGCACTTGCGGGAGCGGGGAGTCATGAAAGCCGCGCTTACCACCGACGGGGTTTCGGCCGAAGATCTGGTCTCGATGGCACGGGCCTGGGAAGGGTTAGAGGGCCGCGACGTGGTACGCGAGGTCACCTGCTCCGAACCATACCACTGGATCGAGGGAGTCCTCCGGCCGTTTCAGCCCCATCGCTTCCGGCCAGCCGAGACGCATCCGTTTCACGTGGTCGCTTACGACTTCGGCATCAAGCGTAACATCCTGCGCCGGCTGGTGGATCACGGCTGCCGCGTGACCGTGGTGCCGGCGGATACCGCGCCCGAGGACGTGCTGGCACTATCGCCCGATGGCATCTTCCTCTCCAACGGGCCGGGCGATCCCGCAGGCGTGCCGTATGCGGCGGCAGCCGTAGCGAAACTTCTGAAGACGGGCCTGCCCATGTTTGGCATTTGCCTGGGGCATCAGATCCTGGGACTGGCGATGGGAGGTCGCACTTACAAACTCAGATTCGGCCACCACGGTGGCAACCAGCCGGTGCGCGATGAGGCCACTGGCATCGTCCAGATCACGGCCCAAAACCACAACTATGCTGTAGACCCTGACAGCCTGGACCCCGACCAGGTGGAGATCACCCACTGGAACCTGAACGACGGGACGGTCGAGGGGATGCGCCTCAAGGACCGCCCCGTTTTTTCTGTCCAGTACCATCCAGAGGCCAGCCCAGGGCCGCATGACGCCGATTATCTGTTCGGTCGTTTCGTGGAGCTGATGCGGCGGTGGTTGGGGGGTTAGGTAGCTGGGGTTAGGTAGCTAGGTGGTTAGGTGTAAGCCATAAGCGATTCGCAATCAGCGGCCAGCAGTTGGCTAGGCCCCCAGTTTCCAAAGGAGGCTGAAAGCTGATGGCTAAAAGCTTATCGCTAACTGCTATGAGAGAGGTACGATCATGGTGCAAACCGTGCGCGTGGCCTTGGTGGGCGTGGGGAACGTGGGGCGAGCGTTCCTGGAGCTGATGACGATCAAGCGGCGGGTTCTGCGCGAGCGTTACGGGCTGGAGTTGGTCCTGACCGGCGCGGCCGACTCCAGCGGCGCGGCCTTCGGCGCGGGGCACATTGACCACGCCAACCTGCTGCGGCACAAACGGGCAGGGCACGGCGTCGGCCAGTACCCCCGGCTGGGGCACCGTGGTATGCCGGCCGCTGAGATGGTGCGCCAGGTGGAGGCCGATGTGCTGCTGGAGGCGTCACCCGTGAACCTGCGCACCGGTCAGCCGGGATTGGACTGTGTGCGTATTGCCCTCCAGCGTGGCATGTCGGTTGTGCTCGCCAACAAAGGTCCGCTGGTGGTGGCGTACCGGGAATTGATGGACATGGCGGCCCCCCCAGACCCTAAGGGTTTTGGGAAACCCTTAGGGTCTGGGGGGCCTGGCCTCCGTTTCTCTGCCACAGTGTGCGGCGCGCTGCCGGTGATCAACATCGGCCAGCGCGACCTGGTCGCCTGCGACATCCAGCGGGTCGAGGGGATTCTCAACTCGACCACCAACTACGTCCTCAGCGCGATGGAGGCCGGCCACAGCTTCGACCAGGCGCTGCAGGAGGCTCAGGCCGAGGGGGTGGCGGAGGCCGATCCCGCACTGGACATCCAGGGATGGGACGCGGCCAACAAGCTGGTGATTATCGCCAACGCGGTGCTGGGAGTGCCGGCCACGCTGAAGGATGTGGACGTGCTGGGCATCCAGGACATCACACCGGACGATTTGGCGGCCGCACGGGCGCGCGGCCAGACGGTGAAGCTGGTGGCCGCCGCCCACCGTCAAAACGACACCTACCGTCTCTCGGTGCACACGGCCGCGTTGCCCCTCGACCACCCGCTGGCCTCCGTCTCCGGCTGGGAGATGGGGATCGTCTGGCACACCGATAACATGGGAGTGCAATTCGCCAAAGTGGATGAACGCGGCCCGATTCCGACCGCCGCGGCTATGCTGCGGGACCTGGTGGACTTGTATGCCTGAGGCGGCGTGACGCGGGGGTGGGGTTAGGTGAGGCAGTGACGGGGAGGGGCAACGACGATAGTCTCCGCGTCCCCGCGTCCCTGTGTCACTGCATCGCCGGTAAGCGACCTCTAACAGGTGACCAAAACTATGCCTAGACGAACGGACATTCACTCAATCCTGGTGATCGGCTCTGGCCCGATCGTCATCGGCCAGGCGTGCGAGTTCGATTACTCCGGCACGCAGGCGGTCAAGGCGCTCAAGCGCGAAGGGTACCGCGTCGTGTTGGTCAACTCCAACCCCGCCACCATCATGACTGACCCGGAGCTGGCCGATGCCACGTATGTCGAGCCGTTGACGCCGGAGATCGTCGAGAAGATCATTGAACGGGAGCGGCCCGACGCGTTGTTGCCTACCGTGGGCGGCCAGACGGGGCTGAACCTGGGGGTGGCGCTGGCCGAGAGCGGCGTGCTTGACCGGTATGGCGTGCAACTGATCGGTGCCTCGCTGCGGGCGATGAAACTGGCGGAGGACCGGCTGCTCTTTAAGGAGGCGATGCTGGCGGCCGGGCTGGAGGTGCCGCGCAGTGGCCTGGCCCACTCGTTGGAAGAAGGACAGGCCATCGTGGCCGAGATCGGCCGCTACCCGGTGCTCATCCGTCCCTCATTTACCCTGGGCGGTACGGGCGGGGCCATCGCCTTCGGCCCAGACGACTTCGAAGAGAAGCTGCTCTTCGGTTTGCGGGAAAGCCCCGTGCACTCCGCGCTGATTGAGGAATCCGTGCTGGGGTGGAAAGAGTTCGAGCTGGAGGTGATGCGCGATCGCAACGACAACTTCGTCGTCGTCTGCTCTATCGAAAACCTGGACCCGATGGGGGTGCACACCGGCGATTCCATCACCGTGGCGCCGGCTCAGACCCTCACCGACAAAGAATACCAGCGCCTGCGTGATCAGGCCCGCGCCGTGATGAGCGCGGTCGGCGTGGAGACGGGCGGCTCCAACGTGCAGTTCGCCGTCAACCCGGAGGACGGCCGTGTCGTCGTCATTGAGATGAACCCGCGCGTCTCCCGCTCATCAGCGCTGGCATCGAAAGCGACCGGCTTCCCCATCGCCAAGATCGCCGCGTTGCTGGCTGTGGGGTACACCCTGGATGAGATCAAGAACGACATCACGCGTGTGACGGTGGCCGCGTTCGAGCCGAGCATTGACTACGTGGTGGTGAAGATCCCGCGCTGGGCCTTCGAGAAGTTCCCCGGCGTGGACCCCACGCTGGGGCCGCAGATGAAGTCCGTGGGTGAGGTGATGGCCATCGGCCGCACGTTCAAGGAGGCGCTGCAGAAGGGTTTCCGCTCGCTGGAGATCGGGCGGAAGGGGTTTGGAGGACTGGCCCCTCTCCCCTCTCCCGTCTCCCAGGCCTGGGAGAGGGGAGAGGGGCAGGAGAGTGGGGAGAGTGGGGTGAGAGCCGCCGAACGCTTACGCCACCTGCTCTCTGTCCCCACCCGTGACCGCCTGTTCGCCGCGCACGATGCGCTGGCGGCCGGCTGGCCCCACGATGAAATCTCTCGACTCTCCGGCTTCGATCCCTGGTTCGTGGCGCAGATGGCGCAACTGGTGGCGTTTGAGCGCGAATTGTCCACCTACACGCTGGAGAATATCCCGGCTCACGTGTTGCGCAAGGCCAAACGCTGGGGCTTCAGCGACGAGCAGATCGGGGCATTGCTGAAGTGGGATGATCCCCACCCTGCCCTCCCCCGCTCTGCAGGGGAGGATTTAGCCGCCGTTTCCCTCCCTGCGAACGGGAGGGGCCTCCTGGTCCGTGCGAAGCGCCGGGCGTTGGAGATCGTCCCCACCTACCTGCGCGTGGACACCTGCGCGGCCGAGTTCGAGGCTTTCACGCCGTATCTCTACAGCACTTACGAGACGCAGGACGAGGCCGCGCCCACCGACCGCCCCAAGGTGATGATCCTGGGCGGCGGCCCCAACCGCATCGGACAGGGCATCGAGTTCGACTACTGCTGCGTCCACGCCTGCTGGGCGCTGCGTGACCTGGGCTATGAGACGATCATGGTCAACTGCAATCCGGAGACGGTCAGCACCGATTACGACACCTCGGATCGCCTCTACTTCGAGCCGCTCACCCTGGAAGATGTGCTCAACATCTACGAAGAGGAGCAGCCCGCTGGCGTCATCGTCCAGTTCGGCGGCCAGACGCCGCTGAACCTGGCAAACAGTCTCCATGCGGCGGGAGTTCCCATCTGGGGCACCAGCCCAGAAGCGATTGACCTGGCGGAGGATCGCGGGCGCTTCGGCGCGCTGCTGGCCGAGCTGGACATCCCGCAGCCGGCCAATGGCATCGCTACCAACCTGGCCGAGGCCAAGCGCGTGGCCCGGCAGATCGGTTATCCGGTGCTGGTACGCCCATCCTATGTGCTGGGCGGCCGCGCCATGGCCATCTGCTACGATGAAGAGGCATTGGAGCGCTATGTGACCGAGGCGGTGGCCGTATCCGAGGGGCATCCGATCTTGATTGATCAGTACGTGGAAGATGCCTACGAGGTGGACGTGGATGCCGTAGGTGACGGCGAGCGGGTGGTCATCGGCGGCATCATGCAGCACATTGAAGAAGCCGGTGTGCATTCGGGTGATTCAGCCTGTGTGTTGCCGCCGTACAAGATCAGCTACTTTCATCTCAACACGATCCGCGAGTATGTGGAGCAGTTGGGGCTGGCGTTGAACGTGCGTGGGCTGATGAATGTCCAGCTCGCCATCAAGGACGACATCGTCTACGTGCTGGAGGTCAACCCACGGGCCTCCCGTACGGTGCCTTTCGTTTCCAAGGCAACCGGGGTGCCGCTGGCGCGCATCGCCGCGCAGGTGATGGCGGGGAAGACCCTGGCGGAACTGGGGTTTGTCGAGGAGCCCAAGATTGACGGTTTCTTCGTGAAGGAGGCGGTGCTGCCGTTCAAGAAGCTGCCGGGGGCTGACGCGCTGCTGGGGCCGGAGATGCGCTCCACCGGCGAGGTCATGGGGCATGCCTCACGCTTCGGCCACGCCTTCGCCAAGGCGGAGATGGGCGCCGGCGACTCGTTGCCGTCGCAGGGGACGGTGCTGATCTCGGTCAACGACTACGACAAGGGGAGCGCGCTGAAGATCGCCCGCGATTTCTATCGCCTGGGATTCCGGCTGCTGGCGACGAGGGGGACAGCGGCGTTTCTGTCGGGGGCAGGGCTGCCGGTGCAGGCCGTGAACAAGGTCAGCGAAGGTTCGCCGCACGTGGTGGACTACATCAAGCGGGGCGAGGTGCACCTGATCATCAACACACCATTGGGCCGCGATGCTCACGGCGATGGCATGCGAATCCGCCAGGCGGCTGTGCGTCAGGGCGTGCCGCTGCTCACCACCCTCTCGGCGGCGGCAGCAGCCGTCCAGGGCATTCGCGCCCTGCGGGAACGAGAGCTACAGGTGCGCAGTTTACAGGAACACCACAAGATCAGCGGGTAAGCTCAAATGGCCTGATCTATCATTTCTGGATGGTTTCTCATCCACTCCATTAACGCGGTCAAGAGAGCATCCACATCTCCCAACCGTCCCGTGCAAATTTCATACAGCTCTCGGTCCGAAACTTCGTCATAGAAGTGCACGAGACGATTGCGGTAGCCAGCCAGATTGCGCAGCAAACGCCCCTGCGACTGATCCAAGACCCCGACCTGTACCAGAGCTATAGCGACCTCCTTGTACTCAGTGACTGCCCGCCCAAACCCCTTGGCCAGGATGTGTCGCCCCAGATCCAGCAATGCCTCCAATGCCCGACGAAGATAGGACTCCGCAGAGGCTACATTACGCGGATCGGCCTGAAAGAGCTCAAAGGTGTCCAGGGGTAAGGCGCGCAGGCTTGTCAGCATCTGGTTGATCCAAGACACCCGTTCCACAACCGTCTTGGCACGCAGGCGAGATGGCATCATGGAGCCTCTCCCATTAAGATCTGTCGCCAACGCAGGCGCTCGTAATAGGCCAGGTCCCCGGCACGGCGCAGCACATACAGCTCATGCTCTGCCTGGGCATCAGCATCTTCACAGAAGAGTAACTCTCCCCGAATAACGTCCAGAGCCAGAAAAGGATCAACTTCAGGCAATACCACCAAATCTACCCGATTCACATCCAGAAGGTCTTCCAGTTCAATGGTCAGGTGCACCCGATCTTGAGCAGTCAGATGTTGCCCGGGCACCGGCCAGACGCCGATGTCCACATCCGAGTCTGGATACTCAGAAGCCACGGCCTGGCCGCGCACGCGCCCGGCAATCTCCACCGCCCGGCTGCCGAAGACATACAATTCGGCGACGCGATAGCGCTTCGCGATGGATTGTAGTTGCTCGGGTAGAGAGGTCATGGTCTCAATCCCTGCGCTGCTGTCTCAAAGGTGATGGCGTCCACCGTCGTAATAGTTCCCTTATAGAGGAAATCAATCTGGTGCAGGGCAGCCTCTTGGTCAAATTCGCTCAGGGCGGCCACGGCGTCCCGCGGCACGATGACCTTGTACCAGCGCAGAGCCGCGCTGCCGGCCGTGTGCAGCACGCAGATGTTAGTCACCGTGCCCGTGATGACGAGCGTATCAACCTGAGGACGCGAACGCAGCAGGTCCTCCATGCGAGAGGCGTAGAATGCATCGTAGCGGGGCTTTGATACCACCTCATCCCCAGGTTGAGGCGCCAGCTCCGGGATAATCTCCACTCCCCAGGTGCCGGCTTTGACGTGCTCACCCCAGATCCGGTATTCCGGATCGTCTTCCCCATGCTGATCCTGCGTGTATATGATCAGAGCCCCTGCCTGGCGCGCGCGCGCCAGCAGCCGGGCGATAGGCTCCACCGCCTGTTGCGCGCTGGAGACATAAAGCTTTCCCTCCGGCTTAACGAAATCGTTTTGCATATCCACCACCACCACGGCAGCGCGGTGGGGATCAAGAACCACACGCCCGGCCACCGGGTACATAGGTACTTCCAACATGCGAGCCATCATGCACCTCCTTCCAACGCTGATCCAACTGAATACGCTTGTCGTGGATATTATACACCTGCGGCGCATTTTCAAAATGCGTCATAGGTGAAATGCACTCAATTCACTCTGAGCTTACGGTGTTGTTGTCAGCAAACGAGTATAATCGGCGAAACAAGCCCCGAAGGGTCTTCCCTGGCTTGATTGCCAGCCTGTCCCTTGGCTCCTCTGACGAGGACAAGCTGCCTGCCGCCCTGGACGACTGGCCAGGGTGACCAGGCACAGGGGGTAGGCAGAGGCTCTTTGGGTTTGGTACCCCCTAGGAGGCAACCATGCCAGGTTGGATACGCGCCGGCTTGATCGCCGCCGCTGTAGCCCTGTTGATGACACTTGTCTCCGCTGTGACGGTGAGTCACGTGGAAGAGAATAACCAGTTCTGTGCCAGTTGCCACACCCCCCTGGAGGTCCTCTACGTGGATCAAGCGGCGCGTGCCCGCCCCGACGATAGCCCTAACCTGGCCGCGTTGCACTACGTCGTCACCCTCCAACGTGACGACCGTTCAACTCAGATCGTCAACTGCGTGGCCTGCCACCGGGGCGACAATAGCCTGGGCCATCGGACTGTTGCCCTTGCTTTGGGCGTGATCAACACGGTCAAGTGGACCTTGGGCGACGACGGTAGCGACGCAGCAGGTCAACATCGCTTCGAGTGGCTCTCTAATGCCGGGTGCAGCCGCTGCCATGGTGACGCGCTGACGGAGCGAGAGTTCGAGAACCACTTTCATTACTACTTGAGCGAATACAACGCCGATCCGGGGGTCCGGGCCAATACGGCCGCTAATGCCTTGTATTGCAATGATTGCCATGTCAGCCATCGGGACCTCCCGAAGGAACTGGACTTCCTGGCCGACGAGGTTGTCTTCCCCGCCTGCAAACGATGTCACGTTGTCTGGCAGCGCGGCCCTCAGAACGACTTGAATTGACGCGGCCTTGCTTCTACCGATCTCATAGTTTCGTGGACGAAGCGGTGCTTCGCGAAAAGCACTTTTGACAAAAAGGCGCAGACGGCATATACTTTGCTTGTTAGAGGTACATCTGTGTCAACTTAAGCTCTGAGCCCCGTCCTCGGGGCGGCCCGGGGACGGGCCTTTGAGCCCTAAGTTGACACTAATGGTTAGAGGTAACCGGTATTCTGCAAGTGCCGGTCACCTGGAGCATCCCTGAAGAAAGGCGATGACGGAGAGGAGTAGGCGGGCGGAAAGCTCACAGGGAAGCCGGGCCGTAGACCCTGGCCTGCACGAGGTCCAGGGCAGACTGAGAGCCCGGCCGGGTGGAACCCCGCTGAAGTTCGCTCCTGAGCCGACGGGTGAACGTTAGCCTGGTGTTTCATCACAGGCTGACCAGTAGTCCGTTCCGGAAGCCCACCGTTAGCGGGGCCGCCGATCGTCCACGGATGTGGGCCGTCAGGCTGAGGGGCCGGCCATAGCCGGCAAGCAGGGTGGTACCGCGGAATGCGACCCAGTCGCGCTTCGTCCCTGACGAGGTGCGACTTTTTTTTAGCGGTTAGCGGTCAGCTTTCGGCCCTCAGCTCGTCGGCCAGTGATAGCTGATGGCTGAAAGCTGATAGTCAAGGAGGGAGATATGCTGGAACAACTGCGAGCATTGCAAGAGGAGGCGATGGCTGCGCTCGCCAGCGCAGGCGACCGGCAGGCGCTGGCCGAGTGGCGGGTGCGCTACCTGGGCCGGCGCGGTGCTCTGGCTACAATTATGGGGAGGCTGGGCAAACTACCCCCAGGAGAGCGCCCTGTCGTGGGTCAGGCCGCCAACCAGGTCAAGCAAACCTTGGAGGCCGCCTACACTCAGCGTGAAGCGGAGATCAGGGCGGCGGAGACGCAAGCACGGCTGGCCGCCGACGCGGTAGATGTCACCCTGCCCGGCCGTCCGGTGGCGCTGGGCCGGTTGCATCCCACTACCCAATCGCTGCGTCGCATCTATGAGATCTTCGCCGAGATGGGGTTCCAGGTGTACGACGCGCGCGAGGTAGAACTGGACGAGTACAACTTTGGCCTGCTCAACATGCCGCCTCACCACCCGGCGCGCGATATGTGGGACACCTTCTGGGTGAACGATCGCGTCCTGCTGCGCACCCACACCAGCCCAGGACAAATCCATGCCATGCGGGAGTTTTGCCCTGCACCGATCCGGGTGATCTTGCCCGGTAAGTGTTATCGCTACGAACAGGTTACCGCCCGCGCCGATTTCATGTTCTACCAAGTAGAGGGGCTGGCCGTTGGCCACGACATCACGCTGGCCGATCTGAAGGGCACGGTGGAGAACTTCGCCCGCCGGATGTACGGCGGGGCACGCCGCTTACGTTTCCGTGGCTCGTACTTTCCCTTCACCGAGCCCAGTGTGGAAGTGGACATGGATTGCATCTTATGCGAGGGGAAGGGGTGCCGCGTGTGCAAGTACACTGGCTGGCTGGAGATCGCCGGCGCGGGGATGGTGCATCCCACCGTGCTGCGCAACGGCGGCTACGACCCCGACGAGTTCACCGGCTACGCCTTTGGCATGGGTGTGGAGCGCCCCACCATGCTCAAGTACGGGATTGATGACATTCGATACTTCTACTCGAACGATCCACGGTTTTTGGGACAGTTGTAGTCAACGAGGAAACGACCATGAAAGTACCTCTTTCCTGGCTGAAAGATTTTGTAGAGATCACCATGCCGGTCGAGGAGCTGGCCGAGCGGCTGACGCTGGCCGGCCTGGAAGTCGAAACGATCGAGCACATCGGCGCAGATTGGGACCGCGAGAAGATCGTCGTGGGGCAGATCGTGCGCGTCGAGCCCCACCCCGACGCTGATCGGCTCACCCTGGCGACAGTGGACTACGGCGCAGCCGAGCCGCTCACCGTCGTCACCGGCGCGCCCAACGTCAAACAGTACGAGGGCCAGCCACTTCCGGGCCCGCTCAAGGTCGCCTTCGCGATGGTGGGAGCGGAGCTGATTGATGGCCATGCCGACGACGGCCGCAAACTCAAGCTCAAGCCCACCAAAATTCGCGGTGTGCGCTCGGAAGGCATGGTCTGTTCCGAGAAAGAGCTGGGCCTGTCCGACGACCACGAGGGGATCCTGTACCTGCCGGCCGATGCGCCGGTGGGCATGCCTCTGGCTGACTATCTGGGCGACATCGTGCTCACCTTCGACATCAAAGGCGGATTCGCCTACCTGTACAGCGTGACCGGCATCGCCCGCGAGGTGGCCGCCCTCACCGACCAACAGGCTCGCCTGGACGTGCTCACCATCCTCGACCGCCAGCCGGTGGAGATACGCCCGGACGCCCCTTGGCTGGACCTGGAGATCGCCGATCCCGACTTGTGCGGCCGCTACTCTGCTGCCATGATCCGCGGTGTCCGGATCGGCCCATCGCCAGCCTGGATGCAGCGGCGGCTGCAACGTGCCGGCATGCGCCCTATCAACAACATCGTGGACATCACGAACTACGTCATGTTGGAGCTGGGTCAGCCACTGCATGCCTTCGACCACGCCATGTTGCGCCCGCGCCCCGGCAGCACACGGCCGGCCATCATCGTCCGCCGCGCCCGCCCCGGTGAGCGCATGACCACGCTGGACGGCGTGGAACGGGTGCTGGACCCGGAAATGCTGCTCATCACCGATGGCGGTGGCCCCGTAGCGATCGCGGGCGTCATGGGTGGTCTGGAGTCGGAGGTCACAGAACGTACCACCGACGTACTGCTGGAGTCGGCCAATTTCGACTTCATCAATAATCGGCGCACGGGGAAGATGTTGCAGCTCTTCAGCGAGGCATCTACCCGCTTCGGGAAGCGCGTTGATCCCGAGCTGACGGTCAAAGCGCTGGCCCGCGCCTGCCAGTTGATGGAAGAGCTGGCAGAGGGCAAGGCGGAACCGCTGTATGCAGATCTGTACCCTGGCCGACGGGAGCCTACCGTGATCAATCTACGCCTGCGCGATGTGCCGCGTATCCTGGGCGCCGACGTGCCTCCTGATGAGGTAGAGCGCATCCTGCGTTCGCTGGAGTTCGACACGGCGCAGACAGGCGATGGTGTGCTGCGCGTCACCGTGCCCAGTTACCGGCTGGACGTCACCCAGCCGGTGGACCTGATCGAGGAAGTCAGCCGGGTCTGGGGCTACGACCGGCTACCGTCCACTTTGATCCGGGACGAACTGCCGCCACAGCGTGATAATCCTCAGCTCCAGCTCGAAGAGCAGATTCGCGATATCCTGGTGGGTGCCGGCTTGCAAGAGGTGATCACCTACCCTCTGACCACCCCGGCCGCCGAGGCGCGGCTGTACCCCGGTCAGCCGGTGGATGAATCCGCCTACATGAGCCTGACTAATCCCATGACTAGCGACCGCACGCATCTGCGCCGCACGCTGGAGGCCAGTCTACTGGATGTTGTACGCTCCCACCTGCGCTTCGTTAAGCGCGTCGCTATCTTCGAGATCGGCCGGGTGTACCTCAAAGTGGCGGGCCAGGAGTTGCCGGATGAGGAGCCGCGGCTGGGCATCGCCATGATGGGGCCGCGCGGCCTGGGCGGCTGGCTCAATAAGAACGAGGAGCCGTTGGACTTCTTTGATCTGAAAGGGGTGATCGAGACGTTGCTGGCGCGGTTGGGCCTCGAGGGGATAACCTACCGCCCGATTCAGCACCCGACGTTCCAGCCAGGGCGCGCGGCCGAGATCGTGTTGGCGACAGGAGACCCGGCCGGTGAGCTGCGTATCGGTGTCCTGGGCGAGGTGGCCGCGGCGGTGCGTGAGGCGTTCGACCTGCCCGCGCAGCGGGTGGCGCTGGCCAGGCTCCATCTGCGACCGTTGATCGAACGACACGGCCGGATACGCAAGCTACAGCCCGTCTCGCCCTTCC
Source organism: Anaerolineae bacterium (assembly GCA_034433615.1). Classification (GTDB taxonomy): domain Bacteria; phylum Chloroflexota; class Anaerolineae; order DUEN01; family DUEN01; genus DAOUAJ01. The sequence goes on along the minus strand of DAOUAJ010000053.1, from coordinate 3,318 downwards.
CGGCCGTGAAAGAGGACCTGGCCGTCGTCGTGGACGAGGAAGTGCCAGGCGAGCGAGTGGAGGCGGTCATCCGGGAGGCAGGTGGACGTCTGTTACAAAGCGTGACCCTGTTCGACCTCTACCGGGGTGCGCCGGTGCCGGCCGGCAAGAAGTCGTTGGCCTACGCGCTGACTTACCAGGCGCCCGACCGCACCTTGACGGACGAAGAGGTGGCCAGGGTGCGAGAGCGGATCGTTCGCCACCTGGAGCAGAGATTAGAGGCACGATTGCGGGGGTAAATAGCGGTCAGCAATCAGCGGTCAGCTATTAGCAATCAGCTATTAGCAATCAGCTATTAGCTGCCTGTGGTCTTCGCAGCCTGCCCTGGACGTCGTCTGCCCTGAGCCGATGGGCAGGCCAGGGTGCAGCCTGTCTTCGTAGAGGGGCCAGGGGCCAGGGAAGGCCACTAGTCACCTGTCGTCGTTGGCTGATAGCTGATAGCTGATGGCTGACCGCTTTTTGTCTGACCACCGTCGCCGGGGCCAGCAGTCTGAGCAAGCGGTGGTAGCACTGGCAGAACAAAGTGAAAGGTGGTTCCAGCGCCCACCTCGCTTGTCGCCCAGATGGCGCCTCCGTGGGCCTGTACGATGCTACGCACGATGGCCAGTCCCAGCCCCACCCCGCCAAACTGGCGCGTGGTGGACCCGTCCACCTGATAAAATCGCTCCCAGATGCGATCAAGCTGATCGGCGGGAATGCCGATCCCCTGATCGCTAATCATGACTTCAACGGCCGGCTCTTGTGGCGTATCGGTCTGGCGGGAGATAAAATGGTAATGGCATAGGCGGATTTGTATTGTGATCCGCCCTCCCTCCGGGCTGAATTTGATGGCGTTGTCCAAAAGGTTGTCAAATACCTGCCTGAGACGGTTGCGGTCCCCCCAGATCGTTGGCACACCCTCGGCTGTATCGAGCTCAAACTGATACGCTTTCTTCCCCTGTGCTTTCTTCTGTGCAATGATCTCGGCAGTTTCGAGGCAGGACCGGGCCAGCTCGTCGAGGGCAATTGGCTCATACGCCAAAGATTCCGTCGAGATTTTTTGGAAGCTCAGGATATCATTGACCAGGCGGATGACCGCCTCTGTGCGCTCAAGGATAGTCTCCAGCGCCTCGCGTTGCTCAGAGCCAAGTTCCCCTAAGGGGCCCTCCAGCAAGAGCTCCGTGTATCCCCTCACCAAAGCTAAAGGCGTGCGTAGTTCGTGGGAGACGTTCTGCACGAACTCGTCTTTGAGGCGATCCAGCTCCTGAAGTTCCTGGTACGCTTTCTCCAGCTCAGAGGCCCGCCGCTGCAACTCCTCGATGAGGTGTGCTGTCTCCAGGGCAATGCCGATCTGGCTCGCCAGGGTGGCCAACAGTTCAATGTCAGGGCGGGGATAATAGTCGTCGGGGTCACGGCCACCCAACAACCAGGCGCCGACAGTCTTTCCGCCGACTTCGATGGGAATGGTCAGCCGTACCCAGTCGAACCCCTGCCCATCCTGAGATGCACTCTCGCTATCGAACTCAGGGGGACGATAGCGCTTCGCCGTGGTCAACAGGTCGCGAATCTGCTGAGAAGCATCCGTTGCAGGATCGAGCGTAACCCCACTGGCGTAGAAGAGCGCCGCCTGACCGTCTGTGACCAGGTAAATGGCAAACTGACGGATCAGCAAACTGGGGGTAACTTCGTGGGTCAACAACTGGATCAGTCTCTCCCGGTTGAGCGCTCTGGGGATCTCATTGGCGAAGGCGCGCACGATGTCGTCGGGATTATGCACGGTGCCGTAAGCCAGGCGGTCAATGAATCGCTGGAAGGGCGCCCGCAGGAACAGGCCCGCCGTGATAAAAGCCACAGAAAGGCTCAGAGCAAAGCCGAGCGCCTGAGGTGTCAACGCGATCCCCTGGCCAAGGATCGCAAAGGTCAGCACGAACGCGGTCAGATAGAGGATCAGGAAGCTGAACAGGCTCAAGACCCGATTGGCCCGGAACTCAAGCCCCCCTAGCCGGCGCTTGTATAGAGCGTAGATGTAGAAAAACGGCAGTGACGCTACCGCCAGGGTGATGAGATAGAAGTTCAGCAAACCAGACGGGGGAGCATTAATCAGCCCTGGAACCACCCACAGCACGATGCCGGGCCCAAATGCTAACGCTATGCCGGCCAACATCTGACGTGTGGCCAAACGCGCCGAGGGCGAGACCTTGCCTCGCAAGCGGGCCAGGAGCATCCCCGTGCTCCCCGCTGCAGCGACCAGCAGACTCAGATAATAGACCCAGGACGGCGAAAGCTGAAGGAACCCCAACCCGGCCAGGATGACCGCCAGCGCGTAGAGCAGAGCCAGCGGGTAACGGTAGGGCCGGGCGAAGAGGGGCGCCGGTACCAGCACATGCAGATGAAGGTAGATAGGAACCAACAACCACGACAGCACACGAAGCAAAGGCGAGGACATTGCAACTTGTGTGGACGAGACAGCTCCTATTGCCCACCACATGGCAGTGAGGTAGTTGAAGGCCACTAATAGGCACCACCGAATGTCACGTGGGCGCAGGAAGAGCAGGACGATGGTGCCCGCCAGCCAGAACGGCACGAAGGGGAGCATGACGGCCCAGCGAAAGCGCTGGCGCGCTGGCGTGGGGCCTAACATCTGCCATCGAGTCTGTTGAACGACGCCATCCCTGACGAAGGTAATAGGGACAAAATCACCTGGTTTGTATCCTGCAAACGGGACAACAGTGTTATCACTCCAATATTTCTGGTACGTGAGATCGCCAATTGTGAGCAGATGATCTCCTACTTGTAATGTATCTCGGTTGGCCGCACACCAGTCCGGATGACTATCACAAGTCTCATCAAAAGACAAAACTACCCATTGGGCATCGTGCTCAAAGCCAGGATAAGATGTCAGGAACACATAGGCAAAGGTGTAGTAAAGGCAAATGAGTAGCACTCCCACAGCCAGCAGGCCTAACAGGACATCTATGCGGGGGGCGAAAAAAGATTTATCGTTCGCGTTCATACGGCTGCTCCACTAACTCTGGCGGGATCTCCACACCCATAGTATGCAACCATTCGCGCAAAGGCGCAACTTCAGCCTCCAGCAGCTCGATCATCGGTGTAGGGTCTGCCAGGAGCAACTGTTGCAGCAACCGCTGACTGGTCTGATAGCGTTGGACCAGGTGATAGATGCAGTAGCTCACCGCCCCACAGTTGATGAGGATCCGCTGAGCCTCATCCAATACCTGAGGATCGTCCACATGAGGCTGCAAACGGGTAAAGCGCTCCCGCTGAGGATGATCGGCCGTC
>DAOUAJ010000052.1:0-10208 GCA_034433615.1 Anaerolineae bacterium | reverse complement strand
GATAGGCCCCGCGCAGCCACTCGTTGTACAGCTCAGTTTCGGCCAGGAGCATGCAGGGGTAAATCTTCAACTCATCGGGGCGCAGTGCGGGGTCGGACCACAGACGGGCAAAGTCTTCTCGATCCGACTCCAACGTTGCCCCCAGCAGGTTAGGCATCCAGTGCAGGTGGATCTTGAACCCGCCCAGGCGCAGCAGCCGCACGGCCTGTCGGGTCTCAGCCACCGTGTGGCCGCGGCGGTTGCGGCTGAGGATAGCATCGTCCAGGCTCTGCACGCCCATTTGCACCTTGGTGACGCCCAGCCGACGCAGGTGGAGGATCTCGTTCGGGGTGATCCAATCCGGCCGCGTCTCGATCACCAGCCCCACGTTGCGACGCGGCGCGTGCTCGTTCCACGCTAACGCCTCCTCCAGCGAAGTCGCCTCTCGACCGTTGAGCGCATCCAGGCAACGGCGGACGAACCACTCCTGGTACGCCTGCGGGTAGGCTGACCAGGTGCCGCCCAGGATCAGCAGCTCGACCTTGTCCACGTTGTGGCCGATACTTTCCAGGCTCTCGATCCGGCTCATCACCTGGCGATAGGGGTCGAACTCGTTCTGGAGGGCGCGCATCGCGCCCGGCTCGTCGCTCAGGTAGCTCTTGGGCATGCGCACGTCGGTGGGACAGAAGATGCACTGGCCAGGGCAGGGGGCTGGCTTCGTCATCACCGCCACTGGCGTCACCCCCGACACCGTGCGCACCGGCTTCATTTGCAGTCGGCGCAGCACCTCTCGTTCGAAGGGCAGCCGTCCCTGCTCAACGAAATAACGGTACGCCTGCACCAACTGCGCCTTGGTGAAATGTTCACCCGGGCCGGGCCGGTTCTGATTGAGTGCCAGTGAGAGGACGCGCTCGGTAAACGGCTCCGCCTCCCGCACGGTGGTGATGATGGCCCACAGGGCGTCCACGTGCGCAGTCGGATCAAACGGCCGGCCGCGCCGGCTCTGCCATCGTTGTTGAGCTATTTTTATACGCAGCATCCGCTCATTTGTGTTATAATTCATATATGAAGCCCAAAGTTGCTCAACGGCTTGTTCAACTCAACCGAGATTTTTACGATCAGTTAGCCGGGCCGTTCGCGGCCAGCCGGCCTGCTCCCCTCCCCGGCGTTGAGCGACTGCTAGCCTACGTGCCTGATAATAGCACGCTGCTCGACGTAGGGTGCGGTAACGGCCAGTTGGCTGTGGCCCTGGACCGCCTGGGCCGGCGCGTCCGTTACGTCGGTGTGGACACCAGCGCGCCGCTGATCGAGCACGCCCGCCAGGCGATCTCTGATCTCCCAAACATCACTGCACAGTTCCTGGTGCTGGATGTGACGATACCCGGTTGGACTGACCATCTACCTCATCGTCCATTCCAGACGGTGGCCGTGTTGGCGCTCCTGCACCACATCCCCGGCGTTGATCGGCGGATCAGCCTGCTGCGCGAGGTCGCCGGGTGCCTGACATCCGGTGGCATCGTCCTGGCCTCCAGTTGGCAGTTCTTGCATAGCCCACGGTTGCGTCGCCGCCTTCAGCCCTGGCATCTCATTGGCCTGCACCCGGAGGACGTAGAGCCGGGCGATTACCTGCTGGACTGGCAGCGCGATAGCCACGGGCTGCGTTATTGTGCGTTCATTGACGACGCAGCTCTTAACCGGCTGGCCGAGGCGGCCGGCCTGCGCGTTGTCGAGACGTTCTATGCCGGCCGGGACGACCTCAACCTGTGCGCTGTGCTCTGCCTGGACGGGTAATCATTATAACACAGGTGCAGAAGTAAGATTTAGACCACGAAGGCGCGAAAGCCCACGAAGGCCACGAAGCGCGCAGCCTGTCCCCTGGCTCCTCTGACGAGGGCAGGCTGCACGACGTCCAGGACAGGCGGCCTGTAGTCTTCGCTGCCTGTACTTTGAAGGAGTGTTCAGAGGACTGAGCAGGCCAGGGAACACGAATGTTGCCGCACCGCTGGCCAGTTAGGAGGGCTTATGAGCCAGAAGGAACAGGATCCCACCCATCTGGTCCTGCCTCGTACAACCCTTCCACAGCCCCTGCGCCGAAGCATGATAGCCATAGCCTGGGCAATGCAATGGATCTCGCTGCTGGTCGTCGGGGCAGTGGTCTTCTATCTCGTATCATCGCAGGCCGAGGCTTTCACTGCCAGCCACAGGATTCTGCCCTTGCTGGGTGGTGGGTTGCTGATCTTTGCAGCTTTGCTGATGGTCACTACCGTTCGCCTCCTCGATTGGCGGATTTTCCAGCCGATCAGGCAGCTTCAGGCCGGGGCTGAACGGATCGGGCAGGGCGATCTGGATCACCGGATTGCCATCATCCGCCAGGACGAGATCGGCCAGGTCGCCGCCGCGTTCAACGAGATGGCGGCCCGCCTGTGCAAGCAGTACACTGAATTTCAGCGGGTAGAGACGGTCAACGACCAATTGGAACAGGAGATCGCGGAGCGCAAGCGGGTAGAGGAGGCGCTGCGAGAGTCTCACCAATTGCTGGAGAAGACATTTGCCAGCCTGCGTGACGCCGTTTTTATCATTGACGCTGACACGACGGAGATTATGGACTGTAACCCTGCTGCCTCCGAGATATTCGGCTACAGCCGAGAAGAAATGTTGGGCCGGACGACCGCTTTCCTGCACGTGAATGAGACAACGCTGGCGGAGTTCAGGGGGCACCTGTACCCCGCCGTGGCTGAGAAGGGCTTTTTGTTCCTGCCTGAGTTCAGGATGAAGCGGAAGGACGGGACGGTCTTCCCTACAGAGCACAGTGTGATGCCGCTCGAAAACGCGCAGGGCAAGCGTATCGGCTGGGTGAGCGTGGTGCGCGACATCACCGAGCGTAAGCGGGCAGAGGAGGCACTGCGTCGTCAGGCGGAAGAGCTGACCGCACTCCAGAAAACCTTACTCGACATCGCCGCCTTCCACGATCTGCCCACATTGCTTCAGACCATCGTCGAGCGGGCGGCGCTACTGCTGAACGCTCCGAGCGGCGGGCTGTACCTGTGCGATCCGGACCGAAGGGAAGTTCGCTGCGTGGTCAGTTACGGCACCCCGCGCGATTACACCGGAACAGTGCTCAAGTACGGCGAGGGGGCGGCCGGCACTGTGGCCCAGACCGGGGAGCCGTTGATCATTGACGATTACCGCACCTGGAGCAGACGGGCCGCTGTCTTCGAGGGAGAGCAGCCTTTCACTGCCGTGCTCAGCGCACCGATGATCTGGCAGGGCCAGGTAACAGGGGTGATCCACGTCCTGCATAATGTGGAAAGCCGGCGCTTCACAGAGGCTGACCTGGAACTGCTGACCTCATTCGCCAACCATGCGGCCATCGCCGTTGAGAATGCCCGGCTGGTCGAGGCGCTGCGCCAGCGCACTACCGAACTGGAGGCGCGCAACGAGGAGTTGGACGCCTTCGCCCACACTGTGGCCCATGACCTGAAGAGCCCGTTGACTCTGATCATCGGCTTTGCCGAGCTCTTGAGCACAGAACACACTGCTCTGCCAGCCGAGGAGGTGCTGCACTACGTGCACAAGATTGCCCAGGGTGGGCACAGGATGAGAAACATCGTGGACGAGTTGCTGCTGCTGGCTGAAGTGCGCAAGGCAGAGGTGGAGATGAAACCGCTGGATATGGCCAGCATCGTAGCCGAAGCCTGGGAGCGACTGGCCTACATGTTCGAGGAGTCTCAAGCTGAGATCGTCATGCCGGAGGCCTGGCCGGCCGCGTCAGGCCATGCCCCGTGGGTGGAAGAGGTGTGGGTGAACTACATCAGCAACGCCATCAAGTACGGCGGTCGGCCACCGCGCGTGGAGCTGGGTTTTTCGATTGTAGAGGCGCCTCCAGGCGAAGACCAATCTCAAATCAAATTCTGGGTGCGGGACAACGGCCCCGGCCTCACGCCGGAGGAGCAGGCCCGGCTGTTCACACCTTTCACGCGCCTCGACCAGGTGCGCGCCCGGGGGCACGGGCTGGGGCTCTCCGTCGTGCGGCGCATTGTGGAGAAACTGGGAGGTCAGGTGGGGGTAGAAAGTGAGGTGGGCCGGGGGAGCGTGTTTTACTTCACGTTGCCGGCAGCCTGAGGCGTGTTGCGTGGTGCGTGACGGAACACGCAATACGGATCAGCAGATACGCGGCAGCATCTCCCCCGCCAGCATGTCCACCAGGCGCGTGCCACCGAGGGGAGTGCGCAACGTCACCTGCCCGGCCGGACCGTCCCCCACGCGGCCGATGAGCGCCGCCCCTCGCCCGTAACGGTGCGCCCTCATGGCAGCCAGCACGATTTCCCCAGCCTCCGGCGCTACACAAGCCACTAACTTCCCCTCGTTGGCGACATACAAGGGATCGAACCCCAGCATCTCGCAGGCCGAGCGCACGGCCGGGTGCAACGGGATGTCTGCCTCTCTCAGTTCAATGGAAACGCCGGACTGCGCGGCGATCTCGTTCACCGTCGTTGCCAACCCGCCGCGCGTAGGATCGCGCAGAGTGTGCACGGCACCAGGCGCGGCCGCCAGCATCGCCGCCACCAGCCCGTTGAGGGGAGCCATGTCGCTCTGCAGCTCCGTCTCGAACCCCAGCCCCTCGCGCTCACTTAGCACGGCGATGCCGTGATCACCTAGCGTGCCGGAGACCAGCACTACGTCGCCCGGGCGGGCGTTGGCGCCGGAGATGTCCACACCGGCGGGAGCCCACCCTACGCCGGCTGTGGTGATGAACAGGCCGTCGGCGCTGCCTCGTTCCACCACTTTGGTGTCGCCGGCTACCACCTGCACGCCGGCCTCGGCCGCGGCGGCTTGCATCGAGTGCACCACCCGTCGCAGCGTCTCGATAGGCAGCCCCTCCTCCAGCACAAAGGCGGCCGTCAGCCACAAGGGACGCGCTCCCATCATCGCCAGATCGTTGACCGTGCCGCACACCGCCAGCCGGCCAATGTCGCCGCCGGGGAAGAAGAGCGGCTGTACGACGTGCGCGTCGGTGCTCACCACCAGCCGGCCATCGCCGTCCGGTAGGGCGAGCACCGCGCCATCGTTCAGCGCGCGGAGTGGCGGATTGCCCAGGTCCGGCAGGAACACCCGCCGAATCAGATCGTGGCTCAGCCGCCCGCCGGAGCCATGGCCGAGGACGATGCGGTCCAGCGTGGCATCGGGCAGCGGCACAGGACAGCTCAGGCCCTCGAAAATCCCGTCTGTTTCCATGGTTTCTTCACGTCCACTTCTCAATTCGATCCGCGCAGCGCTTCACCGCCATAACGGATTATCTCGTGCTCTGCGTGCTGTGAAGCTCGACGAGCGTTCTAGGGGCCTCGGGGGCGAACGCAATCGATCTGGCAATCCGTTTCAGGAGATCGGTGGCCGCTTCATCGTGGGTATACGTGACGACGGACAGCACCAGCCGGCCGTAGGTGATCATGACAGCCTGTGAAGGCCCCATCTCGGTGACAATGGCAGTGTGCAACACTCGGCGTTGGGAGCTGTCAGATTGGGGCGATACTTCATCGTGAAGCACACGGATCTCCGGGAGAGGTTCGCCATGGGCGGCGCGAAGGTATGCCTGGTACCACGCCAGCAGGTTCTCCTCCTTCTCGATCTCTCGGCTCAGGTAGGCGATCTCAATCTTTCGGCGCAGGTCCTCTTGAGGTGGGTAGAGAGCTACATATTGGCCAGCGCCTGCGTCCTCGACACGCCAACCATCGGGATATTGAAAGGAGAAGAACCGCGCCTGATGGGTGGGCCGACTGGCTGAGGCTGGAACCGCTATGAGAGGTAACTGACAAGACGCGAGCGCGAGGATGAGCAACGCAACACACAAAAACCTCATTTCACGTACCTCCTCAGCGGTCGGTTGAGAAAGTTACGGAATGTCCATAGCGATAGTACGCCGCGCACGCCCCTTCGGACGAGACCATCGTGGCGCCCAGGGGGTGCAAGGGGGTGCAGCTTGTGCCGAAGGCGGGGCATTCATGCGGCCTCTTGCGCCCTTGCAGCACCAGCCCGCTGATGCAGACATCCGACTCCTGCGTCTGGATGCCTCCCACGGCGAAGCGGCTCTCGGCGTCGAAGACGGCGAACTCCGGCCGCAGCCGCCAGCCGCTGTCGGGGATCACGCCGATGCCGCGCCAGGCGCGGTCGCACGGCTCGAAGACGCGAGCGATCAGCGTTTGCGCCGCGCGGTTGCCCTCGCGCGTCACCGAGCGTTCGTAGGCGTTCTCTACCTCGTGGCGCCCCGCCTCCAACTGGCGCACCGCCCGCAGCAGCCCCCGTAGCAGGTCCATCGGCTCAAACCCGGTGACGACGATGGGGACGCGAAAACGCTCGGCCAGGGGTTCGTATTCCCAGTACCCCATCACCGTGCAGACGTGACCCGCAGCCAGGAACCCCTGCACCTGGTTGCCTGGCGACGAGAGGATCGCCGTGATGGCCGGCGGCACCCGCACGTGGGACACCAGCATGCTGAAATTGGCAATCCCTTGCTGCTTCGCCTGCCAGGCCAGCATGGCGTTGCCGGGCGCGGTAGTCTCAAAGCCGATGGCGAAGAACACCACCTCTCGATCGGGGTGCTGCCGGGCGATCTTCAGACACTCCAACGGGGAGTACACCACGCGCACATCGCCGCCCGCCGCTTTGACGCGAAATAGGTCGGCCTGCGAGCCGGGGACGCGCAGCATGTCGCCGAAGGAGCAGAAGATCACTTCGGGCCGCGAGGCGATGGCGATGGCCTTGTCAATCAGCTCCAGCGGCGTCACGCACACGGGGCAGCCGGGCCCGTGCACCAGCTCGATCTCAGGAGGGAGCAACGACTCCAGGCCGAACCGCATGAAGGCATGGGTCTGGCCGCCGCAGATCTCCATGATCGTCCACGGCCGGGTGACGGTGCGGCGGATCTCGTCCGCCAGTTTGTGTACCAACTCAGGTTGCCGAAACTCATCCACGTATTTCATCTTGCTGCCCTGAAAATGAGCTTGTGCCGCGGGCTTCAGCCCGCCTGTGGGGCGTAGGGGGTAAGGCGATATGCATGTCGCGTCCCATTTTCATCCCCCGCGGTGCCACACCCGGCATAAGAAACTGCCCTGAAAAGCGCCTCGCTTCAGACCCGAAGGGGTTTTCTGAAGCCCTTCGGGTTCGGGCTATTCCGCGTTTGGGATCCTCTCACCCCACTCCTCCACCTCGCGCAGGATCGCCAGCGTCTCCTGCGCCTCCTCCTCGTTCAGACGCGAGATGGCAAAGCCGGCGTGGATGATCACGTAGTCGTTCACTACCGCCTCCGGCACATAGGCCAGGCATGCTTCTTTGATGATGCCTCCGAAATCCACCTTTCCCATTCGGACGCCGTCTTGCTCGAAAACCTCTATCACACGGCCAGGAACACCAAGACACATGATCACCACTCCTCACAGGATGCCCAGCTACAGGATGCAGGGTGCAAATGAGCCTGCATCTTGTATCTTGTATCCCACCACCTTGTCGCCTTCGGCCTTTTGGCTCCAATTGGCTGCAAGCCGTGCGTTGGCTACGGCTGCCTGCCCCAATGCCAGCCCGCCGTCGTTAGGCGGCACCAGGCGGTGAGTGTGCACCGTGAAGCCGGCAGCCTCCAGCCGGGCCAGCGTCCGCTCCAGCAGCATCACATTCTGCCACACCCCACCGCTCAGCGCCACCTCGTTCAACCCCGTCGCCGTGCGCAGCCGCCGGCACATTTCCGCTACCATCGCCGCCACCGCGTTGTGGAAGCGAGCGGCGATGGTGGCGACCTCCACCCCCTTTCGCACCTCAGCCACGACAGCCCGGACGACCGGGGCCGGATCAATCGCCCACGGGCCATCGCCGGCTGCGTCCAGCAACGGCCACTCATAGGCGTCATCCTCTGCCGGATCGGCTAACATCTCCAGCTCGATGGCGGCCTGCCCCTCATAGGTGGCTTCCAGGCAGATGCCGCAGAGGGCCGAAATGGCATCGAACAGCCGGCCCATGCTGGACGTGGGGGGCGCGTTGAGGCCGGTGGCGATCTGTCGTTCCACCACTCGCCGCTCCGCCGGGCTGACCTCACGCAGCGCGGGCACGTCGGGCCAGATGGAGCCGAAGGCATGGCATAGGTGGCTCCACGCCATGCGATACGTGCGACGTACCGCGGCGTCACCGCCCGGCAACGGCACGTAAGCCAGATGAGCTGCCCGCCGATAGCCGTGCAGGTCGGCAATCAGGAACTCGCCGCCCCAGATCGCGCCATCCTCGCCGTAACCGGTGCCGTCAAACGCCACACCGATGACCGGGCCGGGTCGTTGGTGTTCGGCCAGGCAGGCAGCGATGTGCGCATGGTGGTGTTGCACGCCGATGGCCGGCAGGCTCTCCCGCCCGGCGCGCTGTAGCGCATAGCGAGTAGCCAGGTAGTCGGGGTGCAGGTCGTAGGCCAGGGCCTGGGGGCGCACGCGGAACAGCCGCTCGAAGTGGGCCACCGACATCTCAAATGAGCGCAGCGTCTCCACGTTCTCCAGGTCGCCGATATGCTGGCTGAGGAACGCGTAGGGGCCGCGGGTCAGGCAAAACGTGTTCTTCAGCTCGGCCCCACAAGCCAGGAGCGGGATGGCATCGGCCCCCAGATGCACCGGGTAGGGCGCGTAGCCGCGAGAGCGACGGATGGGCAGTTCGGCTCCCCGAAACACGCGCACCACTGAGTCATCGCAGCGGATGTAGATGTCGCGATTATGCAGCAAGAAGGCGTCGGCCAGGTCGCGCAGCCGCATCAGCGCCTCCTCGTTGCCGATGGCGATCGGCTCCTCGCTCAGGTTGCCGGACGTCATCACCAACACGTCGGGGATGCCAGGGGCCGGCTGCAGGAGCAGATGGTGCAGCGGCGTATACGGGAGCATGATCCCCAGGTTGCGCTGCCGCGGGGCCACGTTGGGCGCAATCCCGTTTTGTGGCCGGGCGCGCAGGAGGACGATCGGCCGTTCCCGCCCACACAAGCGCTTTGCCTCGTCGTCGTTCACCTCGCAAAGGGAGCGAACGATCTCCAGATCGCGCGCCATCAGTGCGAAGGGCTTGCCGACGCGGCCTTTCCGGGCGCGCAGGCGTTGTACCGCTTCTTCGTTGCGAGCATCGCAGGCCAAGTGGAAGCCGCCCAGCCCCTTGATTGCCACGATTCGGCCGTGGGCCAGCAGCACTCGCGTGGTTTCGATGGGATCGTCTGGCAGGTCAGGCGGGAGAGACTCCCTCGGGGTGGGCACCAACGCCAGGTGAGGGCCGCACATCGGGCAGGCGTTGGGCTGCGCGTGAAAGCGCCGGTTGGCCGGGTCATCGTACTCGGCCTGGCACTCCGGACACATGGCAAAGGCGACCATTGTTGTCTGGGGCCGGTCGTACGGGATGTCGCGGATGATGGTGAAGCGCGGGCCGCAGTGGGTGCAGTTGGTGAACGGGTAACGATAGCGCCGATCGGCCGGGTCCATCACCTCGGCCAAGCAGGCATCGCAGGTGGCCACGTCGGGCGAGATAGGCTGAAACCGCCCCGGCTGGGCCTGGCTGTGGCGGATTTCAAACGTGGCATCGCCATTGGGCGGCAACTCGTGCACTTCTATGGCGTCAATACGGGCCAGCGGGGGCGCTTCGACGGTGAGAGCCTGCAGGAACGCGTCCACCGCCTGGGGAGCGCCCTCGGCCTCGATGTCCACGCCTGACGAAGTGTTGCACACCCAGCCACGCAAGTCGTGGCGGCGGGCCAAATGATAGATAAAGGGGCGGAATCCCACCCCTTGCACGACGCCGCGCACGTGGATGTGGCGGCGGACCACTGGCATTTCCTGGATCATGGTCCTCTCAGGGAAGGATTATATCATTGTGCCGGATGAAGGTCAAGGATTTTACACACGAGGATGATAATAAGTCGTGGCAGCCCCGAGCCAGACGCCGCCAGCAGCAGGGTTACCCCGGTAGAAGTCAACGTCCACCGCGCGCGTCTCACTGCCGCCCAGGCGATGCACGTTGGCGCCGAGGGCGACCACGTCCCCCTGCCGGATGGTGGTGGGGGAAGAGCAGATGTCTTCGGAGGCGACGGAGAAGTCGTCCGTGGCCCGGTCGAGGGCAGTGTAGGCCTGCGGCAGGGTGCTCGTCTGGTCGGAATCGGGGTTGCGGGCGGCGACGTCGTAGGGGCCAGGGGCCGGGCCGGCGGGCACCACGGCGCGCACCTGGGTGGTGTTTAT
>DAOUAJ010000051.1:0-8773 GCA_034433615.1 Anaerolineae bacterium | reverse complement strand
CGGATCTTGCGTAAAACTCCCACCGTCAAGCATAGGCTTGTACACTCGCTGCCGGGTCTCTCTGGCAGGGCCGCCGTCAACCGGCCAGACGCGGCGACCCTTGCGGGTCATCTGCAAGCCACCCGCTTCTAGCGGGTAGTAGTTGACAATAAGCTCCTTCTGGCGAGAGCTACACCACCCGCCTTTTAACCCGGTCTACAGCTCGCGCCGATACCAGTGAAGCTGTCCCGTCTCCACGAACCCTAACGCGTCGTACAGGCGATGGGCGTCCGCGTTTGCGGTGTCCACCGTGAGCTCGATCACGCGACAGCCGCGATTCCACAGATAGCCCATGGCGGCCAGCAACAACGCCCGGCCGATCCCCCGGCCGCGGTAGTCAGGCAACACCGCCACATCTTCAATCTGCCCGACCGGCATCCCCCTTAACGTGGGGCCAGAGGGATTATAGCGCGCTAGCGCCTGTCCGACCAATTTGCCATCGGCCTCCGCGAACCACAACCCGGCCGGATCAAAATCTGGCCGTCGGGTGATCGCGACCACATCGTCCGAAGTGAGGGGGGCGGCTCCCCAATGCCCGGTGAAAGCGGCCGCGTCCAGCGCGATCCAGGCAGCCTCATCTTGCCCCGGCTGATAGGTGCGCAGCCGTATCCCCAGCAACGGCTCAGGCACTGGCGGGGGCTCCTGTCCTACCCAGACCATTTCCTGCCAATCGCGCGCGCGTTTGAACCCGGCGCGGGTCAGCAACGCAACGGCTGCCGTCACTCGTGGCACTACCGGCACGTCCAGGTAACGAACCCCCCGGCTGCGGGCCAGCGCCACCAGACGATTCAGCAGTTTGCGACCCACACCGCGCCCTCGCGCGTGAGGATGAACGGTCACGCCGCCGATGGCGCGGCCGTCCGCCTGCAGCCGCAGGTCGGCGTAGCCCATCAGCCGTTGGCCCTGCCAGGCCAGCAACACCTGATCGAACCCGTAGCCGGGTGAGCCTAACCTGGCCCTGGCCTCTTCCTCGGTAGTGGCTCGCCCCAACTCGTCCACCGCATCGGCCGCGTTGATGAGGGCCACCCAGGCCGGCACATCTTCCGGGCGTAGCGCTCGAATCCGAATCTCCACCGCACGACGGCTCATACCCCTCGCTCGGCGACGTAAGCGACCCACTCCGCCGCGTCGTACAATTCCACACCACCCCACGCAGGATACACCGTGACCTGAGCGAACCCGGCCGCGCGGCACATCTCGGCAACCTCCGCGCTGCTGTAGCCCTGATCCACCAGCCCGTAGGTGTGCATCTCGCCCGTCTCCAGATTGATGATGAAGAACCGCTCGGTGGCGGTGTGCCGCTCATCGTCCCAGTCGCGCTCCCCCAGGTGCAGGTAAGGGAAATCTCCCCATAGCCCGCCGCGGTCGGTGTACCACCACGAGTTGTGAGGGCGGCGATCCAGCCGCTCGAAGTTGAGCAGCTCGATTAACAGCCGGCCGCCCGGTCGCAGGGCCTGGGCACATCCGCCCAGCAGCGCGCCCGCCTCCTCGCGCGTGAAGACGGCAAGCTGGCCATAGATGAAGAGCGCGGCATCGTAGTCGGCGCCAGCCTCCTCCGGCAACGCCTCGCGCACGTCCGCCTGCGTGAACCGGCAGCGGTCAGCCACCCCTTCGCGGACTGCCAGCTCACGGGCGTAGCGGATAGACGCCGGGCTGAAGTCAATGCCGTGGACAATGCACCCACGTTGCGCCAGGCGGACGGCGTAGAGGCCGGGGCCACAGGTCACGTCCAGGACGCGAGCGCCGGGGCGCAAGTCCAGCCATCGCCACATCACATTCACCTGGCGGTCAATCTCGACCTGCTGGCGGCTGGCGGCCCCGTGCGACTGATCGAGATGCTCCTTCAGCATGCGCTCGGAGAAGTCGGGGTCGTCCCATGGCAGGTTGCTCGCGTCGCGCCAGGGGATCGCCGGCTGTGGTCGGTCGTAAATTTGCCACAACGCGGCCCGTAACCGCTGACCGATGACTGTCATTGGCGGTCTTTGGTTCATAAGCGGGTGCTCCCTCTTTTGGGAAATTGTCGCTCAACTGCACGCTGCAATGCTTGCTCGTACACAGCCTCCACGCGCTGGACCATCATGGGCAGGCTGAACTCCGCCTCTACACGCGCGCGAGCCGCCTTTCCCATTCGCTCCAGTCTATCGGGATGGGCCAGCATCTCCCGGATCGCTGCGGCCAAGGCGCTCGGATCTTGAGGGGGCACCACGCGACCGGTCACCCCGTCCTGGTTCACCCACGACGTGCCGGTGCCCAGCTCCGTGCTGACCATGGGCAGCCCCGCGGCCATGGCCTCCAGCAGTGCTGTGCCGAACGCCTCAGCGCGAGCGTTGGCCGGCAACACGAAGAGGTCAGCGGACGCGTAGTAACCGGGCAACTCGGCATCGGGTACTTCTCCAACGAACTCGACCCGTGGCTCCAGGCCCAGGTCTGTGGTCAGTTGTTGCCAGGGCACACGCATTGGGCCATCCCCTACGATCACCAGCCGGGCCTGAGGGATGTCGGGCATGGCTCGCAGCAGCGTGTCCAGCCCTTTGTAATAGCGCAGACGGCCAACAAACAGCAGTGTGGGCTGTGACGCTCTCTGTGTTCGAGCCGGCGCAGGGAACTGGGTCAGGTCAATGCCCAAGGGCACGACGGTACAACGATCCCGGATAGGTCGCAGCCAGGGGGAACTTTCGATGTAGCGCGGGCTGGTGGCGATGATGGCATCAGCGGCGCGCAGGACGTAGCGCAAGATGGGGCCGTGAAATCGCAACAGCGTCTTTTGGCGGACTACATCGCTGTGGTAGGTGATGACAGTGGCGCGAGCCCGCCCCAGGAGCCAGTTGGCTGCCTCGCCCAACGGGTACGGGGAGTGAACGTGGGCGACGTCGGGACGCAAGCGAGTCAGGGTTAGGGGTTGGCGCCAGCTTAGCGGCATGGACGCGGCTGTAGCCAGGCGGCCGGCTTTGATCACATGCACGCCGTTGATCCATTCTTCATGGGTACGGGGATCACGGGCGCAGACTAACACTGTGACCTGATGACCGGCGGCTACCTGCGCCTCAGCCAGCATACGAATATGGTTTTCAATGCCCCCCAGGACGGGGAAGTAATCTTTGTAAATGTGAAGGATGTACATGTGTGAAACGGCCCAGGACGGACGACGCTCGCGTGAATCTGAATCCCGCTGGCCCCCAGGCGCACGACCGTATAAAGGGCTTTAAAAATCTCAGCGCGAGAGATCTTGGAAACCCCTTGACGGCGATCCTTAAACTGGATCGGCACTTCGGTCACTTTCCAGCCGGCTTGCTGCACGATGTACAACGTCTCGATCAGGAAAGAGTATCCATCGGAAAAGATCGCGTCCAAATCCATAGACTCCAGGACCTCACGCCGGTAGCAGCGAAAGCCGGTCGTGCAATCTCGCGTGTGAAGCCCCAGCACTAACCTGGCAAACAGATTGGCTCCCCTACTGAGCAGGCGGCGAGCCAATGGGCTATCTACAACACACCCGCCAGACACATAGCGACTACCAATGACCAGGTCGGCCGACTGGATTCCGGCAATCAGGCCGGGGACGTATTGCGGCTGGTGAGAGTAATCGGCATCCATCGTGAGAATGCAATCAAAACCGACCTCAAGTGCGTATTTAAACCCCGCAATATAGGCAGTACCCAACCCCAGTTTCCCGGCGCGATGAATGACGTGCACGCGCTCGTGCTTGCTTGAGAACTCATCTGCGAGCTGGCCTGTCCCATCCGGTGAGTTATCGTCTACAATGAGAATGTGCACACCATTGGGAAGCGCCAACAGGTCTGGCACCAATCTCGCGATGTTTTCTCTCTCATTGTACGTGGGGAGGATCACGAGGGTTCGCATAAGCCTGAGGTCCCTTCTGTCAACTGCGAGTTGAAGAGTGGTAGCTCACCAACTCATTCCAAGGAGAAGATCGTCCTTTCTGCCTTCTTGAGCTTAAAAACTCTTTCCTCGTCGTCATATACAATCCCGTGCCTCTCGGCCTCCTGGAGGATCGTCTGGAAGATCTTCTCTATCCCTGCCCGGTCGTACACAAAACAGGCATCCTTCACAAGGTTCAACGTCTGCCAGGTGGGTATCCTCTTCAAGCCGTCTATGTCATATACAAGGACAGTAACATCCCTCCCAAACCTGGACGTCAGTTCACTGAAGGCATAATACAGTTCATCTTGCTCCCTGAGCGAGAGCTCTCTCTCCGTGGTGACGAAAATGTCAATATCGCTCCTCTCGTTGAAGTCCCCTCTCGCTAGTGAGCCAAAGAGCCCAACGGCTAATATCTCTTTCTTTCTTAACCGCAAAGCAACCCCTCTCACCTCGTTCTTGACACTCTCGATGTCTACGTTCATTTTTCAAAGAACCTTTCTACGAACCCTTTTGCCTTATTGACGGATTTCTTCGCCTTATCAAGCAGCTCAGCGCTCGCCCCTTCCGTGCAGAGTTCCGATGGGCTTCTCCAAACGCCGCCTCTGAGTCCCCCGTATGTTGAACGTCCATGCCAGGGTGCCGCTTCCTTCGCGTATGAAGCGACCTCTGAGAAATCGTCCTGCAAAAGGCCCTTTTCTAGCAGTTTCTTAAGCTGCCCTGACGGGTCGTGAGTCCACTCGAACGCTTCAAAGCAGGAGATTAAGGCTTTGGCCGATTTTTCGATTGCTAGTTGAGAGTAGTGGATAACGGTGACCCAGTCCTTCAGCCCGGAATACCGAATGGCTCTGTCCAGGTCTTCTTCCGCCTCCCTAAGCAGCCTTATGGCTTCTTCTCTCGTATCCATGGTCTTCCCGCAGTCAGCAAATAACACACGAGTGCGCTCAGAGTACCCCTAACTCACGCAAGACATCGAGTACACCAGACAGTGGCTCCCGCCCAGGCCGATCACCTTTTCTAGGAAGCTGACAATCATCTGATGTCGTTTCGATGCAGGGCTGGTCATCACCACCTCCCCGTCCACCCACTCGGCCAGGGTGTCCTCGTCGGCCCAGGCCAGGAACTCTTCATAGCTCATGCGCAGACGCTTCGGCGTGCTGCTCAATGCATCCATCAACCTCTGGCGCAGCGTCGGCTGCTCCTGGACCCATTTCGGCAGCTCGCGGACGATCAACTCTTTCACTCCCACCATTGTCAGTTCCACCATGTGCCTCCCAGACAATCTTCAACCAACCTTGTAGTGGTTCCTCCGTGACCAAGGGTCTTGCATGAGTCGGCTGTCTACACTACCCCAACTCCATAGGAATACCGCCCTCGATCATTCGTTCCAACGTTGCCTTCACTCGTTCATACTCTTCCTCTGCATACACATGTGGCTCAAGGCGACGCACACCCAGCGTCCGCTTCACCAGCGCATAAGCATCCTCCCGAGGCTTTCCTGCATAAACAATCAGCAAGTCAATATCGCTGGCAACTGTCTGTTTGCCCTGGGCGTAAGAGCCGAAGAGCACCACCCGTTTCAGCGGTAGCTTTCCCTGCAATATGCTCACTCGCTGACGCAGTAAGGTGATCAATTCCCCGCGACTAAAGGGCGGATAAAAGACTTTCACAGAACGGGATGGTTCATTTGCCAGGGAAGATAGGTTGACACTTTCGGTGGCCCAATAATTTGAGAGGCAGGCCGCGAGCTTCGTTTCTGCGTTCAAAGCCGCCAAAGACTGCCATTTGGAGGCTTGGTAGCCGCTCGTCAGTGAGCGTTGGCGCCCGAAATAAATTATCGGCCATTTGAAAGTGTCAACCAGATTCTGAACCATCCCCACAGAACTGGACGATTTTCTCGGCATGGGCTGCCATCCGTTCAGCTTCCGTACGAGTGTAGCGGCGTCGTGGCGAACCGGAGGGATGGGCGTTGGGATAGCGCGTGGGGATGGCGAAGAAGCATGCCCAATCGTAAAACCCACGCTCCACGTCGCTTTGGGCATGTGCCAGATCGCCCTGGGCCTGATCCATCCAATCAGCAGCTCGCTCCACCCCTCACCTCCGGAAGCATTATACGTCGGATGGTGAAGGCGGGCAAAAGGCTGTTGCCTCAGAGGGGATCGCGAAACCCGTTTGAGTGAGATGGGAATCTGGTTCCGACCCTTCCTATCCGCTGCTTGCCCTCAGCCGCTCCACCAGCGCCCGCAACAGCGCTGTCGCCACGGGGTCCGCGCCGACGTTCGCGTGGCATATCCGGAACGTGGTGATCAGCACCGCGCCGCGCCCATAGCGCACCCGGGCGATCAGCGCCGCCAGCTTGTGAATCCACCCGACGAATAACCCCGCGTCCACATCGGCCTCAAAGTCCCATGGCGACAACCCGGCGATGACGTGTTCCGGAATCACGCGGCTGAAGCTGAGGTCCAGGAGTGGCCCACCCGGCAGCGCTGCATACGGGCCAGCTCGCCTCAGCCAGGAAAAGGAGCTGGCCCAATCCCCCTGCCACACGGTGCCCTGCCGGGGTACGATGCGGATGCGCAGCAGCGGCGCGCTCAACGCCTCAGGCCCATCCGCGAGCAATAGCAGGCGTCCTCCATCTTGCACCCGGCTGCGCAGCGCATGATCCAACCGGCGGGCAATGATGACGATGCCTGGCTCCAGCGCATCTGCCACAGGCCATGACAACGCCCGCAGCCGATCCGCCAGCTCGCCATCCGGGGTCCACACCATCACCCCGGGCACGGCCGCCTGCGATTCAAGGGGGAATACGCTGAACGTGAGGTCGTTTTCGGCCGCCACGCGGCCATCGGCTCCCAACCAGCGCAGGCTGAGCACGAACTGCCTGGCGGCTGCAGGCTGCCGTCCGCCCTCCCCAGCCACTGCGGGCGCGAAGAAGGTGAGTTCGCCCAGGTCCACCACCTGACCACGCGCGACGGGCGGCGCTGGCATCTCACCGGCCAGTGCCGTCCCCTCCACTTGCCAGCGCACCACCCCTGCCCCCGGGTCGGCTGCGCCGTAGCGGGAGAGCCACACTTGCACGGCCACCGGCTCGCCGGCCCAATAAGCCCACCGCTCGACAGCAGGCACGATCACGTCGTCGGCGTTGATGCGGCGCAGCATCTGGTGGAACGCCTTAGGCCGCCGCTCCATGTCCAGCAGCCCGTTGCACTCCCAATGCACATCGGTGAACTCGGTGATGACGTAGCCCTGGATGGCAGGCCGCCGACGGATCGCTTCGATCTCGAACTTCAGCGCCCGATACTCCTGCCATTGCGTGGTTTCGACGAGCTTCCGGTAGCTGCCGAAGATCCGATCCAGACTCCATAGTCTGCATCGTCGCTGCACGCCGTGGGGATATACCACCCCTTCGCCCCACTCCAACCCTGTCTCGAACCACCACGGCTCGCCATAGGCGGAGAGCAGGTCGGCGTCAGGCAACCCCCAGTTGCCGAACTCGGACACCACCAGCGGCTCCTGACGGGTCCGCACGGCATCCCCAAAGGGGCTGTAGGTCCAGTCCGGGCGAGAGGCGAACTCCTCCACCCAGGCGTCGAACTCACGGTGATGGTCCGGGATCGCGCGATAGGTATGGTAATCGTCCAGGTCGCTCTGGACGTGGAAATTGGGCGGACAGGGCGAGTTGTCCACAATCAGCCGGTACGGATCGAGTTGCCTGGCGTAGGCGACCATCTCCCGGAGCCAGTCGCGATGGGCGGCATGGTTCGGCATGTCCAGCCCCCATCCCTCGTTGATGATGGACCAGGCGATGATAGATGGCCGGTTCCAGTCCCGTTCGATCATTCCCTCCAGCGTAGCCCTGGCTCGCGCCTTGGCCTTCTCCGTCAGCAAGGTCCAGTTGGGGATCTCGCTCCAGATGAGCAGGCCGGCGCGGTCAGCGGCCCGGTAATAGCGGGGATCGCCCACCTTGATGTGGAGGCGCAGCGAGTTCAGCCCCAGCTCCTTCGCCTTGCGGAACTGATCGTCCAGGAAGGCGTCCGATAGGGGCGTGCCGATGGTGCCGGAGTAGTAGTCCTGGTCGAGCGCGCTGCGCAGGTAGATAGGGTGGCCGTTAAGCCAGATGCGCCCGCTCCTCGCCTCGATGGTACGGAAGCCAAAGGTATCGCCCATTGCATCCACAGTGGAGTCGTTGAGCAGGAGACGAGCCTCGGCATGGTAGAGCGCCGGCGATTCGGGAGACCACCAGCGGAAGCCAGGCACATCCAGCGTCAGCGAGGCGGAGGTGGCTCCGGTGGGTAGCTCCTGGCCCCCCTGGGCCACCGTCTTGCCGTCGGGATCGGTGACCGTGATGGCGAGGGCCATACCAGGGGCTGACGGCCCGCTGAGCCGCGCGTCCACCGTGACCTGCGCCGTATGTGGGTTAGGGGTGATGCGGATCGGGTGCAGGTAGATTGGGTGCCGTGCTTCGATCCAAACCGATTGCCACAACCCGCCCTGCGGCCCGTACCACGATTGCTTGCCGTGCGGGATCTCGGCCATTGGAAAGTCGGGATAGCGGTCCGCATCCGCGCCGGGGTCCACCACCCGGACGAGCAGTTCATTGCGTCGTCCAGGCCACAGCCAGGCGGAGACCTCGAACTCGAAGGGGAGATAGCCCCCTTCATGGGAGCCAACATAGTGTCCGTTAATCCACACCTCGGCGAAGTAGTCGGCCGCGCCGAAGTGAAGCACGGCGGCCCGACCCGCCCAGCTCGCCGGCACTTCGAACGACTTGCGGTACCAGCCGATCCCGGTCGCCTCGTGTAGATCGGGGAACTGAGCTTGCCAGGGCATGGGGACCTGGGCGGTCCGCCAGGAC
>DAOUAJ010000050.1:0-8003 GCA_034433615.1 Anaerolineae bacterium | reverse complement strand
ACATCCTGGACGGCCCTGGCGGAAAGATACGATGTCGCTATCTGGTCAATGCGGCCGGGCTCTATTCCGACGAGGTAGATCGGTTGCTGGGACATCACGACTTTACGGTCACCCCGCGTCGAGGAGAACTGATCGTCTTCGACAAGCTGGCCCGCTCGCTGGTGAATCACGTCTTGCTGCCTGTGCCCACGCCTGTCAGCAAAGGAGTGCTGATCAGCCCTACTGTGTACGGTAACGTGGTGCTCGGCCCCACCGCGGAAGATCTCACTGACAAGACCGAGACGGGTTCCAGCGCGGCTGGGGTGCAGTTGCTCTGGCAAAAGGGAAAAGCGATCCTCTCGCGTCTGCTCGATGAGGAGGTGACAGCAGTCTACGCAGGGCTGCGCGCGGCCACGGAGCATGCGGATTATCAGATCCGCCTGCACGCGCCCCAACGCTACGTATGTGTGGGGGGGATCCGATCCACGGGCGTGTCCGCCTGCTTAGGTATTGCAGAGTATGTGGTAGAGTTACTGGCAGAAGCAGGGCTGCCGTTATCTTTGAAGAGAGACTTCAAGCCTGTACGCATGCCCTACATTGGGGAAGCGGGTACGCGCCCATACCAGTCCTCAGCGATGATCGCTGCGAACCCGGATTATGGGCGTGTGATCTGTTATTGCGAGCGAGTGACGTTAGGGGAGATCCTAGACGCTCTTCACGCGGTGATCCCGGCTCGCACGCTAGACGGGCTGAAGCGACGAACGCGCGTTCTGCATGGTCGCTGCCAGGGCTTTCATTGTCGTGCGATGGTGGCAGCTACGCTGGCCCGAGAGACGGGGCAAAGCATGGGCCAGGTGCTGATGTTGGAGGACAGGGATGGCGTCTGATCATTGTGCAGTACTCATCGTAGGAGCTGGTCCGGCGGGGTTAGCGGCCGCCCTCGAACTGAAACGCCTGGGGGTGACGGACGTCAAGGTGGTAGAGCGAGAAGAGGAAGCAGGAGGGGTCCCTCGCATCTGTCACCACCCAGGCTTTGGGATACGCGACTTGCATCGGCTTTACACTGGCCCCGGATATGCCCGCCATTACGTTCGCCAAGTCGAGATGGCGGGCATAGAAATTCGCACCGCTACGACTGTGACCGGTTGGGCAGGGCCTACAGCTTTAACGTTGACCAGCCCTCGTGGTATCGGTCAGATTCAAGCGCAGGCCATCCTGTTGGCGACGGGCTGCCGGGAGCGCCCTCGCTCAGCCCGATTAATCCCTGGCAGCCGGCCTCAAGGAATTTTCACCACAGGTTCGTTGCAGCGTTTTGTGTATCAGTATGGCCAGCGTGTGGGACGACGCGCCGTGGTCGTAGGGGCAGAACTGGTCAGCCTTTCGGCTCTGCTGACCCTGGCCCACGCGCATATCCCTGTTGCTGCGCTGGTAACCGAGTTGCCTCACCACCAGATCTATTTCCCCTATCTTCCGGTCAAATGGTACATCGCGGATCTGCTGATGCGGGCGCCAGTTATCTCCTGTGCGCGTATCAGCCGTATCATGGGGCGCCAGCGAGTGGAGGCCGTTGAGATCACCTACCTGGACTCAGGCCAAACCGAAGCCATAGCCTGTGATACGGTGGTCTTTACTGGCGATTGGATACCGGAGCACGAGTTGGCGCGTCTCGGCAACCTCGCCATTGATCCAGCCACCCGAGGGCCGCAGGTGGACACCTGTTTGCGCACCTCGGTACGCGGCGTGTTCGCTGCCGGCAATCTGTTACGCGGCGCGGAAGCAGCCGACAATGCAGCCCTGGAGGGGCGATATGCAGCGCGCTGTATCAGGAATTTCCTGGAGCAAGACACGTGGCCGGAGTATGCGTTGCCTTTGCAGGTAGAAGCACCTATTACCTGGATCTCACCAAATGCTGTAGCCGTCTCAAAAGATGGGCTGGGATTAGGGAGCTTCCTTTTCCGCGTCAACGAGTTCTGCCAAGGAGTGCGGATCCAGGTGCGCCAGGGAGACAGAGCGATCCACACTCAGATGTTCCGTCGTTTATCACCGAACCGGTCTGCGCATCTCAGCAATGATTGGTTGGCCGCAATCCGTCCAGAGGGAGAAGCGTTGCGGCTGGTCGTTGCCAGATAATAATTGGCTCGCCGGTAGGCGCAGTTTCAACTGCCAGCCCACCTCGCCGGCTGCAACATGAAACAGCCCTACCCAGTGGCGGCCATGACTTGCTATCGGGGTTGGCTGATGATATACTGATTGATCAATAGATTGCGTCTGGAAGGCGTACATTTCTGTGAATCATCAGCCTCGTTCGATCCTGCCCCCCCACATCGCCGTGCTGGCCCTGGCCGCCGGATTGCGTTTCTATCGCCTGGGCGAGCAATCGTTGTGGGCCGATGAGGGCAACAGCGCGGCCCTGGCCGCGCGCGGTCTGGCCCGCATCGCGCAAGACGCCGCGGCCGACATCCACCCACCGCTGTACTATTGGCTCCTGCATTTCTGGGTTCAGCTCTTCGGCACCAATGAGGCGGCCCTCCGTTCGCTCTCGGCAATCATCGGTGTGGGCCTGGTCTATGTCATTTACTTGCTGGGGCGGCGTTTGCAAAGTGAGCAGGTGGGATTGGCAGCAGCACTGGTCGCGGCGATCAACCCTCTCCAGGTTTACTACGCTCAAGAAGCCCGCATGTACATACTCTTAGGTCTGTGGAGCGGGCTGGCAATTTATGCCCTGACTTTGTATGTGCTCAACGAGGGGAACGGGCAAATGCGCCCCGCGTCAGGCACAGCGACACTCCTGGTCATTTCACTGGTGGGCGGATTGTATACTCATTACACCTTCGCCGCGATCATTCTGGCTATTAACGCCCTCTACCTGCTATGGCTGTGGGATAGCCAGCGTCGTGGTCAGGTAGCGGAGCGGATGGCCTGGTGGCTGGGTCTGCACCTGGTCGCAGGGTTGCTGTTCCTCCCCTGGCTCCCCATCGCACAACGTCAACTGGCCGTCTGGCCCTATCCGGGCACGCAACCAACCTTTAATCGGGCCCTGGGGGCCGCGTTGGTTATGCTGTCGTTGGGGCCGGTTGGCCATCACCAACCGGCGTGGCCCTGGAATATCGTCTTTGTCATAGGGCTGATATTGGGGTTGTGGCCGCGTATACGCCCGACGCGTGACCGTCGGGAACACTGGCTGACCTGGGCGATCCCCTTCGTGAGCATGAGTGCCCCCTTCGCGCTCATATTGTGGCGCGGTCTGTTCACCGAGGCTTATCTGAAGTTTCTCATCGCTGGCAGCCCCGGCTTCTGCCTGCTCATCGCACGCGGCGTCATCAACCTGGGCGAGTCGCTGAGGGAAATAGCCTCTATCCGCCTGCGCCCACGTCGTGCAGCCCGGCCCACGCCCGCAGTGCGCCTTCCCTGGCTACAACTGGTCTGGTACGCCACGGCTGCTACGCTGCTGGGCACGATCGCGGGGATCACCCTGCGCGCTTACTACTTTGATCCGACTTACGCCCGAGATGACTACCGTAACATCGCCCGCTACATTCAAGCCGTGGAGCAGCCCGGTGATCACATTGTTCTGGAAGCGCCTGGTCAGCAAGAGGTGTTCGCCTACTACTATCGCGGCCAGCTCCCCGTCCATCCGCTGCCTCGTCAACGCCCTCTCGATCCAACGGCTCTGCAAGCGGAGTTAGCCCAGATTACCGCCAGGCCCGGCCGCATCTTCGCCCTCTTTTGGGCTGTGGAACAGGCTGACCCGGAACGCCTCGTCGAAAACTGGCTGGTCCAGACCACGTTCAAGGCGTCCGATGCCTGGCAGGGTAACGTGCGATTCGCCATCTACGCCGTCCCTGACTTTGCTGTCTCGCGCGGTCGCGTCACCGCCACTAACTGGATCTTCGGCGATCCCCCTTTGTTGCGCCTGCGCAATGTGGGCCTGGGGGCCGATAAGGTCACCGCCGGAGAAGTGCTCCCTCTGAGCCTGACCTGGGAGGCTTGCCAGTCTGTTCGCGAGCGCTACAAAATCACCGCGCAATTGCTGGACGAGCGCGATCAGGTCATAGCTCAACGAGACACAGAGCCAGGCGGCGGCTTGAACCCTATGATAGATTGGATTCCGGGGCAACCTGTAGAGGACAGCATGGGGGTACTGGTCCGGCCCGGCACCCCGCCTGGAAGCTATTCGCTCATCTTGGCGGTGTATCGAGCCTCAGATGGCGCCCGACTGCCCACCATGACGGGTGAGGGTCGCGCTGACCACATCAAGCTAGGGCAGGTGCAGGTGCGACGGCCACAAGTGCCGCCGGCCCCGATCACCCTGGGCATGCAGCATCTACGCGAGACTTCATTTGGACCGATCCAGCTCCTGGGGTTCGATGTCTACAAACGAGGGTTCGGACACGCGCCGGCCACACCGCTGGCGCCAGGGGATCGTCTGCACGTGGCGCTCTACTGGCAAGCTGAGGAGACGCCCACTCGGCGGTTGACGATACGCCTGGGGCTGGACAAGGAGCAATCCGCCGTGGAAACGGACCCCGCAGGCGAGGCGTATCCTACTACAGACTGGATAGCTGGAGAAATTGTGCGTGGCGACCACGACCTGCTCTTACCATCCCTTCTCCCCCCAGGTCGTTATCCTCTATTCCTCACTGTTCTGGACGATGGACAGACGGTTGGACCCCGTCTTCGCCTCACGGAAATTACCGTACAGCCTCCCGGATCAGGACAGTGAGACCGTAGGGAGAAACGATGGACGAATCCACCCGTCTACAGGCGATACATCTGATCGTGGTGCTGGGTGTCGCGCTGCTCATCGGTGTGGAGCGCGAGCGCGACCAGACGGAACGCGAGAAGGGGGCGCTGCGCCAATTCGGCGGCGTACGTACCTTCCCGATCATCGCTCTGGCTGGCTATCTGCTCAGCCCACACCCGTGGGCGTACACGGCCGGCCTTCTGGTGTTAGGCGGGCTGTTGGTCGTGTCTTACCAGCACAAGATCCACCGTGGGCGGGTCGGGTTTACCACTGAGGTGGCTGCGCTGGTAACATATGCCATTGGGCCGATCGTGCAGATGGGGACGCTCTGGTTAGCCGTGGCCAGCGGCATCATCACGGTCCTGCTTCTGCAGCTTAAGCAGCCGATGGAGCGCCTGGCGCGGCGCCTGCCGGGTGAGGAGATCTTCACGTTCACGCAGTTTGTGCTGCTGACTGCCGTCGTCCTGCCGTTGCTACCGGACCAATCTTTCACGCCGTTCGAATTGAATCCCTTCAGGGCCTGGCTGGTGGTGGTCGCTATCACCAGTATTTCCTATTTGAGCTACTTGTTGCAACAATGGCGAGGAAACACGCAAGGGGTGCTGGTGGCTGCTTTGCTCGGCGGCATCTATTCCAGCACCTCCACGACGGTGGCTCTCGCGCGCCAGGGACGCGAGCAGCCGGCCCAGGTCAGAATAACCACGGGCGCGATCGTCCTGGCTACCGGTGTCATGTACATCCGGCTGGTTGTGCTGATCTCCCTGTTTGCTCCCGGATTGGGCAGGGCTTTGTTGTGGCCATTCGCGGCGATGGCGCTCCTGGCACTGGCCGGCGGCGGATTCTGGATCCAGCGTCAGAAGCGCATGGAAGCGCCTCGCCTCTCCCTGGGAAATCCTCTGCAACTGCGCCATGCGCTGATCTTTGCGGGGCTTTTCGTAGGCATCCAGGTGATCACCCGGCTGACCCTTCAGGGGTTGGGAAATGCAGGCCTATACACGCTGGCTGGCATCATGGGTTTAACCGATATTGACCCGTTCATTCTGAGCCTGACCCAGCAGACGACCCTGGCCGTACGCCAGGGCGCGCTGGCGGTAGGCTTCGCCATTGCTTCCAACAATCTCTTTAAGGGCATCTACGCCTGGCGGATAGGGGGCGCCGACGTAGGCCGTCGCGCGCTCATCGGGCTGGTGTTGTTGGGAGTACTGACGGTGGTAGCGGTCGCCGGTTTTGTGCGCTAAGGGGACAGCCCCCCGAGGGCCATGACACAATGCCCTTACTGTAGGTCTATGGACACATCTCTCCTTCCGGGGTAGCATAGAAGAAACGACCGAGTAGGATCAGGATTAAGGAGAGTTCCACCATGTATAAACGTTCTAACCGACCCTCATGGCTAACCCTGGCGCTTCTGAGCCTGATGGTTGCCTTTCTTTACCCGTTTGGAGCGCGCGCTCTGGGCGGCGCGCAGCCGGCGGTCACCCCTCTCGAAGAGATAGCGCTGATGAGCCCGTTGCCCACCCCTACTCCCAGCGCTACACCAGACAGCCGGGGGTGGGAGCTGAAGTTCACCGTGCCCAAAACCCCACCATCTACCAAGATCTGGCATATTCACTTCCCCAGCCGGATGGTCGGGTATGCAGTAGGCGGGCCCGAATGGACAGCCGATTCGGGCACAGCTTTCATCTACAAGACCACGGACGGCGGCAATACGTGGGTTGAGCTGACCAATCACCCGCTGACAGCAAACAAGGGATTCTTCTCCGCCATACACTGCAAGGATAGTAACACCTGCTGGGTCGTGGGGCGCTTTGCCACCATCCTGCATACTCAAGACGGTGGCGCATCCTGGGTCAAGTCACCACCGCCGAGCGACCTCAACGGTGACCCCTACGGTGGCTTCCTCTATTCCGTGCTGTGGACCGGCACAGGCAACACCGTCCTGGTAGGCACTACCCTCAACTTCCTGCTGCGCAGCACAGACGGGCATAACTTCAGTCCCGTGGGCGTCACCAACAACTTCGTAGTGCGCGCCATCGAATGTCCCACACCTAATGTCTGTTACGCCTCGGCCAAGGGGCGGCTGTACACGAGCATGGACAACGGCGCGAGCTGGGGAAGCAAGAGGTGGCCTGACGAGTTTAACCCCAACCGCTACGCCTATGACATCAGCTTTATGGACAACAACACTGGATGGATCGCTACCACGCTCGAGACGGCTGCCCCTGGCGAACCGCCCAGCACCATCCTCAAGGTCACTCAGGCCACCTCCAACAACCCAACCTTTGAGCTCCAGGCCGAGATGCCCGTTGTTCTGGAGCAACTGCAAATGGTGAGCGCGACCCAGGGATACGCCGTGGGTTGGCAAGGCCATGTTTATCACACGACGGACGGTGCCACTTGGCAGCGGATGTCCTCCCCGCCCAC
This sequence comes from Anaerolineae bacterium, assembly GCA_034433615.1. GTDB lineage: Bacteria > Chloroflexota > Anaerolineae > DUEN01 > DUEN01 > DAOUAJ01. The sequence continues at coordinate 859 of DAOUAJ010000050.1, read as the reverse complement.
ATCAGCCAATCTGACCTCGCTCTTCGCATTGGGCTCCGATGACCTCTGGGTGGGTGACAATGAGGGGCGCATCTGGCACTATTCTGGCCCACCCCCCGCGCCGGAAACCACTGACACGCCGACGCCTACTCACACGCCTACGACGATGGCAAGCGACACGCCCACTTTGACGCCAACGCCGACCGATACACCCACCGTCACACCAGAGCCATCTACGGCCACGGCAACACCGACGCTTACGCCTACACCGACCGCGACGGAGACGCCGACGGCAACGTCAACCCAAACACCGACGCCCACACTCACACCGACTCCCACGCCGACACTTGAAGCCCTGACGCTGGAGGAGGTGCGCCCCCAGGAAGGACGCAACGATGTCACCACCTCCTTAGAGGTCTTTGGCCATCACTTTCCCACCGGCGCTCGGGTCTGGTTAGGTGGCAGCCAACTGCTCACCACCTTCATAGACAGCAAGCACCTGACGGCCAAAGTGCCGGCCGGCCTGCCGCCCGGCACCTATGATGTCACGGTCGCCGGCGGTGGACAGAGCGATACCCTGGCCAGGGCCTACACCGTCCTGGAAGCCAGCACCCTGGATGATCTGCGCGCCGATCCCTTCCGCCTGTGGACGGACCCCGCCGCGCCGCGCCAGGGCACAGCAATCTTCCTGGGCCTGGCGGTGGACCGGCGGGGCGGCCAGAGCGCCCTGCCTTCCTTCCCGGTGCGCTTCTACCAGGGGCGCATCAGCCCGGAGACGGTCATCGGGGACGGCCAAGTACCCAGCATTGGCGTGAACGACAGCCAGAGCACGTCTCCCGTGCCGTGGGGAACTCAGCGCGCCGAGACCTACACGATTTGG
>DAOUAJ010000049.1:0-8853 GCA_034433615.1 Anaerolineae bacterium | reverse complement strand
TGGTTGTCCCTCTTTTGCTGGCCACCATCGGTGCTGGCCAGGCCTCTGTCCCACCGAGGGCAACCTATCTCTACATGATCCATACCTACCGGCAGATTTTCGTCTACCAGCGATTTGGCTATGGGACGGCGATGCTGTGGCTTCTATTCGTGGTGATCATGGCCCTCACATTGATCGTCTTCAGAACAGCCCGTTACTGGGTGCATTATGAAGTAGCAGTCGAAGGGGAGGAGCGATGACGGCCTGGCAGCAGCAGCTTCGTCTTCAGAGGGTGACCAGGTCTTCGCTTTCGTATGCGATCCTGGTGTTCGTGACTATTGTGATCGCGCTGCCTGCCGTCTGGCTCGTGATCACATCCTTCAAGAAAGAAATCGAGTACCTCGCTTACCCGATCAAGATCTTGCCGGCGGAGCCTCAGTGGATCAACTATGTCCAGGCTTTGACGCTGATCCCGTTCCACAGATATGCCTGGAACTCTTTCTTCCTGGCCATGTCTTTTACGATCCTGACCATCGTCACCAGTGCCATGGGAGGGTTCGCCTTCTCGCGGTTTCAGGTGCCGGGGCGCAACGCGCTGTTCATGATCGTCATCGCGCTGCTCATCGTCCCCGGCATCGTGACAGTCATCCCGCAGTTCATCGTGTTCTCTCGGCTACGCCTGACCAACACGTATTGGCCGTGGATCTTGTGGGGGCTATCGGCCAGCCCGTTTCATATCTTCCTGTTCCGGCAGTTCTTCGCCACGATCCCCAGAGAACTGGAGGACGCAGCGGAGGTGGATGGCTGCGGCCCCTTCCGTATCTTCTGGCAGATCTTCCTCCCCAACTCCAAGCCAGCGCTGGCGACGTCGTTCATCTTTAACTTCAGTTGGGTGTGGGGCGATTGGTTCACGCCGTTGATCTATCTGAGCGACGCCAACACCACCCTGGCGGTTAAACTGGGGACGGCCTATCTGGATCCCCAAGGCCACTCGTTGATCACCATCACCCTGGCCGCGTGCGTGATCTACACGATGCCACTGATCATCCTGTTCTTCCTGGGGCAGAAGTACATCATAAAAGGCGTGGTGACGACCGGATTGAAGGGGTGACTCCTGTATCTTGCATCCTGCATTAAGGAAGGGAGCGCGATATGAACGTGTTAGTGATCAGTTCCAGCCCAAACAGGGATGGTCTGACCGCAGCCTGCGCGGCCGCCGCCGCCGAGGGGGTGCGCCTGGCAGGCGGATATGCTGAGGAAGTGCGGCTGAATGACCTGGAGGTCGGGATGTGCCAGGCCTGCGACAATGGCTGGGGCACATGCCGGAATGAGCACGAATGCGAGCAGCAGGACGACTTTCAGTCTTTGCACGCGCGCGTTCATCAGGCTGACGCCTATGTGCTGGTTACCCCCGTGTATTGGGGCGAGATGAGCGAGTCGGCGAAGGCGTTCACGGATCGGCTGCGACGATGTGAGGCGACGCTGGGAGAGGAAAGCCACCTGTCGGGTAAACCGGTGATCGCGGTGGCTGCGGCCGGGGGCAGTGGTGGCGGCATGATCACCTGCCTTTTGAGCATGGAGCGCTGGATCCAGCACGTGCGGGCGCGCACCTTTGACCTGATCCCGGTCAACCGCTGGAGTAGAGCATACAAACTGGTCGCTATCCGCGAGGCCGCACGGACGATGGTGCAGGAATCAACCGGTTGATCGCGCTCATCTCCCTGTGGGTCTCCCCCAATTTGACCGTCACCAGAGTTGTCATGTTGACGATAAAACATAATAATGTTAAACTGTCGTCATGGAAAAGCATCCCGCTGGCCAACAGGCCTACCGCTGGCTTGCCTTGGCCGTCGCTCTGCTCCTGATCCTCGTCCTGGCTGGATTGGTGTTTCTTTTGCGCGGCTTTCCCTCAGTTCCGCTACCGACTCCCAGCCCCGCTGTGCAACCATCCGTGCGCGTGACCGGCTTCCCCTCGATCCTCTATATCATGTGGGATGGGAGCAACCGTGACTTTCGCGCTGAGCGTCCCGAGTACGGCCCCATCGGATCGCACATTGAATTCACCTGGGAGGATGTCAACCCTGCTCCCGGCGTTTATGATTGGTCTCGTTATGACAAATACCTGGCGAAAGCTCGCGCGATGACGGTCGAGCTGCCATCCGGCCAGATCATCTCTAAGCCGGTGCAATTCGCGCTGATGATCTACGGCGCTCCGTCTGGGCACCTGCGAGACTTCACACCGCAGTGGGTCAACCGGCGCATAGGGCGCAGTGAGACGGTAGATGATGCCAAGGTGGGGCTTGTTTACGTTCCAGGATACGTTCTGCACCCACAGGGGTGCCCGGCCCGCGGTGCACCTGCTTACGACGATCCGACCTGGCGAACGGCCTTCGCCGACGTGGTACGCGCATTCGGTGCACGTTATAACGGAAATCCACAGGTGGCCGGTATCTGGATCGGCGCAGGCCTGGATAACGAGACGCAGCCGACCAAACAGATCGGCAACTGTGATTACCCGACGGAACTGGCGAAGCAGGTCACGTGTGACGAGTACATGAGCTTTATCCTCGAAACGCTGCAGCTTTACGCCAAAGCCTTCCCCAATAAACCGCTGTGGATTCAGGCTGCGACCGGTGCCTGCTCTGCACAAGGTTTTGGGGCCTGGTGGACCCGTCGGCAGATCATGGAGTGGGCGGCACCGTTAGGCATCGGCTATAAGAACAACGGGTTGCAACCAGACAAGGAGAATGCTATCGGTTGGAAGAATAGCGAGGGGTGGGAGACCATGGACACGGCTGATCGTCTCTGGCGCACGGTGCCCATCGCCTTTGAGCCTGCTTTCACCGTGCCCGTGGGAGAAAGCGCCCCTGTCGAGTACGCTTACTGGATGGTCCACAACGCGCTGGCTCATCATGCCGATTTCATTGACATCCAGGAACAGTGGTTGGACGACTTAGAACAGGTCCCCGAGATATTCGAATATGCACCGCGCTCGTTGGGTGTAGACGAACAAACGGCCACCGACGTTTGGATTGTCCTGCGGGACAGTGAATACCCCGCCCAGCGGTTCAGCTCTACCGGCGTCAGCGGCGATCCGGGTGATTGGGAGTTCTTTCTCTACCGACGGGAAGGGTCGGATAGCCAGACAGTGCGTCTGACGAAAAAGGAGCTGCCACCAGCAGCGCAAAATCAGCCCTACGGTCGCCAGGCTCGCCGCACAGACCAGGCCAGGGGTGGTTCGTTCATACCTCTGGACGTAGACGACCAGTGGCGATATAGTTCGAAGTCCGGAGTCCTAAGTCCAGAGTCCGGTGACAGTGTCCAATCCAGGGTCTCTTATCTGGTACGAGTGTGGTATTTGGATCAGGGCAAAGACCGGTGGGCGTTTGAATACACGGATAGTGCCGGCGTGCTTCATCGTCGTGAGGTGCTTAAGGGTAACAGCGAGCTTTGGAAAGTTGTTGAGTGGACCCTTGCGGACATGGCGCTCATCAATGGCTTACCGGGGAACGTTGATGTGCGCCTGAACAGCATGGGGGATGGAGATGACACTTTCCACAAGGTATTGATTCGCGCGTTGCCCGCCACTGCCGTGCCGACGGCTACGGCGACGCCATCACCCACGCGCACGCCCAGCCCCACGGCGACACCAACCGCCACAGCGACGCCTTCGCTTACACGCACGCCCAGCCCCACGGCCACGATCACGCCGACGACAGAAGCAGTTTGCCTGCCTTCCGTGATCGGCACCCTGGCGGTGGGAACGCATCCCAAGAGTGTGGCTGCGGCCGAGGACAGGATTTTTATCAGCCTGTTCGATGACAGCGCCATCGCCGTCCTCGATGCTCAGGCTTTACAACTCCTGACGACGATCCAGACCGCCGGCGGCCAGGCCAACGGGATCGCCTACAGCAACGGCAAGGTCTACATGGCGAACCGCAACGCCCGCCGCGTCTCCGTGGCCGATGTCAGCCCGGCCGTGTTGCGAGGCACCATTGGCACCGGCCCGCTGCCGTGGGGAGTGGCTGCTGAGGACGATCGGGTGTACGTGGTCAACTTTGGCGACGACAGTGTGACCGTTATTGACAGCCAGACCGACACAGTCCGACAGACAGTCGCCGTCAGTCCGTTCCCAGCCTTCGTGGCCGCTGCCGAGGGCCGTGCCTATGTCACCCACCTGAAAGGACAGGTGACCGTCCTTGATCGCGAAGGTCAGATTGTCACCGGCATCACATCCGTGGCCAGAGATGCCTGGGGTATCACGCTTGATCCGGCGAACCGCCGTCTGTTTGTGAGTAGCCGCGAGGAACGCCAGATCGTAATGCTCCATCTGGACTCATGGCGCAAGCTGGCTGCATACCCGCTGCCTGCTGCACCTTACGCCCTGGCCTACAATCCCGCCACCGATCACCTGTTCGCGGTGGCTGCGGCTGAGGACGCCGTCTACGTGCTGGACGCCAGCAATGGTCGCGTGTTGGGCCAGGTCGCCGTGGGGCGGCAAGATGCCATTAACGGTGGGCAGGGGATCGCCGTGTGGGAGAACCGCGTGTACGTGGCCGACTACGCTGCCGGCGCCGTCACCGTTCTGGATGACAGCGCGTGCGCGCCGCCGGTCACGCCATCTGCCACACCCACGTGGACGCGAACGGCCACGCCATCCGCGACGCCCAGTGCGACACCGACCACAACACCTACGCGAATAGCCACGCCGACCGCCACGCCCACGTGGACGCGAACGGCCACGCCATCCGCGACGCCCAGCGCGACGCCGTCGTCCACCCCGACGCCGACGGTCACGCCGTCCGTGACCTCCACATGGACGCCAACGGCTACGCCCTCACCAATGCCGGCAGGAACGCCGGTGATCGCTAAGATCGAAATCGTGTGGCCTCACGGCAACCAGCCAGTAGAACAGGCGACTCTGGCTAACGTCACCGCCTACATCTTCCAGGATGAAGCGCTGAATCCACCGCCCTGTGACTGGAGCCCGACGGTGCGTCTGTGGATGGCCCTCAACAACGAGCCCGCCCGGCCCGTGCAGATGGGTCAACGCCGGCTGTTCACCGATCGCGGCCGGACGTTCCCGGTGTGGGACTTCAACGACGTGGACGTCAGCGCGGCCCGCCTGCCCCAAAACAAGCTCTATCTGTTTGTGACCGTAGACGAAGTGCCCACACGCCACAACGTGTGGGCTCACGCGGCCGACGGGCGTACCTTCGCCCCGCGTGCGGAGCCTCCTGCAGGTGTGCTCGACACCTCCCCTGAGGCCGTGGATGCCGAGATTCAGATCGTGTGGCCGCATGGCAATGCGCCGGTCACGGAAGCGGAGCGGGCTAACGTGACGGCACTGTTGATGCAGAGCGGCACCCGACAAGCTATCTCACCGGATGCAGGGTGGCAGCCTGGAGTGCGCCTGCACTGGTCTCTCAACAGCGAAGCCGAACCCGACTTCAGCCGGACGATGGTGGGCACGCCCAGAGCTATCACAGCCAACGGGTTTACTTATCTGATGTGGGATTTCAATGACGTGGACGTCAGTTTGGCCCGCGACCCCGCCAACCGTTACTACTTCTGGATCACGGTTGACGGCGTTCCCACCTCGTCTAACGTGTGGGCGCACGGCTCCGACGCGCGCACCTACTTCCCTGCGGTGGATTTACCCGCGCGCAGTTGCCGGTGAGACGCCACGGCCACAGAGAGGATAACTCGTCTCATGCCTCGCGAGGAGGGTCAAAGAGTCTGCAGAACAGCATGGATTGCACTCGCCTATATCTTGCTCACGCTCGTCTTAACCTACCCAACCGTCATTCACTTCCTCTCTACCATCCCCGGTGATAGCTTCGATGGCTGGCAGAACTTCTGGAACCTGTGGTGGATTCGGCAGGCCGTGCTGATGGAGCATCGTCACCCGTTTTTCACGGACATGCTCTACCATCCTACGGGCGTCAGCCTATTGTTCCACACCCTGAATCCGTTTAACGGATTGGCCTTTTTGTCCGTGCAACTGGCTGCTGGCCTCTTTGCCGCTTACAACAGCGTTGTCTTCTTCAGCTTCGCCGTAGGTGGCTTAGGGAGCTATCTCCTCGCCCGTTACATGCTCCGCCATACCTCCGAGCCGGCCCGTACGTGGGCTGCGTTTCTGGCCGGCGTTGTTTACACCTTTTCCCCTTTCCACTTTGCCCACCTGCTGGGACACATGCAGGTGTTCTCGCTGGAGTGGATTCCGTTCTACGTGCTGTATTTCTGGCGCGGTGTAGATCGAGCCAGACATGGGTCGTTGACCTGGCGCGAGGTCGCTTTACCTGCGTTATTCTTGCTCTTGATCGCCTTGTGCGACTGGTATTTCGTCCTGTATTCCCTGCTCTTTACCGTCCTGGCCTGGCTCTACCTGCTCTGGCGCGGATGCCTGATCAGGCGGGTCGTGACCTGGACGGCCGCGGTAGTGGGGCTGTTTGCGCTTATCCTGTCCCCCCTGCTCTGGCCCATGATCGCCGAGGCGCGCCGTTATGACTTCATGGTCCCCCCGCCAGAGCAAGCATACATCTTGTCGGCTGACCTGCTGGCGTTCCTGACCCCCAACGAGTTTCACCCCCTCTGGGGACAGGCGGTGGCCCGGTTTGCTCGCCGCTTCACCAGCCCTGTGTCGGAACACACGGCCTTTGCCGGGTATGTGCCGCTTTTGTTGGGGGCCTGGGGCATCCGCCGCGGTGGCCGGCTGCGCGGTTTCTGGGCGCTGGCCGCGTTCAGCTTTGCCCTGCTGGCGATGGGGCCGGCGCTACACGTGGCCGGCCAACAACTCCCTATCCCCTTGCCGTACGCCCTCTTGCAGCATCTTCCCGTCGTCCGCATCACCCGCTCCGTCAGCCGCTTCGACGCGATGGTGATGTTGGCGTTGGGGGTGCTCGCCGCCATCGGGCTGGCAGCCCTTATCCGCCAGATAGGGAAAGGAGAGGCCGCGAGGGTGACCCGCCCTCATCTGATTGCCCTGGCGGCGGTGACGTTGACGCTGTTCGAGTTCCTGCCGGCACCGTATCCGATCTCGCCTCCCGACACGCCTCCCTGGTACGAGCGGTTGGCGAAGGAGCCAGGGGATTTCGCCGTGCTGAACTTGCCCATGAACTGGGATCGCCCTGGCTACCTGCTCTACCAGACTGTGCACGGTAAGCGACTGACCGTGGGCTACATCTCACGTGACGATCCGCGCACGCTGACTGAGCGCGTGCCGGTGTTGCAGCAACTGCGCCATCTAGGGCCTGACGTGATCAACCAGGATCTGAAGCAGATTGGCCGCAGCGTGCTGAGCTGGCTGAATGTGCGGTATGTGGTGTTAGATCGGTACAAGATGCCCGGCGAACGCGAGCGAGAAGGGACGATGAAATATGCTAACGCGGCGCTGACCGGACTGTCCCCCAGCTACGAGGACGAACGACTGACGGTCTACCGCGTTGAGCCGCCAGCCAACCCACAGCCTTTCCTGATCCTGGGGGCCGGCTGGGGGGAACGCGAAATGGAAGGGGATACGCCGTGGCGTCGGATAGCGGGGGAAGCCACGCTCCAGATTCACACGGCCGTGCCGGTCACTCTCTCACTTCGCGCCATCACGAGCGGGGAAACAATGAGCACATCTCTCACCATGCAGGCCTCTACGGGCGATGTCGTCACCCATGTTCTCGATCTGCAGCCACAAAGGGTCGAGCTAGGGCCTTTGAAGTTGACGCCAGGCATGTACACGATCACCCTCTCGGCCACTGGCCCGGCCCGGTTCACAGGGTTGGATCTCCGCTCGGGCCTGTCAATGCCCCAGCACTTCCACTGACCGCTCCCGGGGCTGGTGCTGGATCGTGGTTCGACCGAATCGTCGCAAGAGCGTCTGCGCCTTTTGCCAGCGCCTTCGCATACGCTCCTCTCGCACCCGCCAGAGGCCGTTCAACTGGTTAACGACGAGCTGGCTATCCCCTTTCACTTCCAGATGCACACGCGTCGGGTCCACGTTCATACTTTCCAGGCGGCACAACAACGCCTGCAAGGCCGCGATCAAAGTGTCGTATTCTGCCTCGTTGTTGGTCATGCGCGGGCCAAAACACAGGTGATGTACCTCTGGCGGCTGTCCCGGCCAGACGAAGGCATAGCTGCCATATCCCTGGCCGGGGTTGCCCAGGCTGCCGCCATCAAACACCAGCGTAAGCACCCTTACGGGTACAGGGGCCTCGCCAACCGTCAGGATGCGATCAACCTCGGTCACGCTGCCACATCCCGGGCCTGGCGTGTCATCTCTGACCGATAGCGATCATAAAGATAGAACAGATTCGCCCGGTGCAGGGATTGGACCAGGCCACCGAGGGGGATGCGAGACTTGCCACAGGACTCGATGTCAACGCGCGCCAGAGCCTGGCGCGGCTGCCCGGCCTGCACATATTCGCGCGCCACACGCTGAATCGTCTCCAGATACGCAATGTTACTATCAATCACCTCATTGATCTCACCCCGCAGCAGCACTTCGCCATGTCCTTGTACGATACTTTCTAACGACAGTTCACGCACCTTACGCAGGGACGCGATCAACATCTCGGGATCTCCACCGACGATGTAAGGTACAGGCATCACCACATCGCTGGCGAAGAGCACTTTTGGCTCTTTCACATATACCATCACCACATCCGGGCCATGTCCAGGTGCATACAAAGCGATGATCGTCTTGTCTCCTGTCTGGATAGTCATCGTGTCATCAAAGGCCATTTCTGGGATGCGTAGCTCTACCTCTGTCAAATCCGGCGTCTGCTTCTTGGCCTCCTCCAGACCACTCTGCCCCGTTTTGAGCAGCAGATCGCGGCAACGCCGATGGCAGATCGCCTCCACCTGCGGGAAGAGGTAGAG
>DAOUAJ010000048.1:0-16174 GCA_034433615.1 Anaerolineae bacterium | reverse complement strand
CCGCTCCGGCGTGGCCGGGAGCTCGCGCAGGCGCACGCCGATCGCATCGTAGATGGCGTTGATCACGGCCGGCGCCACGCCGTCGGTGGGGATCTCGGCGGCGGCCTTGGCGCCAAACGGCCCGGCCGGGTCCACCGTCGGCACAATGATCCGCTCGATCTGCGGCATCTCATCGGCGCGGAAGACGTGATAATCGCCGATCCGCCCGTTGACCAGCCGCCCCGCTTCGTCGTAGATCATCTCTTCGCTCAGGGCGTAGCCCAGCGCCATGTGCACCCCGCCGTCAATTTGCCCCTCGACGCCACTGGGGTTGATGGGCTGGCCGCAGTCTATGGCGGTGACCACCTTCAGCACCCGTACCTCGCCCGTCTCAGTGTCCACCTCGACCTCGGCAAACTGGGCGGCAAAGGGGGGCGACCACATCACCGACATGTGGGATGCCGTGGCCATGATCTGGTGCTGATCGGCGATGTGCAGGGAATACAGAGCCACATCGCGCAGGGTCACGCTGTCGCCATTCGGCGCCCAGGCCCGACCGTCAGCCAGGCGAATCTCGGTCGGATCAGCTTCCATCATCTGCCCGGCCACCTCCTTAACCTGCCGGGCCACATCCTCCGCCACCTTCTTGACCGCGCCGCCGGAGACGAAGACCGTGCTCGAGGCATAAGCACCCTTGTCGAAGGGGGTCATGTCGGTGTCGGCGGCGTAGACCAGGACGTCGTCCACCGGGCAGCCCAGCACCTCCGCAGCGATCTGGGCCAGCACGGTGTCGGTGCCAGTACCCAGGTCGGTGGCGCCCACCAGCAGGTTGAACGAGCCATCGTCGTTCATCTTCATGTAAGCCCCGCCCATGTCAATGCCAGGGATGCCGGAGCCGTGGATCAGCGCCGCCATGCCGATGCCACGGCGGATTGCGGATTGCGGATTGCGGATTGCGGATTGCGACCTGCCACCTGCGACTGGCGACTGGCGACCCTCCCAGCCGATGGCCTGGGCGCCCAACTCGACACATCGGGCCAGGCCGCTGGAGCGCAGCGGTTGCAGGTAGCCCTTACGCCCCTCGCCCAGCGCCTCGGCCAGGGGGAAGACATCCCCCACCCGGATCCAGTTGCGCCGGCGGAACTCGATGGGGTCGAGCCCCAGCGCAGCGGCGATCTCGTCCATGTGCACTTCCAGCGCGAACAGCCCCTGCGGGCCGCCGTAGCCGCGCATGGCCCCCGCCACGGGTCGGTTGGTGTACACCGTGTCGAAGACAAAGCGCTGGTTGGGGCAACGGTACAGCGCCAGCGCCTTGCTGCCGGTGTTGCCCTGCACGGTCAGCGCGTGGCTGCCGTAGGCGCCGGTGGTGGCCAGGATGCGCATCTCCATCGCCGTCAGAATCCCGTCGCGGGTCACGCCGGTCTTCAGACGGATGATCTGGGGGTGCCGCGACCGCCCGGCGATGAACTCTTCCTGGCGCGTGAAAGCCATGCGCACCGGCCGGCCGGTAGCGATGGTCAGGTGAGCGCAGATGTCTTCCAACACCAGCTCCTGCTTGCCGCCGAAGCCGCCGCCGATGCGCGGCTTGATCACCCGGATGCGCTTCTCCGGCAGCCCCAACACCTGCGCCAGGATGCGCCGGACGTGGAACGGCACCTGCGTGGCCGAGCGGATCACCAGCCGGTCGTCCTCGTCCCACCAGGTGATGCAGACATGTGGCTCGGGCAGGACGTGGGTCACCTGGGGAACGCGGTATTCAGCCTCGAACACTCGCCACGCCTGAGCGAACCCGCCTTCCACATCGCCAACCTGCGCTTCCAGGTGAGCAGCAATGTTGCGCTCCGGAAAGAAAGTGCCTGGGATATGAGCGGTACAATCAGGCTCATCGTGGATAACTGGCGCGCCGGGCTGGAGCGCGTCCTCGATCTCCAGCACAGCCGGCAGCACCTCGTACTCTACCTCAATGAGCCGGATGGCTTCCTCGGCAATCTCCGGTGTCTCGGCAGCGACGGCAGCTACCCGATCACCCACGAAGCGCACCTTGCTATCCAGGCTGACGGTATCCAGCGGCGAGGGGAGCGGATGTGACTGGCCGGCCGTGGTGAACCGCACCGGTTTAATGTCCTGGTAGGTCAGCACCGCGTGGACGCCGGGCAAGGCGCGCGCCTTGCCCGCGTCAATCCGCCGGATGCAGGCGTGGGCGTGGGGGCTGAGGAGCAGCTTGCCGTAGAGCATACCGGGTAGGGCGAAGTCGTCGGTGAAGGCCGGCCTGCCCAACGCCAGTTTCACCGCGTCCACTTTGGGGACGCGGTGGCCGACCGCGCGCAGTTCGTCCTGGGCCAGCCCCTCCGGGTGCTCACTCATCCGTAGCATTTGGTCAGGATTGTTATAGGGCATGGTGTCGCCTCCAGATATAAAACGTAGAGCGTAAAACGTTAAAGGACGAGCAGCGCTCTTTACGTTTTACGCATTACGTTTTACGGCTTGCAGCACCGCCTCCAGCGGCTTGGCGTAGCCGGTGCACCGGCAATAGACACTGGCCAGGGCGTCCCGCACTTCGGCCTCAGTTGGTTGGGGATTAGCGTCAAGCAACGCTTTGGCGGCCAGGATCATGGCCGGAGTGCAGTAACCGCACTGGATGGCTCCCAGCTCGACGAAAGCTTGTTGAAGGGGATGCAGGTGCTCACGCGTGCCCAACCCCTCGATGGTTGTAATGTGGCGTCCGTCTACCTGGGCGACCAGGAGCGTACACGAGTTGACGGCTTGTCCGCCCAGGAGCACGGTGCACAGGCCGCATGAGCCGTCCTCACATCCCCGTTTGGCTCCCAGATAGCCCTCCCGGCGCAGAACGTCGAGAAGGATGTCACCTGGGGCTACATCCCACGTCTTGGGCTCTCCGTTGATGGTGAGGGTGATCTTCACCGTGCGCTTCCCAATGTCACTGCGAGTGCTTTTTGCAAAGCGATCTCCCGCCTGACCGGACGAGAGATTGCTTCGACGGGAAAGCCCCACTTCACAATGACGCCCAGACCGTTCCCAGGCCGTCTGCAGGGCCCGCCGGGCCACCACGCCGGCCATCTCCCGACGGTACCCGGCGCTGGCCCGAAAGTCAGCGAGAGGCTCGATCAGTGCCGGAACACGCGCGCCGGCTTCAGCCAGATCATCGGGACGCAACGCCTGGCCCGTCAGCATCGTCTCGATCTCTGGCAGGCGCAATGGGCGCGAGGCTACGCCGGTCAGGGCCAGGCGGACGTGAGTGCACCGGCCATCGGCTACGGCTAGCGCGGCGACCGCAGCGACGATCGGCTGGTCAGTGGGCGTGCGGGCCACCCGGGCCAGGCCGGTTCCGAGACCAGACGGTAGGGCCGGAAGGATGAGTTCGGCAATCAACGTGCCCTGAGGCAAATGACCGGCTGGATTGGCCAGGAAGTCGGCAAGGGGCAGATGCCGCTTGCCCGCCAGATTGACTAAGCTCATCTGGGCATCCAGCGCCAGCAGTGCCAGCAGCAGCTCATCCAGCGGGCCCGCTGTGGCGACCGTTCCTCCCAGGGTGGCGACGTTGCGGACATTGCGCGTGGCGCTGTGGCGGGCTGCCTCGGCCAGCATTCCGCCGGCCCAGGTCCCCGGACAAGGATCGTCCATGATCATTTGCAATGTGACCATCGCGCCCAAGTGCAGGCCATCGGCGGCGACCTCGATGGTATTCAATCCCAGGTCGCGCAGGTCCGCTACCGCCTGGGCACCGGGGATACCCGCAGCAACTAGCCGGGTACCGCCGGCCAGGGGTACGGTGACGATGTCCGATCGAGCCAGCAAGTGCGACGTCTCAGCTACGTCGGTCGAGCGATGATATTCCTTGATGTGTGACAGCATCAATCCGCTCCCTGTTCTACGCTAACCCTCTACTGCCCGCTGACGAGCACAATGCCGATTACTATCAGCGTGGTGCCCAACCATTGCGCGGGCGATATTGGCTCGCCGAATAACCATCCGGCCGCTACCACTTGCACGCCGATCACAGCCAGGCCGGCGGTGGCCGGGTAAGCGACATGGAGCGGAATGAAGCGCAAAAGCCCGGTCAACGTGAGCACGGTGACCAGTCCGGCCAGGTTGCCGACGATTTGCCAGGCGAGGAAGCCCCGCCAGGTCGGGCTGATGGCTGAAAACTTGAAACTGGCATTGGCGACGATGTTGAAGAGCAGGTTACCGCCGATCAGGGTGATAGGGACGATAACGCTGCTCACGGACCACGCCTGGCTACTGGGGTGGAAGTTTATACGAAACATGGGGACGTCTCCGCTCTGTTTTCGTAAAGGATTTTCTGGAGGGACAAACGCTCCTTCAGGCCTCCCCGATCGTGCGTGCACCCATCCAGCCTCCCGATTTGCGTGTTCGGGCGAGCAATGTTATAATTTTGCCATATTCGGGCGAGTAGCTCAGTTGGTCAGAGCGCACGGTTCACATCCGTGAGGTCGCGGGTTCGAGTCCCTCCTCGCCCACTGAGAGCCGCGTTCTAGCCACATAAAACGCTTCGCCAAGCCTCGATCATGGCCTGGACGCTGGGCCATGGCGTGTCAGGGAAGAGGGCGTCCACCGGCGCCAGGATGAAGCCGCCGCCAGGTGCCAGAGTCTGCATGGCTATGTACACGGCCTGGCGGATCTCCTGTGGGGAACCACTGGCCAGCGTCACCCCGCTGTTGATGCCCCCTGCCACGGCTAATCGGCCCTGGAACTTCGCCTTGACCGTGGCCAGATTGGCGTCGTCCTGCACCGGGTCCACGTAGTACAGCAGATCAATCCCGCTCTCCAACAAGAGCTCGGCCAGAGCGAGCACCCCCGTGGTCATGGTGTACGCGAAGCGAACCCCCGCCTGATGCGCCAGTGTCACCAAATCCTGCAGGTGTGGCAGCACGAAGCGCCGGAACAGCGCCGGTGACCAGAACTCAGTCGAGCTGTACCAGCCGCGTTGCACGACCATGTCCACACCGCCCACGTTCAACATGATCTCGGTTCGCCGTCGGTCGAAGTCGTAGATGATGTCTACCAGCTCCTGGAAAAAGTCCGGCTCCGTCATTGCGGCCAACACGGCCCGCTCCACTCCCATCAGCCAGATCACGCCGTCCATACCGAACGCACTCCACCCCTGCACCAGCACTCCTCGCTCCTGGGCGAAGCGGCGCACTGCTGCCATCCGCTCGCGGTAGGCGGCCCGTTGTTCAGCCGTGGGATCTTGCAACAGATAGCGCAACTTGGACAAGTCTTCAGGCCCGGCCACAGCGTGCTTGACGCCGCGCGGGATGTTGAAGTCCTCAAATAAGGGGACGTGCTCAGGCTGGATCACCCAGCCAGGGCCCTGAGCTTCTCCGGTCTTGCGCACCACGTGGCGGAGCACGCCGGCCGGCGTCTCGTACTCCCGACACAGTAACGGATATGGCTCGCTGGCCGAAGGCGACTCCTGCCAGTCGCGCACGCGCACGTCCGGGTGCATGCTCCACGGGGGAGAGATCTCCAGCACGTCGTCCAGCCCCAGGCTAAGCCAGCGATCCACACGCTCAAAATCGTCCTCAGGGTAGCGCCAGGGCTCCGGCAAAGTGTGAATGTGCTCGAGCCGCATCGTGTACCAATGCGCTACCTCACGCCCATCCCGCCGCCAACGGAGATGAGGGGGCGCGGTGAACCCAAAACACCAGCAGAGCAGCGGCACGTGGTCCGGCTCCTGATGTGCGATCGTGGTCAATAACCGTTCTCGTGACTTCATATCTGCCTCGACAATCGAACTTCAGCCCGTTCTGGTCGTTCAGGTGCAGGCTCCACAACTTGCCGAATGCCATGCCAAAGCCGATCTCGGCCGACGGGTCCAGCCCTGCCAGGATCGAGTGCGCTGACTCTGTCAATGTGGAACTGCTTGCTCCATCTCTTGCATGAATGCCGTCGTCTCCTCCAGAGTACCTACGCCGCTGGTCGCGCCGATGGATGTGACACACATGGCGCCCACAGCATTGGCGAAGCGTGCCGTGCGCTCCAGGTCCCACCCGTGGATGAGCCCGGCCAAGAAGCCGGCGGCAAAACAGTCCCCCGCGCCGGTAGTGTCCACGGGCGTCACCGGGTAAGCCGGCAGCCGCACAGCCTGCCGCCCATCGGTGACGTAGCACCCTTGTTCGCCCATCTTCAGCGCGACGATCCGGATCCCGTAATCGAGGAAGAAACGGGCCACCTCGGCCGGCTCCTCGCGGCCAGCGATCAGGCGCGCCTCCTCAAAGCTGGGCACGAAGTAGTCGAGATGCGGCAGGCACGGCTCGATCAGACGCAGCCAACGCCCGCTGGTGTCCCACGCCGTGTCCAGCGAGGTCTCTACCCCCAACTGGCGGGCGGCCTGGAGCACTGTGGCGGCCTCGGGACCGTCAAACTTCGACATCAGGTTGTGGCCGGCGATGTGCAGGATGCGCCCCTGCCTGACCACGTCCAGGTTCACGTCGGACGCGCGCAGCTCCGCGTTCGCGCCCAGGTAATGGATGAAGCTGCGCTCGCCATCCGGGCCGATCATGACCATCGTAGCCGAAGTGTTGGCGACCTGGTCGCGCACGACGCCGGATGTGTCAATCCCATAGCGGTGCAACGTGTGGATGACGAAGTCACCGAAGCCGTCCACACCGACCTTGCCCATGACTGAGGTGCGGATGCCCAGCTTGGCCAGGGCGATGCCGGTATTCACCGCGCAGCCGCCCGTGTGCAGCTCCATCCGCTCGACCACATCCAGTGTGCCACGCGCCGGCAGTCGCTTCACCGGTCGCGCCAGCACATCGGCCACCATGATGCCGAGGCAGATGACGTCGAAAGAACGGGTGTCCTGCATTGCTTCTGCCAAAGTTCTCCTCCTGCAGCAAGATGCACGATGCAAGATGCAAGCAGCGCTCTACACTCCACACTCCGCGAGCAGCTTAGCTTGGATGGTTACGATCTTCTTGGGTGCCAGGTCAATATGGATCTGGTGTCCGTCGGCAACGGCCAGCGTCTGTCCCAACGGTTCCTCGTTCAGGTTGACCAGCCCGGCGCTGGCCACCGCGCAGGCGAAGCGCACAGTCGCCGTCGTCGGTTCTGTGCTGGGGTTGAACAGGCGCACGATCAGCGCATCCTCCCGCTCGGCGCGCTTGACCGCGCTCAGGACCGCGTTGCGCCCCGCCACGGACAGGAAGCTGTGGCGATCGCGCGGCAGCGTGACGCCCGCTGGCGTGGGCGCGACGGGCACCGGGAAGTCAGGGGTCTTCACCGCCACGATCGCCCGCGGCCGCACGCTGTGGGCATGGGCCTCACGCCACACTTCCGCCTGCTCCCAGGTGCCGGCGTGGGGCATGATCGAATAGCGATAGGTGAGGGTGCGCAGGCACTGGCCGCCAGGCGTGGCGATGCGCGGGCCGGCGCCGCTCCGGATCGTGTACAGATCATGGCCGGCGCCCAGATAAGCCACCGCGCGCAGCAGGGTGATGGCCACCTCGCGGCGGGAGCTGTTCACCACCTCGTACTCCGGCAGGCCGTGGCTCATCACGCACAGGCCGCGCCGTCCATCGCTGACGTCCACGAACGTCTGCTGGGGGTAAGTCACCGGCTGATCTTCCCACCATACCTCACGCGGTGGTTGCTCGGGATGCACCGGGTGCGGCACCACGTCGAACTGCCCCTCGCTGTAGGAGACGTCCGTCGGCACATCGCTGGGGAAGATCACGCGCAGGCGGTGATCCCTGGCCCGGTTCTCCAGCGTGGCCTCAAAATCCACGCAGCGGGCGTGTGCCCCCAGGGAGACGATGACGGTCAGCGGGCAATGAACGGTATCGGCGCGCCGGCGCTTGCGGTCCTCGGTCAGGCCGGCCGGCAGCTCCAGGTCGTACTCGATGCGGTAGCGCTGCACCACGGGGCCATCAGACAGGCGGGCGATGCGTGGCCGCGCGCTCAGGGTGTTGAACACGGCGTCGTGCGGCGGGTAGGAGTAATTGTAGCCGTCGCCGCAATCCCCGCCGTCTTCGAAGTAGCCCAGGTCGGTGTACCGCTGACCGGTGGCCTTGTCGGTGACGTACAGGGTGCCGTTGGGCTGAATCTCCACGCGCAGGTGCTCATTCTCCATCACGTTCGCCGGGTGGCGTGGCAGGTCGTGCTTGACCGGCTGAGCCGTCAGGCGGCCGGCCAGCACCTGGTAACCGCAGGCCGGCAACGCCTGCAGCGGGATCGTCGCCCGGATGCGTAAGACGCTCTGGACGGCGCGCGGCCCGCTGAGCAGGTTCTGCCCTACCACCGTTGTGGTGACGTCTTCGATCTCGGCCGGCACTTCGATGCCATCTGCGGTGCGCAGGAGCAGGCCCTTGAACGTGAGGTCGGGCAGGACCGGCGGATCGCCGGCCCAGTCGCGCCAGGTTTCCCGCCGCCAGACGTCGAGGAAGTCGCTGTGCTCGTCCCACTCGCGCGGCGGTTGTGCCCGCTGGAGGGCCAGGCGGGCCCAGAAGTTGTACGGCACGTCCAGGTTGACAGTGACCGTCTCGCTCAGGTCCCATCCCAGCCCGTTGAACACCACCACGGCGAACTCGTCATCCTCCAGCCAGGAGAGGTCGAGGCGGGCGGCCAGGAGGTGGAATCGCTCGTCGGTCAGGTTGTCGGCGATCTCCTGCGCCCACTGGAAACGGGTTTCCATCTGCGCGTGCACTTCGTCCACCGAGCAGCCGCCGATCGAGTCGTGCGGGTGGTTCTGGATCAGCCACTCCCAGGCTCGCCAGAGGAAGCCCTGCGGGTACTCCTCGCCCAGCGTCCACAAGAAGGCACACCACGGCTCGGCCCAGCGCTCCAGCGCCTGCTGGGCGTCGGCGTTCTGGATCTTGTTGTAGATGCGGGCCGAGAGGATGTTGGGCAGGACGATCTGGCCGCCCTCCGGCACGAAGTTGGTGGAGCGCAGCTCGCCCCGCACGACTTCCAGCGCCGTGGGGTCTATCTCGGCCTTGACCGCGACGATGTAGTCGAGGACCAAGCTGTGGACGTAACGGACCTCTTCGCCGCGGGCGGCGGCGCGCTCGTTGAGGAAGCGGATGAGCGCCGGCAGGTCGGGGCGTGGCTCCATGTGGTCCACGCCGTTTTGCACCAGGAGGTGGCTGGTGGTGGCCTGCCGCTGTTGGGTGCGGATCAGGCTTTTCAGGTACGCCTCGGCGCGCTCTGGGTCGGCCGGCATGGCGCCGGCGTTGCTATAGCCGGTGAACGAGAGCAGGTGGTGGAGCAGGACGCGCGTGCCGTCGGGTGCTTCCCACCACAGCTCCGATTGGAGCCCCGGCCGGGAGAGGCCGCGCCAGAGCATGGCATTGTCTATGCCGAAGCCCTGGAAGATCTGGGGCAACTGCGAGATGTGTCCGAACGTGTCGGGGATGTAGCCCATCTTGGGGACGAAGCCGAACTCCTGCGCGATGCGATGGCCCAGCATGAGGTTGCGCACATGGGCCTCCCCGCTCACCAGGAATTCGTCGGGAAGGACGTACCAGGGCCCGATGAGCAGGCGCTTCGCTGCCACCATCTGTTGGATGAGCGCGCGCTTCTCCGGGCGGATCTCCAGGTAGTCAACGATCGGGATGGCCTGCCCATCCAGAGTGAAGACTTTGTAGTCGGGATCCTTCTCCAGGATGGCGAGCAACCTGTCCAGGAGATGGACCAGCCGCATGCGGTAACGCTGGAACGGGCTGTACCACTCGCGATCCCAATGGGTGTGTGGAACGATGTGGATGGTGTATTGGGGCATATCAATCTCCTTAGCTTTTCAGAAGTCATCATCCTCATCGGTTGATCGTATCTCCTGGGCTACCAATTCCTCCCAGGCGGCCAGTACCTCGGGGGAAGCGTCCATCGCTTGCAGGCAGTCGGTGACGGGGCCTGGATGGCGCTTGAGATCAGGGAAAGTGAGCAACAGCATCGCCAGGTCTCGCCAGTCGGTGCCAGATTTGGGGTGGCCGCGCCGCTGGTGGTAAGCGATCACCTTGCTGGCGATCAAATCGGGCGGCGCTACGACCAGCACCTGGGCGATGCGCCGCGTCGCCGGCAATGCTATGACGGGACGGACTTCCACCAGGTGACGATTGCCTGACTTCCGCACCTGGTAAAGCCGATACCCCCGCCCCTCGCCGATCTCGCGGACGCGCACGGCAATGTGAAACCGCTGACTCAAGTGAGCGCGCAGTTCCTGGGCGAACTCGGCGGCGCGCGGCGAGATGAGATCTACGTCCTGCGTCATGCGGGGCTCCGGGACGTAGGCGTTGACGGCTTGCGCGCCGAACAGTGCCACGTCCTCACGCCCCCGCAGGAACTCCAGCACGGCGTCTTGGATCATAGCCAGCGGCAACGGCTCACGCATCACGAACTCCTGAAACGT
This sequence comes from Anaerolineae bacterium, assembly GCA_034433615.1. GTDB lineage: Bacteria > Chloroflexota > Anaerolineae > DUEN01 > DUEN01 > DAOUAJ01. The sequence continues at coordinate 5,805 of DAOUAJ010000048.1, read as the reverse complement.
CAGGACACCTGGGCTAAACATGGATAAGCTCATGGAACAGTGCACACCTTAGAACAGAAAGGGCAGGTACTCCCCCTCTCAAGGGTAAGTTTTTTCAAGCACACCCGTTCCTGGTTCAACCTGTACCTGTAGGGGTGAACTTGCGGCCCGAATGGGCTAGGGGTGGTTTGGAGGGGTTCCCCCTCCGAGAAACTTTCTGTTTAAGCCTCTTACCCGCCTGCTCTTGGCCTGTTGTGGCCCGTATGGGCTACGGGTAAAGGGCCGAAAAGAGCTTCTTCAGGAGAGGCGTCCCGCCCCTCCTGACCTCCTCTGGTCGTCCTGGAAGCACTCGCCCCGTATCGGGTAGAAAAACCTACCCCTGAAAGGGGTACTCCCCACTCTCTATTGTACCACACAGCCGAGATGTACGGAAAAGCCAGTATTGCTGAGATCACCTCCATTTTGACATTTCCTTCTTCCTCGGTTATACTGATTTTGTAGCGGGATAAGGGCCCCGTCCGAGGAGGGATGGCCGAGAGGACTATGGCGACGGTCTTGAAAACCGTTGTGGCCGTAAGGTCACCGGGGGTTCGAATCCCTCTCCCTCCGCTCATTGGCTGATGGCCGATGGCATATTGTGAGCTGGCCAGATTGCCATGTGCCATAGAGTGAGCGAAGTGAACAAGCTATCAGTTATCTGCCATCAGCCATTTGCTCAGTGGGGAGGTGCCAGAGTGGTCGATTGGGGCCGCCTGCTAAGCGGTTGTAGGGGCTTAAAACCTCTACCCAGGGTTCGAATCCCTGCCTCCCCGCCTCCGCCAGGCGGCATCGTCTGACCAGACAGGCCCCCGTAGCTCAGGGGATAGAGCGCAGCGCTGCGGACGCTGAGGCCGCAGGTTCAAGTCCTGCCGGGGGTACTTAAGTCCCTTCCAGATATGATCGGTCAAGCCCATTGCCATAGCGGGTGTTCGGCGCCGGTAACGCCGTCCATTGGGGAGATTCTCTGTCGGCTCGCGCAAGGCTGGATGCGGACGCAGCCAATTGGCCTCAAACAAACCCACCACCACCAAGGCATCCCATGTCCGGGCGTCCTTGGCAAAGGCATGGGTCTTGCGCGTCAGACAGCCCAGACGATCCCGCAGTACCCCATGGAAACGTTCCTCATGCACGGCATAGGGGATGGCGATCGGCTCTTCCATCACCTGCCGCACCTCCATTTGACGGCTTGGGTCAACCCGATCCCCGGTGTGGCCACCAACGGTGGACGCCCCGCTTTGCCCGTTCGCTGTGGAGCCCGATAGGTGCGGCGGACCTCCTGCCGGTACACCTTCCGCCCATCACGGACCCAGGGTACCCCTTGCCGACCGGCTGTCCGTTCTCGGGTGGTGGCGACCACGGACGAGGCCGCCTCGTCCTCCGACGCACCGAAGGACCAGGCGATGATGAAACGAGTGGGCCGATCCATCGTCAGGCATCCCCAGCGCGGGCCCACCCCCTCTGGCGTGCCTGTCTCGTCTCCAGCTCCAGGCTCTCCACGCTTTTTTTGACAAACGACCAGAAGGTATCGACTTCCACCGCCGTCAGATGGAGGTCATGCACCAGAACCTGGGTGATCACCTCCGCCTGCTCGGCCGCCAGATGCACCCAGCGACCGATGGTCTCATACTTGTGGCCGGTGATCTCTTCGGCAGCCGACAGACTGCCCCGCCGCATCACGACCAACAAGGTGTGGCCGATCTCTGGGGCCAAAGTGCGCAGCCGGTACATCGGTGTACCATAGGTGGCCCTAAAGGTGTCACCCCAGTCATGACAAAGCCAGCGCTGGCGCCCGTCCTTGTGACCGTTCTTGGTCACGTGTTTCCCTCCGCAGCGGGGGCAGGGAGGGTTGTCTGGAGAAGCTCTTCTCGCCATGTCAATCACCTCCTGGTGTTTGATGACTCTTGCCCCCATCATAACACAAAAACAATACTTTGGAGAGTGACTACCGAGAGAGATCATAGCAGCCGCATCCTGGACACAGGGCTTCCGACGTCATGACAGCCGATCCATCTGCTGCTCGATCAGCTCTTTCAACATCTTGCGGTGGCAATGGTCCTCCTGGTGTGCTAGTTTTCCGGCAGTCTCCCGACCGCCCGCATGCCCGTCGGAATCGTGTCACGACACGTCGACCACCGGATGGTTTTCTTTCCCCCTGGGGATGCGACCGCCTTCCCAATGACGCGGCGCCCGGTGCCCAGTGGCATCCACAAAAGCCTTGTACTGGGCGTTGGTCACCGGCGTCCTGGCGATCCAGAACGCGTCCAGATCCAAGGGCGTGTCGTTGTCGCCGTACAAGAAGCGTCCGGCCGGGACCTCGACCAGCTCGATACCGATCTGCTGCCAGATGGGGGCCTTTTTCTTCTGCTCCTCCGCACGCCGGGCCTCTTCGGCCTCTCTCTCCCGGCGCTCGATCTCGGCCAGCTTCGCCTCGGCTTTCTCGGCTCGCCGCCGCCAGCTCGCCAGCTCTTGCTCCAGCGCGGCTACGTGGGCCCGGGCAGCCTCCAGCTCGTCACGGGCCTGGGCCAGGGCCGCCTCGTTCCGCCCGGCCTAGTTGGTCAGCTCGGCTAACCGGGTCTCGGCCCGCTCCGCCCGCTGCCGCCACTGCTCCAGCTCGGCCTGCAGCCGGGCCTGCTGCTCAGCCCTGGCCTGGTCCTCCCCGCGCAGCGTCCCGGCGCACTGCCGGCACATTTCGTACTCCTCGTCGAAGTGGCGCAGGCAGAGGTTCTGCCGGCCACAGGCCCCCTGGCAGTCGAAGGTCTCGGCCTCCGGGTTGCGTCGGCCGCACCAGGGGCACTTGACGTAGGCCGGCGGCGTCTCGGCCACGCCGCCGGGCAGGACGAAAATGGGATGCACGCTGGCGGTGGCGTGGGCCTGCGGGCTGCGGATGCGGATGGCATCACTGGCCGGAGGCGGGCTGGCGTTCAGTTCGGCGCCACATTCGGGGCAGAAGCGCCCGCTCTGTTCTCCGTGTCCCTTGGGACAGTAAGGCATTGTTCAGCTCTCCATTTTCGTCGTATCATTCCGTTCAAGGCGGTCTCCCCTGGCCTGTCGGCCAAGACAGGCTGACCACCGCTGGAAGCGCCATTCCGATACCGGAGTTCATTACGGATGTTACTCAAAAAACGCATACCCGCAATTGGTGCAGTACTTCGTCCCCACCGGCGACGCCGGTCCAACACCAGGTCCGCGTCCAGGCAGTTTGACAGACAGTGACATCTGGCTTATACTGAGTCCACATTCCTACAGGAACTATAGAATCTGCAAGAGTGATAGGAGTCGCCTCATGGGTGTTTTGCAGATGGGTGCCGAACAATTTCGCCGCCAACTGACCGATTTGCTCAACCGTGTCGGTTATGGGGGGGACCAGGTGATCATCGAGCGTTACGGCGCCCCCATCGCCGTGTTATTGCCTTACAGCCTTTACGCCAGCCTGGAAGCACAGAGGGACACGGCCTCTCCGGTTGAGCAGGTCCCGGCGCTGGCTGCGGCGTTGCAGGAAGCACGCCAGGCTGCCGGTCTGTCGTATGAGGACCTGGCTCGCCAGTTGCAGGCGGAGCGTCTGCGCACCCTGCGCGAGAAGTATCCCGACTTTGCTGCCTCCGATGCCCTCCGTGAACCTGCTCAGGGTGTACGTTGACGCCGATGTGCTGTTCCGGGCAGCGGCCGCATCGCATGAGCACACGGCGGCCTTGGTGTTGCTGCGCATGTCCGAATTCACTTTATGGGATGCCGTAACCGCCCGGTATACGGTCGAGGAGGCAGTGCGCAGCCTGCAAGCATACCTGCCGGAGAGCGTTCCCCTGCTGCTGCAACTGATCGCCCACTCCCTGCGCACGGTGGATGATCCGCCAGCGTCGCTGCTATTCACATACCGCACGCAAGCTCACTGGAAAGACGTGATCAACCTGGCCGCGGCAGTCCATGCTGGCGCTCACGTTCTGGCTACCTACAACGTCCGCGATTACTACCCGCCCGCGGCTGGCATACACGTGATGACGCCAGGGCAACTGGTTGCGGCTGCCCGCACTGCCCTGTACCGGCAGTGGGCACTTCCGGCGGACCAGATCTGATACGACTTGAGTTACCCGGATTCTGAGCAAGCGCGGCGCCTGATCTCTGATCACTGACTGCCGATGGCCGACCGCCGGCTGCTCTCTCACGTTTCATAGAACGCCTGCCCACAGTTCGTGCAATACTTTGTCCCCACCGGCGACTTCACCCGGCAGCGGGGACACACCTGCACCTCGCCGGAGACGCGCCCGTCGCTCACGAACGCTGGAATGCCGGCGCCCCCGCCGGGGGAAAAGATGACTGTGGGCTCCCTGGCCTGGCCCTGGGCGAAGGCTCTGGCCACCTCGGCCTGGGCCCGCAGCGCCTCGCTGAACATCTCCTGCTGACGGCGAGCCTGGGCCTCGGCGGCTTCTTGCTGGGCCTTGAGATAGAGGTCCCGCTCGCTCAGCAGCCGCTCGTACAGCGCCTGCTCCCGCTCGCTCATCTGGCCGGCCGCCAGCGCCCGGTACTTCTCCTGGAAGGCCTGAGCCACCTCCGGCGACTTCTCCGCAGCCAGGGCCAGGATCTGCTCCTCGCTCATCCCCTTCAGTGCCTCGGTGCGCTTGAGATCGGCCAGCAGCGCGGCCTGCTCCGATCCCGTCACGGCGATCAACGCCTCGGCCGACAGTTGCCCCAGCGCGGCGATGCGGTCCAGCTCGAACTGCTGCTGCTGCGCCTGGACTGCCAGCTCCTGCGCGTGCCGCTCCTGTTCCGCCCGCAGTTGCATCGCCAGCCGGCGCTCCTCCGCCATCAGCTCGATCTCGACCCGCTCCCGCTGGGCGCGCAGCTCGCCCAGGCGACGCTCCTCCTCGTCCCGTCGCTTGATGGCCTTCATCTTCTCCAGGAGAGCCAGCCCCGGTTCGGCATCCAGCCGATCCTGCTCGCGTTCAATCGCCTCGATCTCCGCCTGCGTTTGGGCCCGGCGCCGCTGCAAATCTAATCGGGCCAGCTCGTCTTGCATCTCTCGCTCGCGTTGGGCGGCGGCTTCCGCAGCCTCCTCCGCCCGGCGGGCCTCGTTCTGCTGGCGGCGCAGGCGCATCTCCCACAGCGCCCGCTCTTCTTCCAGTTGCAGGCGGGCTTGCTGGCGTTGCGCCTCCTCCTCAGCCTGCTGGCGGATCTGCTGCGTCGTCAGCTCGTGCTGGCGGGCCTCCCGCGCCAGGCGCAGCTCGAACTCCTGGTCTAGCTTGAGGCGGGCGATCAGGTGGGCGCGCGCCAGCTCGTGATCCTCTTTGCGCTCGGCGAACTCCCGCTGCAAGCGCTGCCACTCATCCTCGCGGATCAGTTGCTCTCTGTCCACCTGGCGCAGAAAGACGGCCAACTGCTCCTCGTTGCGCACCTCGTTCATGCGATCGGAGAGGGCCGCCTGGCACATACGCTCCTTGATCTCGGCCCGCTGCTCGAAGATGGCGACCCGTGCTTCCTCCTCGGCCAGCGCCTGGATCTCAGCCTCATTCTTGACGTCGAACAGGCGTTTGCGCCCCTGCAACGCCGCCTCCTCGGCGGTCAGTTGCAGGAAGAACTCCTCGGCGCGGCCGGCCTGCGCGTCCCAAGCTGTGTGGCGGAAGTTCATAGTGCGCACGCCGCGCAGAGCCAGCCCGGCCTGGCGCAGCGTGCCGTCCAGGTGCGCCTCGATGCCGGTGGCGAAGAGGTTCTTGAGGGAGAGGTCGCTGTGCAGCTCGGAGATCGAGCGCTCACCCATGAGCTGGGCGAGGGCGTCCCGCACCTCCGGGTAGAGGA
>DAOUAJ010000047.1:0-3577 GCA_034433615.1 Anaerolineae bacterium | reverse complement strand
GTAGAGGGCGTAGCCCTCGGCCTGGGCATCCAGGACTTCAAAGGTGACTTGCATGACCAGGGCGTCGGCCTCCGGATCGGTGACGATGCGTTTGACCAGGCGGTAGCGTCCCTCGGGATCGCCGTTGACCACCCGGTAAGCGGGGACGCCGTCTTCCAGCCAGGTGACCTCATGTTGCAGGTCGTACTGCTCCTCGTGCACGAAGGTGCAGCCATCGCTCACCAGGAACTGCAGGTCCCGGATGTTGGCCACGTCCACCCGGGGGTAGTAGACTTCGGTGAGGATGCCGCGGGCCAGGGTGAACCAGACCCGGGAGCGCGGGCTGTACGCTGTGCCCACGCCCATTTTACGCGCCGTTTGCCAGGTGGGTGACAGGCCAGGATGTCCGAAAGCGTGCCCACTCCACTGTTTCCTCATCACTTCTAATCCTATCCCACTGTAGTAGACGTGATCACCACTGAGTTGACCCCGCCGTAAGGGTTGGGGACACAGCCATCAGCCTGGTAATCGGTGCACCAGTCCCGGCCATCGAGGAGATAACGGAACTGATACTCCCGACCAGCGTCCAGTTCCAGGGTAATCTCCCAGACCTCGTCGTTCCGGCGCTGGGTCAAAGGATGGGAAGTCCGATTCCAATCGTTGAAGTCGCCGACCAGGTGGACTTGCGTCGCCCAAAGACTGGCTGGCAGCTCAAAGGTGACTAGGACTTTGCCTTCCCTGGGTGAGGGTGCCTTTTTGATCATCTTCGTTCACGCTCCCACACACCTGGTTCCGCCCCGACGCCTTGCCCGATAGAGAAGCCTGGTCGGCGTGCCCCACCAGGCTTGTACTGAGCCCAGTCGAAGTATCGGCTGTCATCTCTCTCGGCGGGCAGGCGGCCACGCCCGCGCTGACGGTGATCTGGCGATATGGAAAGAGGTGCTGGATCGCGTAACACGCCCTCAGTACAGGAACCGTACTGCCAGCAGTATTCAGCCTGGAGTTGCTGAGCCTGGGGCAGGCGCAACCCCAGCTCGCGGGCGAAATAGCGGGCGATGCGCCGGTCAATGGCTGCCATGAGCCCCGCCTGGGGCGGGTACAGGGTGTTGTCCAGATCGAAGAGAATGTGTCGGATCATTAGAGGGTCCGCAGGAGCCGGCCGGCGGTGAGCCAGTAGTAAACGATGTAAGCACCTGCCCCCAGCAGCAATACCGCGCCGATCCGTTCCACATACGGCACCAGCCGCCGCAGGTGGCCAACGAACACCCCTTCAAACAGGGCCAGACTTAAGGTGAGGGTCATCAACACCGTCCCCATGCCCAGCCCGTAGGCCAGAAATTGGGCCAGGCCACCGCCGATTCCCTGGCGGGTGAAGACGCTCCCCACAACCGCCAGGAAAATCGGCAGGGTACAGCTCAGCGAGGCCAGGCCATAAGCTATGCCAAAGAGAAAAATGCTCTTCAGGCTCCGTTCTCGCCTCACCCGGAGTTGGAGCGAACCAGGCAGCGCCACGTGGCGGCTCAGCAGCAACCAGCCTCCCAGCAGCACCAGCCCCATGCCCACGAGCAGCCCGATCCAGGGCATAGCCCCGATCAGAGCACGGACACCCAGGGAGATGAGCGTCCCCGCCACGAGGAAGAGCATCAGAAAGCCGGCCGTCAGCGTCCCACCGACCAGCAGGGCGCGAGGCAGCCGGGTCAGGGCTCCGCCGGGACCGGGGTTTCCCTGGCCGGTGGTCAGGTAATACGAGACGTAAGCTGGCAGCATGGCGAAGCCACAGGGGTTGATGGTGGCCATCATGCCGGCGCTGAAGGCGTAGAAGATGAGTACCGTATCCATGGGCTATCCCAGCAGTTTCCTGATCTGCTCTTCCAGCGTCTGGTAGGGGGTTGGAGAGGCGTCGGAGTAGACGATCTCGCCAGCTTGGTTGATGATGAACGTGGTGTCCAGGGCGCGAATCCGATAGGCCTGGACAACGCGGTGGTTCCTGTCGAAGGCCCAGATGTAGTCCGGCTGGCCGACCCATTCCCGGAACTTCTGCAGGCTCTCCGGCGTGCTGGAGGGGTCCACATCCAGGGCAACGATGGTCACCTGGTCACCATACCTCTGGTGTAGCCTGGCCAGCGCCTGGGCTTCCGGAACACAGGTAGCGCACCAGTAGGCCATGATGAACAGGATCACAGGCTTGCCCCGTTGCGCGGAGAGGGTAAACGTCTCCCCCTCCAGAGTGGGAACGGTGAAGTCGGGAGCGAGAGGGCCGCTCCCCCTGGCTGGGACAGCGCCTGCCTGAGCTGATCCAGTCTCTGTTACCTCAACAGGCGTTACGGACTGGCTGCGCAACACCAACCAGCCAGCGGCGACGAAAAGCAGGGTGATCAGTATGCCCCCCACGATCAACCACAGGCCGGCGCGGCCCGTTGTCCTGGCCCTCGCGGATTTTCGCCTGGCTCCAGTGGTGACATCCATACGGTTCTCCTTATGGCTGGACCTCAAGGCCTTGCAGAGAGAAGGCGGTAATTATGGCTTCCAATGTGACCGCCTCCGGGTCGTAAATGACCACGATCCCCTCATCGGTTACCTCGATACTCTGGACGCCCTCCAGCGCCTGGACACGAGTGACGACACGCGCCACATCAGGCTGAGGGCATCAGGCGGGCGCCAGACTACGCACCCGGGTGAACACCACGCGCTCCGTTGCCGCCCCTTCGGGCGCATTCGTGTCGGTCGAAGACGCGCGGGTCTCGGTTGTCCAGGGCTCGTCTGCCGTCGTGGGGGTTGGCGCAGCCGAGGTAGGGCTGACTATAGGGGTGGGCTCTGTCACCGACGTCGGTAGGGGGGTCGTGGAGAGGACCCCAGCACCTGACCCACCGCACCCTGCGCTGAGGACGGCCAGCGTCAACAACGCCGGGCCAACCAGGCCCAGTGTAAGGGAGCACTGTTTCATAGCGCCCCTCCTTCTCCTCGTTGCGCTGTCTGGGCCTGAGCTGGACGATCCTGCCGCAGCCGGGTCGCCCTGGCCGGTTTCGATGGCGCCGGGCAGGATTTCCCTTCTTTGCCCTGCCAGTGAAAGGCCAGGGCCAGCCCGCCCAGGAAGAGGGCAGTTGAGACGACAACGACCACCCACGGGTTGCGGTCCAGAAATACCCCCACGGCAGTGCCGGCCGTCAGGCTCAGCAACAGCGGCAGGGTGACCACCAGGTGGCAGGGGCAGGCGACCAACGCCACACCGGCTGCCAGGTAGCCCCGGGCCTTGTGCCAGATCTCCGTCATCGTTTTTGCCTCCTCACCATCACTCTGGCAAGCGTTCAGCCAGCAGTGAAGATCCCTTCACGGCAACCATCCCAACGCGCCGGCGAGGCTGGCCGCGTGTGCGGCCGGGCTCAGAAAGTTCAACGCGACGTAGCCGATCGGGATGGCCATCGCAATATGGGCGATGAACGGCACGATGGGGAACCACCACGGAAATCGAATCAGCGGCATCATCGGCGGCATGGCGATCATCATCGCCAGCCAGACGAAAATGCCCCAGCCGAGAGCCAGTGCCCACGTGCCGTGGCCGAAGAGCAGGTTATAGGTGATGGCGAACGTACACCCAATG
>DAOUAJ010000046.1:0-6375 GCA_034433615.1 Anaerolineae bacterium | reverse complement strand
CCTACCCCTTCGAGTGCGCCGAGCAGCTTGCCTCCCGCATCCTGGCCGTGGCTGCCTTGAAAGACGTGCTCACGGCCTTCCAGGCAGAAGGGTTGCCGCCTGCCAACGAGGTCCAGGCAGCGGTGGAGCGAGACATCGAGCGGCTGCGCGGGATGCAGAACGATGACGGCGGCTTCCCGCTCTGGAAGCGGGGCGACGAGTCGTGGCCGTTCATCACTATCCACGTGGCCCACGCCCTGCAGCGGGCCAGGGACAAGGACTACAAGGTGCCAGAGGAGATGATGGCCCCCGCGCTGGAGTACCTGCGCAACATCGAGAGCCACTTCCCCTCCTGGTACAGTCAGCCCGTGCGCAACACCCTCATCGCCTACAGTCTTTACGTCCGTAAGCAGATGGGGGACACGGACACGGCCAAAGCCCGCCAGCTCATCAGCAAAGTCGGGCTCGAAAAACTGTCGCCGGAGGCGATCGGCTGGCTGCTCTACGTCCTCACCGGCGATCCGGCCTCCAGCGCCGAGGTGGCCGCCATCCGCCGCCATCTCAGCAATCGGGTGACAGAGACCGCCGGCGCAGCCCACTTTGTCACAGACTACAGCGACCAGGGATACGTCCTGCTCCATTCTAACCGTCGGGCCGACGGCGTGATTCTGGAATCGCTGATCGTGGACCAACCCCAGAGCGATCTGATCCCGAAGATCGTGCGAGGGTTGTTGGCCCATCGCACGCGCGGCCGCTGGGGTAACACGCAGGAGAACGTCTTCATCCTGCTGGCGCTGGACCGCTACTTCAACACTTACGAAGCGGAGACACCCGACTTTGTGGCCCGCATCTGGCTCGGCGACCAGTACACCGGAGAGTCGGCGTTCAAGGGCCGGACGACGGACTACCACCAGGTCAATGTGCCCATGTCGTTCCTGGCGGCCAGGCCGGAGGAGCAGAAGCTGATCGTGAGCAAAGAGGGGCCGGGGCGACTGTATTACCGGCTGGGGATGCGTTATGCGCCGACGAATCTGCAGCTTGAGCCGGCCGACCATGGGTTCACTGTGGAGCGCACCTACGAGGCCGTAGATGACCCGAACGACGTGCGCCGGGACGACGAGGGCGTCTGGCACGTCAAGGCAGGATCAAGGGTGCGGGTGCGTCTGACGATGGTGGCGACGGCGCGGCGCTACCATGTGGCGCTGGTGGACCCGCTGCCGGCCGGGTTCGAGGCACTTAACCCGGCGCTGGCGGTCACCGGCCGTCTGCCGCAGGACAAGAGCGGGATTGAGCCCACCAGGGGTGGGTTTGAAACCCGTCCCTGGTGGACCTGGTGGTGGCCCTGGTACCAGCACCAGAACTTGCGGGACGAGCGAGCCGAGGCGTTCACGCCCCTGCTGTGGGAGGAGGTGTACACCTACTCGTACGTGGCCCGGGCGACCACCCCTGGTCAGTTCGTCGTGCCGCCGGCCAGGGCCGAGGAGATGTACGCGCCGGAGACCTTTGGCCGCAGCGCCAGCGACCGGGTGGTGGTGGAGTGAAGCAGTGGTGGCTCCATTTCCCCTTCTCTCCCCGCTTGAGGGGAGAGAAGGGGGCAGGAGGATGAGAGGGGTCATTTATCAGTTGAGATCCTAGCACACACTTTCACTGGCGTAGTTGTACCGTATTGTTCAACTCGCGGTCAAGTCGCGACGTTTAGGATACAACCGCATGGCGGCTAACAGGCGCCTAGTTCCCTAAGCCTGTTCTTGGGGGATACAATCCGCTTTTAGTGGCCGTGTGTCCCTGGTGTCTGGCTTGCGAGCCAACACCACCAGCCGGTGGGCGGTATGGTCGTAAGGAGCGCCAGCCAGGCTGCCGTACACGCTCAGGTCAATGAAACCGACGTCTGCCAGCAGCGCAGTCAACTCGACGGCTGAATAAAGCCGGTGCCCCAGCTGGAACTCCACCCGTCGCTCCCCGCGGATGGCGATCCAGCGATTTTCGATCCAACCCCAGTTTCGCGTGATCCTACGCTCTTCCAGGAACAGGGTGCCATCTTCCTCCTCCTGCCAGTCCCGTTCCCGAAACACGCGCGCCAGCACCTCTTTGCCGGCCATGTCCATCAGCAGCCGACCGCTGGGCTTGAGCGAGGCGAAAAAGTTCGCGATAACCTGACGATCTTCAGCAGGGTCCTCGAAGTAACCAAAGGAAGTGAACAGGTTGATGGCGGCATCGAATGCTTCTGGCCGGCAGAAGTTGCGCATGTCCGCAACATTAGCTATCAGCCATCAGCTATCGGCTATCAGTATCAGCTATCAGCTATCGGCTATCAGCTATTGTTGGGAGCGCCGCTCACTTCCGGGGCTCTGGGCTACCAGGTCACCGTCCCGGCCAATGATTGGGCGGAGGTCCGCTTCCCGGCCCTGCTCTTCTCAGACCTCAATGGCTGAAAGCTGATAGCTGATGGCTAATGGCTAAGGAGCACTTCCCTGTGCCCAAAGCCTGGGGCGCGCCTGTTGGGCCCAGACGAGGGTGGCGGCCATGAATCCGGCGGCCACGCGGCTGCCGGCGATCTCGGCCAGGCGCTCCAGCCCGATCTGCGCTGTGATCGCGGCCGCCTGGGCGCTGCTGCGCTGATCGGCCCAGATCACCGCAGGCATCAGAAGTGGTGCCAAGGTCCAGGCTGAGAATCAGGTTCATGACTTGTTACTTGGAGCCTCACCCCACTCCTCCCAGGGGTGAGGAGGGTCAGCCCTTGACCGCGCCGAAGGTGAGGCCACGCACAATGTAACGTTGGGCGGTCAGCGCCAGCAAAGCGGGTGGCAAGATGGCTAACAATAGGCGCGTGGCTACAAACCAGAACTGGACCCCCTGGGTGTGCTCCACCCCGGCGATCACGACGGTAATCGGTTGGGCGTTTCGGTAGGTGAGGATCAGGGCGAACAGGAACTCATTCCAGGCGAAGGCGAAACAGATCACCATCGCGGCGGCGATGGCGGGCGCGGCCAGGGGCAGGGCGATGTGCCAGAAAGCTGCGAACGGCGAGGCACCATCTACCCACGCCGATTCTTCCAACTCTTTGGGCAGCTCTTTGAAGACGTCACGCAGGGTGAGCACAGCGAATGGCATGGTGAAGGTGGCGTTGGCCAGGATCAGCGCCAGTTGAGTGTCTAACAAATTGATCGTCTTCATCACAATAAAGAACGGGATGGCGGTGACCATCGGCGGCAGAAAACGCTGCGACAGGAACCACAACGTCATGTCTTTGTTCGTCCAGCCATAAAAGCGGAAGCGCGCCAGGCCGTATCCAGCCAGGGTGCCCAACCCCACCGCAATGACCGCGGAACCGAGGGCAATGATCAGGCTATTCCCCATCGCCCGGCTGATCTCCGGCCAGCGGTTGCTGAATTCAAGCCGCCAGTTGTACAGGGTAGGCTGGAACTGCAGCCAGGGAATCAGAGAGGGCTTCGTCAAAATGACGCCAGGTTGTTTCAGCGAGGTGATAATCGCCCAATAGAAAGGGAAAACGCCCCACATGGTCGCGATAATAATGACGATCCACAGAGCGATGTTGTTGATGTAGATACCTCTCCGCTGGACCATCTCCGTAGCCCCCTTATTCGTAAATCTGGCGCAGCCGGTTGAAGAAGAACATGCTAATGATGAGCATAATGACCAGTAAGATGTAGGCCAACGCCGAAGCGTAGCCCGCGTTGAAGTTACGCAAGCCAGTCAGATAAATGTAGAAGGAGTAAGTTTGTGTAGCCGCCCCTGGCCCACCGCTGGTCATGCTGAAGGGGATATCCAGCACTTTGAAGGATTCGACCAGTCGTAAAATAGTCACTGTAAACAGTATCGGGCTGATGAGGGGCAGGGTGATATAGCGGAACGTATCCCAGCCAGAGGCGGTGTCCAGCACGGCCGCCTCGTAGATTTCGTCTGGCAACGATTGCAAACCCGCCAGGAGCACCAGAAAACAGAAGGGGGTCCACTGCCAGGCATCCACCAGCACGATGGCGATCCGGGCTGGCCAAACCTGGGAGAACCAGCGCGGCAAATTCAGCATACCCAGTGCTCTGAGGACAGTGTTGACAGCCCCCACTTCTTCGTGGAAGATCGTCAGGCCCAGATAACCCAGGGCGATGGGTGCGGTGAAGAGGGGCATGGTAAACAGGGACCGGAAGATACGCTGACCGCGCATGGGCCGATGGAAGAGGAGGGCCAGCCCTAATCCCAGCAACACCGTTAGAGTCACGCTAAACACCACGAAGAAGACGGTGATCTGCAACGAATTCCAGAACCGATAATCTCCAAAAGCACGCGCGAAATTGTCGAACCAGATGAAGCGTTGTGGGCTGCCCAGGCGAGCATGAAAGAAACTCAGACGCAAGGAATAGAGCAACGGGAAGATGGTGAAGATAAGCACCCAAATGATGCCTGGGAAGACAAACAGAAACTTAACGCGGCTTCGTTCTTGCATGATGCCTCTTTCTACCAGCACAAGGGGGAGGGATCACCCCTCAAGGTAATCCCTCCCCAGCCCTCTGTTGAAGTCCGGCGTCGCCTTCTACTCCGGCGTGTAGCCGATGGATTCCTGGTACAACTTCAACAACTCCTCTTTGCCATAGTCCTCGACGATGCGCACCCAATCGGCATAGGTCCGGTCCAATGCCTCCTGCGGGGAAAGCTGGCCGGTCACCGCCTCGGACAGATGGACATCCCACACCTCGTGCATCTCGGGCGTGCCGGGGATGCGCATGTAGTTCTGGAAGATGGGGTAGTTGTAGAAGTTGTCCTGGTAGGCGCCGATGAACTCCTGAGCATCCTCAGCATTGTAACCACCGGCCACGTAGTCCTCCACCTTGGCCGTGCCGTAGGGCGGGAACCAGTCGTAGGTGGTGCCAGGGTCAACGCCTGTCCAGCCATAGGCCACGTTCCAGTGGTTGATCTGCGGAGTCGCCTGCCAGGCCATAAAGTAGTAGGCCAGATCGGGGTCATCAGCGTACTTGGAGATGACCGGATGCCAGGAGCAACCCACCTGGTTGCCGACAAAGTTGGGTTTCTCGAGGTCCAGGAACTGCCCCTTCTCCCTATCGTAGGGGTGCTTGGTGCCGGGGATGCCGCGTGCGCCCAGCTTGCCCATGATCACCGACTGGGTCGGGTCCTGAGATAGCGAGCCCACGTCACCCCAGGAGAAGGTCATCACGGCATTGCCCGACAGGAAGTCAGCCCAGGCCTCGCCCAGGCTCCAACCCCACATGGCCGGTGAACCCGCCTTGGACAGCGCCAGCACCATCTCCAAAGCCCGCACATGGCCCGGCGAGTTGATCAACGGCTCCATCGTCTCCGGGTCGAACCAGTAGACGTTGTGGTACTTGGTGACCTTAGTGGGGGGATCGCCCGGGTAGGGGAGGACGACATAAGGGGCAGAGATGGCCATGAAGTGGAAGAAGCCCTGGCCACCGACCTTGAGGTGCAGCGCGATGCCGTTATCCGGGTCACCGTCGCCGTTCCAATCCTTGCCATTGAAGAACTTGGCGATCTCCAGGACATCCTCCCAGGTGTCCATGGCGACTGGCATGTCATGACCCGTCTCTTCCTTGAACTTGGCCTGCCACTCGGGGCTCTCGATGATGTCCCGGCGGTAGTAGAGCACCTGGGCATCGTGGTCATTGTTAGTCCCATACCAGGTATCGCCCCACTTCATCAGATTGGCCACCGCGGGGGCGATGGAATCCCGGTCCCACTTGGGCATGCGCGGATCATCGAAATATTTGTCAATCGGCACGATCCAGTCGTTGTAGATGTAATCGCCGTAGTAGTTGCTACAGTTGATGATCACATCGTAGGTGCCGGTCCCCGTCTGGAGATCGGTGAAGATCTTCTCCCGCAGCTCGGCGAAGGGGATCTCGACGATGTCGTAAGTAGCGCCCGTCAGCTCCTCAAACTTCCCGCGCCAGAAGTAGAGGGGGCCGGAGATAGGGCCGCGCTGCCCGCCGGAGTAGACGCCGATGGTGAACTTCTTGCCCTTCCAGGCCGGGTCGGGCTGCCCCTTATCGGCCGCGTCGAAGGCAGCCTGCGCCGTCTTGGCTTCATTCTCATCGGAGGTGGGGAAACCACTGATCATCACGGGCGCCGGTGTAGGCACGGGCGTCGGGGTGACGACGACCTCCTTGACGACTTCCTTGACGACCTCCTTCTCGACCACCTGGGTGACCACTTTCTCCACCACCTGCGGTGTCGGTGATGGAGCAGGACACCCGGTCAACAACGTTGTGGCCAGCATAGCCACGAGCATCACTGCGGTGAACCGTTTCATATTTTCCCCTCCTTAGTGAGATTGATAATGGGACCAGTGATCGGCCGCCATTATTATACCATAGATCGGTGACTAGGTGAAGCTCTGGGATGAAC
>DAOUAJ010000045.1:0-7497 GCA_034433615.1 Anaerolineae bacterium | reverse complement strand
GCGACCACCTTGTTTCTGGGGGGGTGGCAGGGGCCCTTCGTGAGTGCAGTTCCGGTCCTGGGGGTGGTCTACTTCTCCATAAAAGTGGGCGTGGTTTACACACTGTTCACGTGGTTCCGCGCCACTTTCCCTCGCGTGCGCATTGATCAACTGATGGCCCTGGCCTGGAAAGTGCTGGTGCCGGGGGCACTGGTCAACGTGCTGTTGGTAGCTGCCCTGCTGAAGCTCCCACTGCCTGCGTTGGTGCAATCGTTGTTGATCCTGGTTGCCAACGTGGTTCTGCTCCTGGTTGGACTGGGCCTGCCCGGGCGTAGGCTGCGTTTGAGCGCTGAACGGCAGCGCGCGGCCACAGCCTGATCTCATCGGGATAAGTGAGGAACGCCCCTCATGCTACTACAGATGATCTTCATCGTGATCGGTGCCGCGACGCTGGGAGCTGCTCTCCTGGTGGTAACCTCTCGCAACCTCTTTCACAGCGCTCTGTTCCTGACCGCTTCGTTTTTTGGGATAGCTGGCCTCTATATTTTGTTAGAGGCGGAGTTTTTGGCGGTTGTGCAGATCCTGATCTACGTGGGTGCCATCGCCACGTTGATCGTGTTTGCCATCATGCTCAGTCGTGTGGGGATGCGCGATGTGCCGCGGGTCGTGAACGAGCAATGGGCTATCGTGGCGTTGGGCGCACTGCTGCTCTTCGGCGTGTTGGCTTCCTTGATCACTCACATTACCTGGCCTGTCAACGGGGCAGAACCGGCCAGTAATGCGATCGTGGCCCTGGGGCAGGCGTTTGTGGGTCCTTACGTGATTCCCTTCGAGGTGGCGTCCGTTCTCCTGGTCGTGGCGCTCGTTGGTGCCATTATCATCGCTCGTGAGAAAGAGTAAGCGTGATATAATACGCATTACGTCTCACGCCCCGGTGTTTACGTGATCGAGGCTATGTATGATCCCTCTCACCTGGTACTTGATCGTCGCGGCGGCGTTATTCTGCATCGGCATCTACGGTGTGTTGGCGCGCCGCAACGCCATCGCTGTGCTGATGGGTGTTGAGTTGATGCTCAATGCTGTGAACCTGAATTTGCTCGCCTTTTGGCGCTACGTGACGCCCACCCAATTGTCTGGGCAGGTATTTGCCATCATCGTGATCACGGTGGCAGCAGCCGAGGCCGCGGTGGGGCTGGCACTTATCATTGCCATGTATCGCTCACGCCGGACGGTCAACGTGGAGGAACTGGATACTCTCAGGGGATAACGAGGCGACGAGGAATGAGGAATGAGGCAATGAGAGATAAGGCAACGGGCTGCCCTGGTGCCCCGGCACTTCATTACCTTCAGTGCCTTATTGCCTCGTTGCCTGCGTATACGAGGTAGCTGATGAGCGAAATCGCATTCAACTTATCCTGGCTCATCCCATTTCCACCCTTGTTGGCTTTTGCCATCATCGTCCTGGTAACCAACCCCAATAAGCGCCTCAGCGCGTGGACTGCGATTGGGGGCGTTGCTGTCTCGTGGGTATTGGGTTGGTGGGTGTTCCTGGCGAGCGTGGTCACCCCACACCTGGGCGAAGAACCCTTCCGGCTGGCATATGACTGGCTGCCGGCAGGGTCTACGATGTTCACGATGGGAGCAGCCGTGGACCCACTGACGGCGGTGATGCTGTTCATGGTCCCCTTCGTGTGCCTGATGATCTTCCTCTACTCGGTAGGGTACATGGGAGTGGGCCAGCCTGAGAGCCCAACCGATCAACGGGGCTGGCCGGCCACTTCCGGCCACGTAGACCCGTTGGCCAGCCGCTTTTTCGCCTACATCTCCCTCTTCGCCTGTGGTATGCTGGGCCTGGTGGTGGCGGAGAATCTGCTCATGCTCTTCATCTTCTGGGAGATTATGGGCCTATGCTCGTATCTGCTCATCGGCTTCTGGTTCGCCCGCAGGTACCCTGACCCCAGGCAGATCACCCCCAAAGGGGCAGGGCTGAAGGCGTTCCTGACCACTCGCATTGGCGATACGATCATGCTGGCCGGCATGGTCCTGCTCTATGCCCAATCTGGCTCCCTGGCCTTCGCCGATATTTTCGCGCCGAAGAATCTGGAGCGGCTGGCGACAACGGTGGTCAACGTGCCGCTCTTTGGCCCCACCCCCTGGGCGACGGTGCTGGCGATCTTGATCTTCTTCGGAGCGATCGGTAAGAGCGCCCAATTCCCCCTCCACGTGTGGTTGCCGGACGCGATGGAAGGCCCGACGCCTGTCTCGGCGTTGATCCATGCTGCTACGATGGTGTCGGCCGGCGTCTACCTGATCATCCGTATGTTCCCGCTGGTGCAGGCGGTGGAGCACGGGCCGGCCATGTCCTTCGTCGCTTTCATCGGCGCGTTCACAGCGCTGCTTGCGGCCAGCATCGCCGTGGCCCAGAACGACATCAAGCGCGTGCTGGCGTACTCCACCGTCTCTCAGCTCGGGTACATGTTCGCCGCGCTGGGGATCGGCGCTTACGTCGCGGCCACCTTCCACCTGTTGATGCACGCTTTCTTTAAGGCATTGCTGTTCCTGAGCTCCGGCTCGGTGATCCACGGGGTGGAGCACGGTTACCATGCTACCCATCATGATACGGAGACAAGGGGACACGGGGACGCGGAGACGTGGGGACACGGAGATTTGGGGGCGCACGCCGCGCACTCAGAAGTTCATAATCGAAAATCCTTCGACGCGAATGATATGCGCAACATGGGCGGGCTCTTCAGCAGGATGCCGATCACGGCACTGACCTTCATCGCCGGCGGGCTGGCGCTGTCAGGCTTCCCGCTGGTGACCGCCGGCTTCTGGTCGAAAGACGAGATCCTGGCTGATGCCTGGATCAACGGCCACCGGCTGGTCTTCTGGACGCTGGCCTTGGCTGCTCTGCTGACTGCCTTTTACACCGGCCGCCAGATCTTTATGGTTTTCTTCGGCCGGCCGCGCACGGAGGCCGCAGCCCACGCCCACGAGAGCGTGTGGTCCATGACGTTTCCTCTGATCGTGCTGGCGTTCTTTGCCATCGCCGGGGGCTGGATCGGCATCCCGGAGAGCTTCCCCGGCCTGGGCGGCCTGCTGGGCAACCCCTTCCATCACTTCATCGGCAGCCTGGCCGAGGCGTTGCATATTGAAGCCGCGGCCCTGCCCTTTGATCCCATCCCGGTGACCATCTCCGTCGTTGTGGCGCTGGGTGGGCTGGCGTTAGGCGGGCTGGTGTATGGCACGCGGCCGACCACCCGCCCGGAGGAGCCGGATCCGCTGGAGCGGCCGCTGGGGCGATTGTACGTGATCTTGCGCAACAAGTATTACTTCGATGAGTTGTATGCGGCCACGGTCGTGCGCTTTGCCCTCTGGCTGGCCGGATTCTTGTTCAACCTGGACCAGCGGTGGGTGGTTGATCCCTTGGTCAACCGAGTAGGGCAATGGGGGCGCGAGTTGGCCCGAGGGCTGCACTCACTGGTGGACGAGCCCATCATAGATGGGTTGGTGAACGCGGTGGGGAGCGTGACCAGCGCGCTGGGCGCTTTCTTGCGGCTGATCCAGACCGGGCGAGCGCAGAATTATCTCGCAGTGATGTTGATCGCCGTGCTGGTGTTGTTGGCGTTGTACGTGGTGCCTGGGTTGTAATTCGCTTTTGGAAATTGTGCGTTGTGAAGGCCAGGTGATTGCCCTGGCAGAATAAGCAATTCAACAACCGTTCGCAACCAGAGGCCTGGAGGTCGTTCTCATGAATAATAATGTGCTCCTGACTGTCATCGTCTTCACCCCCCTGATTGGCGCGATCCTGGTGCTCTTGCCCTGGAGCCGCTGGCTGGGCTGGAACAAGAATCTGGAGGACGACTTTATTCGCCGCTTCTCCACTCTGATCAGCCTGATACCGCTGGCGCTGGCAGCCTATCTCTGGTTCGCCTATGACACGGCGGCAGGCGGCTTCCAGTTCGAGGAGCTAGCCCCCTGGATCCCAACCCTGGGGGTCAACTACCACCTGGGGGTGGACGGCCTCAGCGTGCCGCTGGTGTTCCTCACCGCCCTGCTCACCACCCTGGGTCTGTACTATTCGGCCCGCACGATCAAACAGCGGGTGCGAGAGTTCTTCATGCTTTTCCTGATGCTGGAAATGGGTATGATCGGCGTCTTCGTCGCGCTGGACTTCGTCCTCTTTTACGTATTCTGGGAAATCGGCCTGGTGCCCATGTACTTCCTGATCGGCATCTGGGGCCAGGAGAAGGACCGGCCGCAATATTCGGCGATCAAGTTCTTCCTTTACACGCTGGCGGGCTCGGTGGCGATGCTGTTGGCGATCCTGGGGGTCTACTTCAACACCGGCACCTTCGACATCGTGCGAGCCGCCGAGCTGAAACCCTTCGCGGGCAACCTGACCCTGGCCAGTCTGGCCTTCTGGGGGTTCTTCCTGGCCTTCGCCATCAAGGTGCCAAGCTGGCCGTTCCACACCTGGCTGCCCGATGCTCACACAGCCGCGCCGACGGCCGGCTCCGTCATCCTGGCGGGCATCCTCTTGAAGTTGGGCGCGTACGGGCTGATCCGCATCAACCTGCCCGTCCTACCCGAGGCCTCCAAAATGTGGGCGCCGCTGATGGTGGCGTTGGGCGTCATCTCCATCGTCTATGGGGCCTTCGTGTGCATGGCTCAAACCGATCTCAAGCGGCTCATCGCCTACTCCTCGGTCAGCCACATGGGCTATGTCATGCTGGGGATAGGCGCGGCCGCCTTCGCCATCGGCCTGAACCGCTCCGGCATCGTGGACAGCGCAGCGATGGCCCTCAACGGGGCGACGTTGCAAATGTTCAACCACGGCATCATCACGGGCGGGCTGTTCTTCCTGGTGGGGGTGATTTACGAGCGGGCTCACACGCGAGACCTAGATTTGTTCGGCGGATTGAGCGCCAAAGTGCCCTACTACTACGGCATCATGATGGTCACCGGCCTCGCCTCGCTGGGGCTGCCTGGCCTGGCCGGCTTCTGGGGCGAGTTCTTTGTGTTCCGGGGAGCCTTCGATATCGTACGAGTATGGGCTGCCATCGGCGTGATCGGCATCGTCGTCACCGCGTCCTACATCTTGTGGCGTATCATCCAGAGTGTCTTCCTGGGCCAGTACGACCCCCGTAAGATCACCCACTGGACGAATCTGGTTGATGGCAGCGAGTCCCATGAGCCGATAGACATGCTGGGGTTCGAGAAGTTGACCATGTGGCCGCTGGTGTTCTTTATGATCCTGTTCGGCATCTATCCGACGCCCATCCTGGAGTTTTTCAATGGCATGACGACCGCTCTCATGGGGCGGTTGTAGCCGTCAGCGCTCAGCAGTCAGCCATCAGTGATGTGAAAACGGGATGCTGATGACCGAGAGCTGACAGCTAATGGCTGATCGCTGACGGCTTGTTTTCTGGAGGAAGCGCCTTGACCACCGCCGAAACCCTCCGTTATCTGTCACCGGAGCTAATTTTGCTGTTAACGGCTGTTGTTATCTTTGTGTTAGACGCGGTCTGGCGACGGGAGCCTGTCAGACAGCATCAATGGTTGCCCGTTGTGGCCGTCGTCGGGCTGCTGCTTGCGCTGGTGGTTACCCTTGCGCTGATTGCGGGGGGGACCACCCAGCGTGTGGCCACGATGATGAGCGTTGATCCGCTGGCCCTGTTCTTCAAGGTGATCGCCACAGTAGGCGTTGCGTTGGTCATCATGAGTGCTGTAGATTACTTGCCAGGGCGCACGCCGTATCCGGGAGAATTTTACGCGCTCCTGGTCACCACTGCCCTGGCCATCAGCGTGACCGTGAGTGCCAATGACCTGATTTTGATTTACCTGGGCATGGAGACCCTCAGCATCACTTCTTATGTGTTGACCGGGTTCATGCGCAGAGATCAACGTTCCATCGAGGCGGCGCTGAAGTATTTTCTGTACGGCGCAGCGGCATCAGCGGTGATGTTGTACGGGATGTCGTTGCTGTACGGCGCGACGGGTGCCACAGACCTGGAGTCCATTGCGCGCGTGTTCAGTGGCCACGTGACAGGCAACCTGGGGCTGTTGGGATTTCCGGCCATCGTCCTGTTGGCTGCCGGCTTCGGATTTAAGGCCAGCCTGGTGCCGTTCCATCAGTGGGCACCCGACACCTACGAGGGAGCACCGACGCCCATCACCGCCTTTCTGTCCACAGCCTCCAAGGCGACCGGCTTTGCCATCATGATTCGGGTGTTGGTTGTAGGGCTACCCATGTTCCAGAGCCGGGAATGGGTCCCCATCCTGGCAGCCATCTCCATCGTCACGATGACGTTAGGCAACCTGGTGGCGATCCAACAGAGCAACATGAAGCGGCTGCTGGCCTATTCCAGCATCGCCCAGGCTGGTTACATCCTGATCGGGCTGGTCGCGCTCTCCAGCAATCCTACGTTTAATGGGCTCGATGGCTTGCTCATCTACCTCCTCGCCTATTTGTTCACCAACATCGGAGCCTTCCTGGTAGTGATCGCTGTGGAGAACACAACCGGCGCGGTGGATTTGCCTGCCTATGCCGGACTGGTCCGTCGCTCACCGCTGCTGGCTGGCACGTTGCTGATCTTCCTGCTCTCCCTGGCAGGCATCCCGCCTACAGGGGGATTTCTGGGCAAGTTTTTCGTGTTCGGGGCGGCCATCCAGGCCCGGCTTCTGCCTCTGGCCATCGTGGCGATTGTGAACAGCGCCATCGCCGCTTTTTATTACCTGAACGTGGTGCGCACCATGTTCTTCTTGCCCGCTCCGGACGGCCAGGCGGACGCGCTGCCTGTGGCACCTGCCATGCAAGCGATGCTGTGGGTCTGCGCGGTGATGGCATTGCTCATCGGCGTTTATGCCCAGCCCTTCATTGACTGGGCCGCCCGTTCAGCCACATTGCTGGCAGCGACATTTTGATGGCGACGAGGAGCTATGACTGACACGTCTCAACCACCGGAACGTCCACACTCTTTCTGGGAGGAGTACCGATTCGAGATCATCTGGCTATTGGTTGTCCTGCTGGGCGTCTTCTTGTTGGTTGAACGCATCAACATCCGGGCTACACTGCGGAGTTGGATTATGGGCGCGGCCCAGATGTTGTGGGGGGGCTTATCGCAAGCCGTCCAGCGCTTTGTTACCCTGGTCGTCAGCACCACCGTATCAAACTTCCTCGGCGTCCTATTGATCGTGGTCGCCATGGCGGTCATTCTGTGGCGGCTGCGCTGGCGGGTGATGCACAGCGAGTGGCTGTCCCATCCGGCTTGCCCGATGTGCGGAGGAGAGTTGCATCGCGTGCACCGCTACCCACGGGATCGCATCCTCGCCTTCTTCATCCCCGTGAAGCGGTACCGCTGCAAAGATCGCACTTGTGGCTGGAGCGGCCTGCGGGTGTCGTCCTCGCCCTTGCGCAGCCGCCGACGCGCCTGAGTTGCTGCCGAATCGTCAACGGAGGGACATCATGGACAGGGATCGAGGCTGCCTCGGCGGCTTGTTTGATCTTTTTCTGTT
>DAOUAJ010000044.1:0-4553 GCA_034433615.1 Anaerolineae bacterium | reverse complement strand
CAGCCTCACTGGAGGCTGGCCCACCCCCGGTATGATGAATCAGGAGCGTTGACGATGGCTGTTGCTTCATTGAGCAGGGTACGTCGGTCGGATGTCATCGGTTTCGCCAAAGGGATTGCTTTCATCTCTCCCTGGTTGATCGGCTTTGTCGCCTGGACCATTTATCCAATCCTGGCTTCGCTCTATTACAGTTTTACGCAATATGATGTGCTTAACCCGCCCAAGTGGATCGGCCTGAAAAATTACCTGGAACTACTCCTGGAAGATGGGAAATTTCGGATCGTGCTGGGCAACACCCTCTATTTCGTGATCCTGGGCGTCCCGGTGGGTGTCGTCGTCGCCTTTCTGCTGGCCAGCCTGCTCAACAACGAGATGAAAGGGCGCCCTTTCTTCCGCACGATCTTCTTCCTGCCTTCTATTGTGCCTGCCGTCGCTACGGCCATGGTCTGGCTCTGGATTTACAACCCTCGCTATGGGCTGATTAACTCTGCCCTAGCCAGCATCGGCAAGACGGCGATCCCCTGGCTTTCCTCCCCGGCTATGGCCAAACCTTCCCTCATCATCATCCACGCCTGGGCTCAGGGGAGCGCCATGGTGATCTTCCTGGCGGCGTTGCAGGACGTGCCGAGATCGCTGTACGATGCGGCATTGGTGGACGGAGCCAACGGCTGGCAACGGTTCTGGCACGTCACTATTCCCATGTGTACGCCAGCGATCCTGTTCGTATTAATCACCAGCCTGATCGGGATGTTCCAATACTTCACTTTGGGCTGGTTGTTGACAGGCGGTGGGCCGAACCTGGCGACGGAGTTCTACGGTATCTATCTCTACCGCAATGCCTTCCGCTTTTTCAAGATGGGATATGCCTCGGCCCAGGCCTGGCTGCTGTTCATTTTGGTCGTGATCTTCACTATCGCTATCTTCCGTACCTCTGCTCGCTGGGTCTATTACGGTGGCAGCACAGAGTAGAGAACCTGTCTCAAACACGTGTAGGATAAGTTAACCGCAATGCTCTGCACACAGTGGACGATGGGGCAAGCCAATGGGATTTGAACCTTCTGGACATGCAAGGGACATGCTTCAAGAACGTCAAAACCCAACCGCATTGTAACGGTTTTCTTTGACCGTCGCTTAAGGAGGCAGCGATGAGACTTAAGATTGATAAGGAAAACGACGCTTTGTACTTCCGTTTAGACGAATCAACCATTATAGAATCCGAAGAAGTCCAACCAGGCGTTATTCTGGACTTTAATGCAGACAATCAAGTAGTTGGGGTGGAGATACTGAACTTGACAGCCAGAGTTGCGCCTGAAAGGTTACGGATACTTCAGTTTGAAACGGCTTGACTTGCAAGAGTGGGCACTGCGGTTAACACACGCCTCACGCCATTGGCGGATGGGAGGTTGACTTCCTCAAGCGGCATAGTGAGTCTACCAACGGCGTGAGGCTTGAGCGTTGGCGGTTTGTCCTATGGACTGGGAGCAGAAACCATGAGTGAGAGCACCATTGAGCGCCCGTTATACATGGCCCAATTGGATATCAACCAGGCGATCCGACGGCGCCGGCGTCGCCAACGGCTGTTGCAATCCGTGATCCTCTACAGTAGCGTGGCCCTCTTGAGCCTGATCTTTGCACTCCCCTTCCTGTGGATGATCTCTACCTCGCTGAAAGATGATCCACAGGTGTATCGCGTGCCGCCGATCTGGATCCCCTATCCGTTGCGCTTCAGCAACTACCCAGAGGCCCTGACCTCTCAACGCTTTGACCTCTTCTTTTTGAACACACTCAAATACGCGCTGCCGTCTGCATTTGGGGCAGTCGCCTCATCGGCTGTGGCCGCGTATGGCTTTGCCCGACTACGCTGGTGGGGGCGCGATCTGCTGTTCTTCATCTGCATCGCCACCATGATGATCCCCTTTCAGGTCGTGATGATCCCGTTGTACATCATCTTCAAAGACTTCGGCTGGCTCAACAGCTACAAAGCCCTGGTGATCCCTACCTTTTTCGGCAACGCCTATTACATCTTCCTGCTGCGTCAGTTCTTCATGACCATCCCCCAAGAGCTTTCGGATGCGGCTCGCGTGGATGGCGCCAACGAGTGGAGCATCTTCTGGCGGATCATCCTCCCCCTTTCTAAACCGGCTCTGGCGGTGGTGGCGCTTTTCCAGTTCATGGGGGCCTGGAACGATTACCTGGGCCCTCTGATCTACCTCAACCGTGAGGAACTCTATCCGATCGCGCTGGGCCTTCAGCAGTTCCGTAGCCAGTTCCAGGAGAAGTTGGTCTGGCCCTACCTGATGGCTGCCAGCACCGTCACCATCCTGCCGGTCATCATCATCTTCTTCCTCACCCAGCGCACCTTCGTCGAGGGCATTACCGTGACCGGGTTGAAAGGATAGCACGTTATGATGTGGCATTAAGTGCGAGGAAGAACCGGGTTGAGTGTTACGCCGATTTGGAGTTAGCTGATGCATAAGTTACTGGAGACATACGATCTGGTTCTGAACCAGGTTGTTGAGGCGCTGAAGCAGAACCTAGACGACCGCTTGATAGCCGTAGTGCTCTTTGGCTCGCGGGCCCGCGGTGAGGCCCAGGAGGAAAGTGATTGGGATCTGTTGATAATCGCTCGCCATTTGCCTCCTCGCCCCTTTCAGCGGCATCGGTATCTGAAAGGGATGTTGCCAGCCATCTGGCGTGGTTGCGTCTCGCTTCTGGCGAAAACGCCAGAGGAGTCAGGACCTCGCGTTAGGCCGTTGGCGGTCTG
The DNA here is from genome assembly GCA_034433615.1 of Anaerolineae bacterium. Classification (GTDB taxonomy): domain Bacteria; phylum Chloroflexota; class Anaerolineae; order DUEN01; family DUEN01; genus DAOUAJ01. Next base: position 1,789 of record DAOUAJ010000044.1, on the reverse strand, counting down.
CCGCGGCAGGATCGGATAGCAAGATCGCCCCCTACGTGCGCTCTTCGCGGACATAGGGGGCGATCTCTTTCCACGAGGGAACGGATCACCCGTCAATCGTCCCTGGTCGCAGTCTCCGCAGCCTTATGGTCCGAATCTGACTTGGCCTTCTCCTCAAATTTACCGTTGCTCTTCTTCCGGTTATCCGTGGTGTACCACCCCGATCCCTTGAAGTGGATGGCCGGCGGGCTGAACACGCGCCGCACCGATGTGTGTCCGCCTGGACAGGCGGGCGTCGTCATGTCTGAAAAGGCCCGCATCTGCTCGAACTGCAAGCCGCAGATCTCACAACTATAGACGTAGATCGGCATCCTGACCTCCTGAGATTCCATCGAATGAGTGACGAAGTACAGAGTGACGATCACCCGGTTGACGATCATCGCTCACGAGGAAGCAGGCCAAAACGACGTAGATGCTCTTCTGCCAGCCATGCGCTGACTTCGTAAAAGCCATAAGTACGGCGCAATGGTTCGGTTTCCAGTTGTACCACTGGCTCGATGCCAGCGTGCCAGGTAACCTGCTCGACCTCCTCGATACGATCCAGCCACTGAGCAGGCGAACGGGGAGGCGGAATATCCGCGTAGCCCGGCCGCACTAACGGGCCGACCGATGGAAAGGTGGCCTGTTCGGGGGGAAAGCGAGGCAACATCCCAATGGCAACAGCCGCCATCGCGAAGGCGATCAATTGCGAGCGCACCTGCTCAACGCGGGTCGGCTCTGCCAGGTCAATGCCCAATTCCCCTATCCACTCCCAATCTCCCAGCGCCTGCCGTAAAAGATAGGCCAGTTCCGCTCGATCCGGCACAGCGCCCGCGCGCAAGCTCAGGAAGAACCCCTCGCGTGCCTGGCTCAGATAGTCCACCGCCGCAAAAAAGATGCTGCTCTCTCGTTGCGATGGTTTCCGTTCCGCTGCCTGGAGACGACGCGCCAGCGTTTCCAGGGTTTGGTGGACGACCACGCTGATCGCCTGGAAATCGGCCAGCGTCTGACTGACATCCCAACGACCCCCCACACTCCTGGGAAACTGTGCCATGCTCGACCCTCGCCTGTCTGCTCGATCCTGCCGCTCCGGTACGCCTCCTGGTGTCCTGCTTAACAACCAACCACAGCTTATCTACAAAAGCGAGTATCGTCAAGGTAGTACCAGTACATCACAGTTTTGCTCCCAAGCCTGTCCCTTTAGGCGGAGCCCTTTGGCAAGCCTTCGGGCCGAGGCCCCTCAGGCCGAGGGCTCAGGGCAGGCTCTCAGAGCGAAACCTCGGGCGCTAGATGGACGCCCCGGGGACGGGGCTTTGAGCCGAAATCGTGATCTACTGAGTATGGCCAGAGCGCTCCCAGGAGAGCGCAAGTCATCAGACGATCCAAATGGACAGCCCCTCCTAGTGAGGGGCTGTCCATCCGTCCGCTCCAACGAGAGTCACAAGAATCAGTATTCAGGCGGTGGTGTCGTTGCTGGCGCCTTCTCCTTCTCGGGGATCTCGGTGACGAGCGCCTCGGTGGTCAGGATCATGGCCGCGATGCTGGCCGCATTCTCCATGCCTGATCGCGTCACTTTCGCCGGGTCAATGATGCCCGCCTGGAACATATCTACATATTCAGCGGTCATGACGTCAAAGGCGATGTTCTTGTTGCCGGTCTCCTGCTGCTTGCGGCGCACATTCTGCACCACCACCGCACCGTCCTCACCGGCGTTGTAGGCCAACTGCCGCATCGGCTCCTCCAACGCCCGCTTCACAATCTTCACCCCCGT
>DAOUAJ010000043.1:0-4880 GCA_034433615.1 Anaerolineae bacterium | reverse complement strand
AGGTGCGGCGGCTGCGCTGGCTGGGAGAGTAGCGATCAGCTATCAGCTACCAGCTTGTGTCCATATATCCGATAGCCCATTCAGGCCACAAGTGGCTAACCGCTGATCGCTGAAAGCTGACGGCTGAAAGCTGAGAGCTGTGAGTGATGAGACCACCGATCCTGATCCTACACGCAAGAGGGACGAATCGAGATCGCGAGGCGGCGTGGGCCTGCGAGCAGGCCGGCGGCGCGCCGGAGATCGTCCATGTCAACCGGTTGATCGCGGGCGAGCGCCGGCTGATGGACTATCGGATGCTCGTTTTGCCCGGCGGATTCTCATATGGCGATGATTTGGGGGCGGGCAAGCTGTGGGCGATGGTGCTACGCTATCGTCTGGCCGACGAGTTGGCGGCTTTCATTGAGGCGGGGCGGCCCGTCCTGGGCATCTGCAACGGGTTCCAGGCGCTGGTGAAATCGGGATGGCTGCCTGGGTGTCGTTTAAACGTTGCCACGTTCGAACGTTCGAACGTTCAAACGGTTACGCTGGCTCGCAACGACTCGGCTCGCTTCGAGTGCCGGTGGGTGTACCTGCGGCCCCAGGCGAACAGCCCGTGCATCTTCACCCGCGGGCTGGAGGAGCTGATCACCTGCCCCGTGGCGCACGGCGAGGGGAAGTTCGTCGCCCGCGACGCGGAGACGCTGGCGGCCCTGGAGGCCGAAGGCCTGGTGGCGCTGCGCTACGTGGGGCCGAACGGCGAGCCGGCCGGGTATCCGTGGAACCCGAACGGGTCGCAGAATCACATCGCGGGCATCTGCAACCCGCGGGGGACGGTGTTGGGGCTGATGCCACATCCGGAGGATCACGTCATCCCACTTCAGCATCCGCGGTTTCATCGCGGCGAGCGCGGTTTGATGGGATTATCGCTTTTCCAGAATGGCATTCGGTACGCTGCGGAAACGTAGAGGGAAGGTTTGGAGGGAGCTCCCTCCAAAAGAAACCCGCTTCCTCGTGATGGATCTGGCCAAGGCAGCGGTGACTGCGACTGTCGCAGACGGCGCTCGCCGATCAGTGAAGGGAGAAGAGGCGATGACGGTGACGGCTGTGGTGGGCGCCCAATGGGGCGACGAAGGCAAGGGGCGCGTGGTGGATTATCTGGCCCAGCGGGCGGACATGGTGATCCGCTTTCAGGGGGGCGATAATGCCGGCCACACCGTGGTCAACGAGTTGGGCACGTTTCGGCTGCACCTGGTGCCGGCGGGCATTTTCAACCCGCGCACGCGATGCATCGTCGGCACCGGCACCGTGGTCAACCCGGAGACCCTGCTGCAGGAGATGGACGAGCTGTCGCGAGCCGGCGTCTGCCTGGACAACCTGTGGCTGTCCGAGCGGGCGCACGTGGTGCTGCCGTACCATCGCCTACTGGATGGGCTGGAAGAGGCCGCGCGGGGCAGCGCGCGCATCGGCACGACGCAGCGCGGCATCGGCCCGGCCTACGCGGACAAGGCCGCCCGCCACGGAGTTCGTCTGGGCGATCTGACACGGCCGGACTATCTGCGCCAGCGTCTGGCGCTCGTGTTGGAGCGCAAGAACCGCACGTTGTGTTACTTTGGCCAGCAGCCTCTGGACCTGGACGAGTTGGTGGAACAGGCCCTGGCCTGGGGCAGGGCCCTGGCGCCGCGCATCGTGGACACCCTGCCGATGATCCAGGAGGCTGTGCGCAGCGGCCAGCACATCTTGCTCGAGGGGCAGTTGGGCGTCATGCGCGATCTGGATTGGGGCACGTATCCGTATGTGACCTCATCCAATCCGCTGGCCGGCTTCGCCTGCGTGGGGGCTGGGCTGCCGCCGACGGCGATCACGCGAGTGATCGGTGTGGTCAAGGCGTATTGCACGGCGGTGGGAGCCGGCCCATTTCCCACGGAGCTGAAGGATGAGCACGGGGAACGGCTGCGGCAGATCGGGCAGGAATATGGCGCAACGACGGGCCGGCCGCGGCGCTGTGGCTGGTTTGATGGCGTCGCCATCCGCCATGCGGCCTGGTTCAATGGCTTCACGGGCCTGGCCGTGACCAAGCTGGACGTGCTGGACACCTTCCCCGAGGTGAAGATCTGCGTTGGGTACGAGCTGGACGGTAAGGTGATCGAGCGTGTGCCGGACACGCCGGACATGGAGCGGGTGAGACCGGTGTATGAGACGTGGCCGGGCTGGATGACGTCCACGCGCCACGCCCGCACGTGGGATGAGCTGCCGAAGGCCGCGCGGGCCTATTTGCATCGGATCTCCGAGCTGGCCGGCGTGCCGATTCAGTACATCTCGGTGGGGCCCGAGCGGGATCAGTTGATCGTATTATAAGGCCGGGATGGCCAATGAGGGTTTCCAACGGTTCGGAGGGTAGCATATGGTTACACCAGAAGTGATAGATCGGGTAGTTAGTGGCTATTGCTCTACGTGAGGGGAAAATCCTCTATGAGCGAAATTGATCGTCCTATGCAGTAGGAGTGCGTTACCCTGATATCCTGGAAGAACCAACATGGGAAGAAGCCAGAGAAGCATTGCGAGCAGCAGAGGCGATTAAGCAAGCGGTATTATCAGCTCTAGGATTGGAGCCTCGATGAAAGAGGAGCAAAGCTTCGGTCACGAAACCTATCTCTCGCCCTTCACCTGGCGCTACGGGTCGCCGGAGATGCGCCGGCTGTGGAGCGAGGCGCACAAGCGTCGGCTGTGGCGCCGCATCTGGGTAGCGTTGGCCGAGGCGCAGCAGGCCGTTGGATTAGTGACGGCGGAGCAGGTGGCCGATCTGCGCGCTCACCAGGACGACGTGAACCTGGCGCGAGCGCACGAGATCGAACGGGAAATCCGCCACGATCTGATGGCCGAGGTGCGCACGTACGCCGAGCAGTGTCCCATCGGCGGTGGCATCATCCACCTGGGCGCTACTTCCATGGATGTCGAGGACAACGCCGATGCGCTGCGCATCCGGGAGGCGCTGAACCTGATCCTGGGACGGCTGCGAGAGTTGATCCTGGCCTTCGCCCGGCAGATCGAGGCGTGGGCGGATGTGCCGACGATGGCGTTCACTCATCTGCAGCCGGCGGAGCCCACCACCATCGGCTATCGGCTGGCGCAGTACGCGCAGGACCTCTGGATGGACTGGCAGGAACTCGGCCGCGTGCGCGCCGAGATTCGTGGCAAAGGCTTTAAGGGGGCGGTGGGGACTTCGGCCTCCTATGCGCAGTTGCTCGCCGGGACGGGGATGACGCCGGAGGAGCTGGAGCGTCGGGTGATGGCGACGCTGAGCCTGGAGCCGGTGCCGGTGGCGACGCAGACCTATCCGCGCAAGCAGGAGTATCGGGTGCTGTCGGCGCTGGCGGGGCTAGGGCAGTCGCTGTACAAGTTCGCGTTCGACCTGCGCGTGCTGCAATCGCCGCCTATCGGCGAGTGGGCGGAGCCGTTTGGCGCCCATCAGGTGGGATCGAGCGCGATGCCGTTCAAGCGCAACCCGATCCATGCCGAGAACATGGATAGCCTGGCGCGGCTGCTGGCGGCCCTGCCGCGGGTGGCCTGGGACAACGCGGCCCACAGCCTGCTGGAGCGCACCTTGGACGATTCGGCCAATCGCCGCACGATCTTGCCGGAGGCGTTTCTCATCGCCGATGAGCTGTTGCTGCGGGCGAGCCGGCTGATCACGGGTTTGCAGGTGGATCGCGAGGCCGCGGAGCGCCTGCTGGCCGCTTACGGGGCCTTTGCCGCCACGGAGCGATTGCTGATGGAGCTGGTGAAGCGGGGCGGGGATCGCCAGGAGCTGCACGAGGTGATCCGCGAGCACTCCCTGACCGCCTGGGCCGTAATACGCCAGGGACGCCCGAATCCGCTTGCAGATTTGTTGTGTGGCGATTCACGCATCACGCAACATGCAACACAGGCTGAAGTGCGCGCCTGGCTGGACGCCACGGGCTATGTGGGGGATGCGCCGGCTCGAGCGCGCCGTTTCGCGGCAATTGTGACACGAGCTGCTTACAACGTGGCGCGAGCTTCAGCTCGCCACGATGCGGGCTGAAGTCCACACCCTGTGGCGCGAGCTTCAGCTCGCCACGATGCGGGCTGAAGCCCACACCACCCTTGTCGAAGCAGGAGGAACCATGTTATCCGTTGCCGAAATTCAAACGGCTATCCCACATGCCCTCTCGCGGGTAGACCTGCCCGGCCTGGGGCCGCGGATCGAGGGCAAGGTGCGGGACATCTATGTGGTGGAGGATGGGCCCATAGCGGGCCACAAGCGGCGGATTTTGATCACGACCGATCGCGTCTCGGCCTTCGATCGGGTGCTGGGCCTGATCCCGTTCAAGGGGCAGGTGCTCAATCAGCTCAGCGCCTGGTGGTTCGAGCGGACACAGGACATCCTCGCCAACCATATGCTGGCCGTCCCCGATCCCAACGTGATGATCGCCCGCGAGGCTCAGCCGCTGCCGGTGGAGGTGATCGTGCGTGGGTACATCACCGGGGTCACCTCGACCTCGCTATGGATGCTCTACAGCCAGGGGGTGAAGCGGCCATATGGGCTCGATCTGCCGCCGGGCCTGCGCAAGAACGATCCGCTGCCGGAGCCCGTGATCACGCCGACGACCAAGGCCACCGGCGGCGCCCACGACGAGCGGCTGACCTCCGAAGAAGTGATCGAGCGGGGGTTGGTGCCCCCCGATCTGTGGGAGGCGATCTGCAATGCAGCGCTGGCTCTCTTCCGACGCGGCCAGGAGGTGGCTCGAAGGGCTGGGTTGATCCTGGTAGACACGAAATACGAGTTTGGGCTCATTGACGGGAAGCCGGCGCTGATTGACGAGATCCACACCCCCGATTCCAGCCGCTTCTGGGTGGCGGAGAGCCCTGGCCTGACGGCCACG
>DAOUAJ010000042.1:0-9544 GCA_034433615.1 Anaerolineae bacterium | reverse complement strand
GTCACATTGCCGCCGGATGCCTCTGTCTGCGTGCCCCTCTTGGGCATCGTACATGACTCTAAACAGCTTACACCCGCCCAGCGCGAGCGTCTCTTTCCCCAAATCCAAAAGGTAGCGACTGGCATCGGTGTGGGGATTGTGCCAGCGCGGGTCATTGATGAAATAGGGATCGTGGCGGCCACACGACAGGCCATGCGCCAGGCGATAGACGCTTTATCCTCAACACCTGATTACCTGCTCATAGACGCCTTGTGTTTGCCTCAGATCCGCCTGCCGCAACAGGTTATCATCCACGGCGATGCCCTGAGCCTCTCGATTGCAGCGGCCTCGATCACCGCCAAGGTCACGCGCGATCACATCCTGACCGGGCTGGATGCTCAGTATCCGGGATACGGCTTCGCCCAACATAAAGGGTATGGCACGGCAGTGCATCGGGCAGCACTGGCCCGGCTGGGGCCGTGCTCCGAACACCGCATGAGCTTTCGCCCGCTGGCGAATGGGCAGCACTCCTTGGGAGGAGTGCCAGCATGAAGGGAGCACGCCGGGGATTGGGACACACGGGAGAGTCGCTGGCCGCGGACGAGTTGGTCCGCCGTGGCCTGACGATCGTGGCGCGTAACTGGCGATGTGCCGCGGGGGAGATTGACCTGGTCGCTTGCGACGGCGTATCTCTGGCCATCGTAGAGGTGCGCACCCGACGCGGTCGCGGCTACGGCACGCCCGAGGAGTCCATCACGCCAGCTAAGCGGGCGCGACTGATCGCGCTGGCGCAGACTTACGTGGCGGAGGCAGGTTGGCAAGGGCCGTGGCGGATTGACGTGGTTGCGGTGGAGATGGACGGGGCCGGGCGGCTGTTGCGGATCACTCATCTGTCCAACGCGGTCGAAGGGTAGTTGCCTAGCGGTGAGATATGATTCATCGGCCGCCACTCGCCGATTGAAGTTTAAGCCAGCCGCATGACCAACAGCTTGAGATAAGGGGCCTCGCCCGGCGGCACGGGGAAGTCCACGGCCGGCTCGGAGAAGACGCCGACGACTTCGGCGGCGCGACCAGCCACGGTGATCCCCTCCTCAACCTGGCGCCGGAAGTCACGCCGGGCTAACGCTGCCACGTTGCAGCAGGCCACGAGCAGGCCCCCCGTGCTCACCACGCGGGCGGCCATCTCGGCCAGGCGGGCGTAGTCGCGCCTGGCGCTGAACGGCCGGCCGTGAGCGCGGGCGAAGCCGGGTGGGTCCACGATGGCCATGTCGAAGGTCTGGCCGCGCCGGGCGAACCGCTTTAGCCAGTCAAACACGTCTCCGTAGACGAAGTCGTAGTTATCAGGCACAAAACCATTGACCCGGTAGTTTTCTTGCCCCCAGGCCAGGGCGGAGCGAGAGAGGTCAAGGTTGAGGACGCGGCTCGCGCCGCCTGCGGTCGCCGCCACGCCGAAACCGCAGGTGTAGGCAAAACAGTTAAGCACCGTCTTCCCCGCGGCCCAGGCGCGCACCCGGCCGCGCATCTCCCGCATGTCCAGAAAGAGACCCACGCTCAGCCCAGCTCCTGGACGGATCACGTAGCGCAGCCCGTCCTCCAGCACCGTCACTTGATCGCACGGCTCACCCCAGGCTGGGGTTGAGGGGGCCAGACGGGCCACATCGGCCTCAGACAGCCGTCCTGCTTCCGGCGGGCGCTGCTTTGTGTAAATTGCTCGCGGTCGGCAGACGTCGGCCAGCGCGGCGATCAGGGCCTGCTGGGAGCCCAAGGGGAATTCGTCGTAAAAGTTGACCACCAGCACATCGCCGAAACGGTCCACGGTGATGCTGTCCAGTCCCTCCGCAGCGCCATGCACCAGTCGGTAGGCCGTCGTCTCCGGATCGGCGGCCAGGGGAGCGCGCCGTTGCACAATGAGCGACAGCCGGTCGCGCAGGGCGGCGTCATGGTTCCAGTCCACCGGTCCTAGCTCTGGCAGTCCGTCGCTGACCCGCTCGAAGATGGCTGGCGCGGGCGCGGTGATCGTCATCGGTTGGCCGGTGGTGGGATGGGGCAGGGTCAGGCTGAGAGCGTGTAGCATGAGGCGGGGGGCAGGGCGGCGCCGGGGATCGTATTGGACATCACCCACCACCGGTAATCCAATGTGGGCCAAATGCACCCGGATCTGGTGGGTGCGCCCGGTCTCCGGTATCACCTCCAGCAGACTGAATTGGCGATCCGGTGACACGGCCAGCCGACGCCAGCGCGTGCGGGCCGGCTGGCCGCGCGGATCGTCCGACGTGGTCACGCGATAACGATCTCCGCGCTCGCGGACGATAGGCATATCCACCAAGCCGCTCGCCGTACGCGGCGCGCCGTGGACGATGGCCCGGTAGACTTTGCCCACACCGTGCCTCTCGAACACTCGCGCCAGCGCCGGGTTGACCTCAGGCCGCAGAGAGAACAACAGCACGCCCGAGGTCTCTTTATCCAGGCGTTGGTGCATACCCAGGTAGTCAACGCCCATCTGACGGCGCAGGATGGCGATGGCGTCCGCGGCGTAGGGGTCGTCGGCTGGAGCGTGGGTAGTGATGCCCACCGGCTTGTCCACGACCACCAGGTCAGCATCCCGATAGAGGATGGGGATACGCATGGGTTAAAAACCCGAAGGGTCTCAGCTTGTGCCTGGCCACAGGACAGTTCCTCATGCCGCCAGCTTTGCTTCTCCTACCCTTCGGCGATGATCCGATCCACCACCAACTGGCGGAACTCTGGCGACAGGCTGGCGAAGTAGGCGCTGAAGCCGGTCACCCGCACGATCAGATCGGGATACTTGGACGGGTCCTTGTGCGCTTCCAGCACTCTGGCCGCATCTATGACGTTCATGTTGATCTGCGTCCCGCCCAGGTCGAAATGCCCCTTAATCAGGCTGGCGATCTTCTCGATGCCCTCTTTTTCGCGGGTCAGGCCGGGGTCCACCTCAATCTGCATGGGGGCTGTGTTCCCGTAGCCGGGCTGCACCGATGCGATGGCCACCGCCATGGCCGTGGGCGCGCCGTCGCGTCGGAAGCCCGGGTCAGGGTTGGCCCCGTGAGAGATGGGCGCGCCGGCGTGGCGGCCGTTGGGGGTCGCGCCCACTTCCTTCCCCATGGGGATGGTGTTGGCCCAGGAGAAGAGGCCGGGGATCATGGTGTAGCCGGCCGGCGTCGGCTTCTCCTTCACCAGCCGGGTGAAGGTCTGGGCGACGCGCACTGCGTACTCATCGGCGCGAGACCCGCCGCTGCCGTAGCGCGGGGTGCTCTTCATCATCAGCCTGGCCCGCTCGCCCTCAGGGCCGGCCCAGTCGCTCTCCAGATAGTGCATCAATTCCTGCCACGTCAGGCGTTTCTCCTTCTCCACCCGCTGCTCGATGGCCGCGAAGGAGTCGGCGACGGTGGCCAGGGCGGCCCCGTCCACGCACATATTGTAATATTCGACGCCGCCGTGCGAGGCATCCAGCCCCTTCTCGATGGGGCCGTAGCACAACAGGTCGAGCACCAGTTCGGGGAAGACTTCGTGCATGTGCTCCAGGTGGAAGTCCAACCCCTTGGCGATGACCTCGACCGCCCGCCGCAGATGCCGCTCGAACCGCCGCCATAGCTCGTCCACGCTGGGCGAGACCGTCCGGTCTGCCATCATCTCGTTCAAAGCGACCTCGAAGACCGCGGCGAAGTTGATCTTGACGCAATCGTTGAGGGTGTACTCGCGGCCGGGGAGGGCGGACCAGTGGCACCCGGAGTAGGCGCGCTGGCGGGCCAGTTCGAGCGGGTAGCCATTGCGGGCGAACCCTTCCGATGTGTTGTCAATCCCCAGGAATTTCGGTATCCCCGTCTTGTCCGCGAACAGGATCTCGACGCCCCGGCGCAGCAGCCTGGGGTCCACCTCACGGCCCACACAGACGCCGACGTTGGCGGGGATCTTCAGGCGATGGGCCGCCTCCAGCACGAGGAAGGAGACGGGGTTGGTCACGTCCTTGCCACTCTCGTCCGGCCCGCCCAGTTGGATGTATGCCGTGTCCCTGAGCAGGAGACAGGCGATGTGGAAGATGGCCTCCTCGTCGGTCAGGATGCCGGCGGCCGTATCGCGTTGGTAATAGGGGAGCAGAAGCCCATCCAGCCGCCCCAATGAGCCGCTGCCGTTGTACATGCGGGCGGCCATCTGATACCACACCATCCACTGACACGCCTCGCGGAAAGTGCGGGGCGGCTCTGTGACCAGCCGCTCGTTGATGTCGGCCATCGTCTCCAGGTTCTCGCGCAGCAGCGGATCTTCCTCGAGCTTGGCCATCTGGCGCGCCGCCTGTGCGTTGCGTTGGATCCAGTTCTGCATGCCGAGCACCACGTCTTCCAGGCCGTCGTAGAATTCGGCACCGTGAGGTGCGTTGAGCCAGCGGTAGAGGCGGATCTTGTTCAGGAGGCCGCCCCAGCCGAGCTCAAGGCCGATCGCCAGGTCCTGGCAGAAGTGCTGGGTGGCGCCGATGCCCGGAATGAGCCTGTATTTGCGCTGCTCTTCGTGCAGGTGGGAGTAGTCCAGGTCAGGGTTCCAATGAGGCTTGCGGTATGACATGAAATTGACCATGTACGCGCCCGCCAGCGAGCTCATGGGGTCAATGTAGGTCGGGTGGAGCTCCAGGAGCCTCCTGAAGTTCTCGCCACACGCCTTGGGGCCGAAGAATCCGCCGCTCGGATGGTTGCTCCTGACGGTGAACCCCTCCAGCAGCACGTCGGTGATGGGCATGCCGGAGGAGCTCATGGTCTGAACGATTTTTCTGCGGTCGGGCGGTGGCAGGATCAAGGCCCAGTCGTCGTGGTTCATGGATCCTACCACGGCCTGCTTCTCCTGCGTGTGACGCAGTTTGGTCTCTCGCAGCGCTTCCAGACGTTGCTGATAGGTGAGTTCCTTTACCAAGGCAGCCATGGAATGCGTCCTCCTCAATCAGGTTTTTCGCGATCGGTTTCCCAGTGTTAGGGATTGGATGTAAGCGCGAATGCGCTCCACTGCCGGCCCATCCCGGGTGATGTGTTCGTAAAAGTTGCGTTGCCAGACCGCCGCGCCGGGGGTGCCGGGCAGGGCGTTGATGCGTTGGGTGGTGGCGGATTTGTACGCCTGCACAATGGTGGGAATGGAACCGGGCACGGGTTTGCCAAACCGTTCGACCGCAGGGGCACGGCGCCGCCGTGCCCCTGCGTTATTCCGTTGCCCAAAAGGGGCGTCAGTTGGGCCAGGGCGTCGGTGGAAAGACGAGAAGTCATTACGAAGCCTCCTGGTCCCTCGCATCTGACAAGGTCACGCGAAACTCGTGGGCGATCCGCGCGCCGGCATGGTCACAATGAAATGCGAAGGTGTGCTCTCAAAATGCGGTTCTGGCGCGCCCAATTCGCGCATCCGTTGCCGGATGAACACCAACCCAAAGCCAACTTTCTCGACGTAGCCCAGTTGACGCAAAATTTCTGAAATGACCTCATTGCGTCGCCGGGCCACGCCACCGCGTAAGACCTCCTCCAGCGTCAGCCCTGGCAATAATCCTCCTGGGTTTTGCACTTCCAAACGGTCGTCGAAGATGCGCAATTGGCTTTGCTCCGGCGGATGGTACTCGCGGTGGGCGACCGCATTCGCCACCGCTTCCCGCACCGCGTCCAAAGAGTATTGCGGCACCTCCCGGTGTCGGATGTCACCCGGTTCGAATTGATAGGCTATTTGCATGTGCTCGGCGACAAAACGCAAGGCAGCTTCGATGAGCGCGTCTGCCGGTCCGGTCAGTTCGCGCCGATCCACGATCCGATTGCGATTCAGTTCACGCCCGCGAATCCGCAGGGCGGTGATACCCCAACTGGCATTGTAGCGTTGCGGCTCGCGGCCAAAGAGCACCATCCCCGCCACCGTTGGCAATGTCTGACCGGTCGAGACGACCGCCAACCCGGCTGCAATGGCCAATTCCGACAGACCGGCTTCGACCGCCGCGGCGCGCGGCGCACGGCTGCGAAAATACTCGTGTAGGTGCGCTGTGTCCAGGTCAGACCAGCGTGCGCCGGCAGCCGGCTGTCGCTCATAGGCCTCCGGTGTCTCGCGCAGGATCAGTTGCCGGATTTCGTCATGGGTCGCCTTGCGGGTCTGTCGCCCGTGGCGCACAAATACGGCTCCCGCCTTAGTGTGCATACGCCCCGTCGGCTGCATTTGGGCCACAACCACCGTCCCCTCTGCCATTTGTACGATGCTGACCAATGGCGTAATCGGTGGGCTGATCGCCTCACGACAGGCACTGATTACACTTTCCGCTACTTGCTCCGCATCGGCTAGCCCAACGATATGCCCGCTGTTGTCTACGCCGATCAGCACCTGCCCTCCTGATCCGTTGGCGAACGCGGCCAACGCTTCGATTACACGTGAGGTGTAGCGCTCCTTAAACTCGATCTGAGGTCCTTCTCCCTGAGCCAGCCAAGTCTGCACTTGTGCTACGTCTATCACGCTGCCTCCTCCCTTACCCGCTCAAGATTTGGCCGAGAACGCTTTTTGATTTTCTGGCATTTCGATGTCAACATCCTGGATGCCGATGCCCGCTCTTCGGGCGTGAGCGGCCGGTCAAGGCCTGCCCTGAGCACGGCGAAGGGGTTTGCCATTCGTAGTACTGGTATTCGCTCATTGGTGAGGTCCTCTATCAACGCGAATGGTGTGTCGTATTGGAATACCTCGGCTACTGGCCTTTGCCTTGGGCGATCAGATGCAGAAGCTCGTCTCGGGTCATCTCGCTTCCTTAGTCATGTACTCGATTCTACCGCTGCTTCGGCGTGCCGTTGTCGGAGCGTATCAGGTCGCAGGCGCGCCAGACGTCGGTGGAGAGGGATTGTTTGGTCAAAGCATCAAGCCAAGTTTTGCTCTCAGCCACTGTCTTGGGTTGTTGTACGGGTTGGCGACAATCGTGCATGACTCCACGTTTCTGAACAGGCTGGTCTCAAGAATATTCGCTGAGGTCTCCAGGACAAAGGCTTCGGTCGCTATGGTCTTGGCATGCAGATAAGGCACCTCTCGCACAGTCAGGTGGTTCGGTTTTACAGTGGTCAACGGGCCAATGATGCACTCCAGACGAGCATCTCGCTCCCGCATGATAAGAGCTACACGAATGTCGTAGTCCCTCGCCAGTCGCAGTAGAAATTCGCTTAGTCGGATTTCAGGGCGGGTATAGCGACTCTCGCCCTGGCCGAAGAGCGGTGGCCAGAGGGTGACATCTTCCACCCATGGGCTGACCAGGATAACTTCGCTTCCTGGGCTAGCCAGTAGTAGGAGTTGGGGGATAAGTCTGGGTAGAGCCTTATAGTAGCAGGACATCGTACACTCCCTGCCCTGGGTCAGCGGTGAGAATGGTGGGTGGAGTGGTGTCCTGGGTGATGGCTTCATTCATCAGCGTTTCAACCTCGTCACGACTTGCCCGCCGCACTAGACACCGCAGGATGGCCTCGCCCACCAAACGGCTCACGGTCAGGGTCTGTCTGTCTCGGTCGGTGCAGTAGGTGGTGTGAATACATGCAGGACAGCCATCAGGCCCTTGGGGCGGTCGGCAAACCAAGCGGGTTTCCTCGGCCTGTCGCTGGGCCTGCATTTGACGCTCTGACTCTGCCTCTTGCACGACGCTAGCTATAAACCCGTCGTCAGGTGATAACTGCCAACGGTTGGCCAGTTCGGCTCGCAGGTTGTCAGACGATGTCCAGTCCTGACGTTCAGCCAGGTCCACAGGGCAGAGGACTGAAGCCAGGAGTTCCCGATAGACTTCGGTAGGGTTGCTGCGCAGGGTGTCTACAAAGATCTCCGAAATGCCCGCTCCACCTTCGTAGCGCTCCCAGACGACCACCTCTCGGCGGGTGGGGTCGTACCAGTACTCCAGCACCTGCTCGTTGACGCCACTGATGGCGGCGATGGCCTTGTGTAGCAGGTGTGCCGCCGTGTGCAACACCAGGTTATCGTCCAGCGTCTTACGGTTGTCTTGGACGACGATTTGCTCTACTTGCTGGCGCAAGACACCGTCCCGCAGCACGCACTCCACTACGTCGGCCAGATTCCAGGCGAGGCCTTTGGTAGAGAGGCTGTAGCGGACGGGGGTTTCGTAGAGAGCCTGGAACTGCCGGAAGATGTTGCGGGTGATGGTGTACTGGTTGTCGTTGCGAACGACTGTGAAGGCCCGCACATCCGAGCCGCGCATGGTGGTAGCGCCTTGCATCCTCTCCAGGAAGCGCAAGGTGCGAGTAATAGGGCGGGTCGTTAAAGCCTCGTAGCTCCGCTCCACAATTGGATCAGCGTAGAGCTTGACGGCATGTAGGTTATCGTGGCAACGACGCTGGCGGTTGATACTGTAGATAGCGTAGCATTGGGGACAGATTTTTACCACTTGCTGGCCCTGATCATCGCTGCGCAGAGGTTTGACGTATACCTTCTGTGGAGCCAGTACCCCTTCCCGCCGCACCCCTTCGGCTTGTAAGCGGATCTGCACTGTGCGCCGGTCATCGCTCACCCAGGCAGGGTTGTGCTCGGTATCTACCACGGACAGGAACGGATGAGCATGATAGCGGTAGACAGGCTTGTAAGGGATGAGCAGTGTCGCCAGGTCGGTCACATCCTCTTGGCGCAAGTCGGGAGGGCGACCCGTTTCGGTTTCGTAGCGCACTTCCACCACGACGGGTTTGACCTCTTGAAAATAGGCTTCAGGGATGAAGTAATCCACACGAGAGGGGCAACCGCCGGGCTCATCGCTGTCCTCAAGGCCCAAATGCAGGTAGAACATCGCCTGGAGCACGATTTTCAGTGCATCGGGGGCCGAGTTGAGGATCCAGGGCTGAGCGTAGAGCCTTTCCAGTGTACGGAAGAAGTCGTATAATCCCTCTGCATGGCGCAATTCAATGCCCCACGCCTGCTGACCCAATGCATCCCACACCCGCATCACTCTGTCTTGAATCGCCTGCAGGCGGCCACGAGCCTCGGGGTCGGTCTCTCGGAAGCGGATGCGGCCGAGTCCGGTGTAGAGCGTCTCCAGCCGTTGGCCGACTTCTTCGGCGCTGATGCCTTGGTTCGTGAGAAAACCGTTGACGGCGTTCAGGGCTTCCTCAGCGATGTTCCGCAACTCATCGGGAGACTCGTCCTCGATTTCACGCAACAGCCAGCGTAGGCTGAGGTAGCTCTCCAGGGTCGCCTTCTCCCTGGCAATCCAGCCCTTCACGAAGCCCTTTTGCTGCGACATCGAACGGCCCCGCTGAGCCGCCAGTTGCCGCCCGTAGTAGCGGTCAATCAGATAGCAACGTTCCAGTGTCTCCCATATCCAGCGCCAAATACCTGTCTGAGAACGGAACTGCCGGATGAGCTGGCGCATCCGCTGACGTTCGTCCCGCAGGCGGTCGTGCATCGCCCGCACGATAGGGTTTTGCGGGTTCAGGGGCAACTCGAAGGTGCCATAGACCAGGCGATTGCGGCGAAAGAGGTAGAAGTGATCGGATGGGGTGTTGCCTAAGATCATCAGGGTATAAGCTATCCCGCCTACAGTGTGACCTGCCCTCCCGCGCCGCTGGATAAA
>DAOUAJ010000041.1:0-1579 GCA_034433615.1 Anaerolineae bacterium | reverse complement strand
CCTTCTGGCACGTGTTTCCTCCGCGTTTTCACCCTATAGCCGGCGCCTCGATGACGATGGCCTGGAGACCAGCCAGCCGGTCGGCGTACTGGGGCTCGAACAGGGGCGGACAGTCCTCCAGTCGCGCCTGGGCCGCGACCAGCTTCAGGGCAAAGGTGAAGCAGGTGGGCTGCCCGCATTGCTTGCAGTTGGTGCCCGGCAGCAGCTTGTAGACCTCCATGGGCGTCGGCCGGCGATGGGTCTCGTAATCGGGTTCGATCTCCCCCCGCCGCTCCCAGGTGCGGTTGACCAGCTTCACCAGCCCTTCCACCTCCTTGATGGCCGCCTCGCGATCCTCCACGTTGCTGACGGCGATCTGGTAGGGCTGAAAGGCGATGTAATGTCCGGCTTTCGTCCACCTCAGAGCCGGCACGCTGGGGTTATAGACGGCACCGCGCAGGGTGGCGTTAAGGTAGGGCAGCGCCTCGCGGATGTCGGTGACCAGCCGGGCGATGGCGCTGAAGCGCTCCGCCCCCGGCTCGCACGGCGGGGTGAAGACCTCCAAGGTCATACTTATCAATCAGCATCATAGCACCTCATCTCTGCTAAGAGCCTATCCGGAAAACCCCTTTTGCTCCCGCTGGACCCTAGTCCAGCGGCGGACTAGGGTCCGCCTTGAGCAGGATTTTCGGATAAGCACTGATTCCTCATTGTTGGCGCTTTATCGCCCTTCGTTCCGCTCCATTAGCGATGGGCAATTTCCTCCTGTTCTCGCCGCTGGCTGCAGCGGGGACAGGGACAGACACGCCACACCTCCTGTTCCTGAAAGCGCGAAGGGGCTTCCTCTCGCTCTTCGGCGAGCAACTCCAGCAGCCAGAGCGGCCAGCCGTCGTTCAGACGGTACAGGATACGATTGCCCTCCCGCTCGTCTACCACCAGCCCGGCGGCTCGCAGCACGGCCAGATGCTGAGAGACGGTGGGTTGGCTCCGGCCCAGCAGGGCCACCAGATGGCAGACGTATTGTCCCTCCTCCTGCAACGCACACAAGATGCGCAGGCGGGCGGGGTGAGCCAGGGCCTTAAACAGCCTGGCCTGCTCACGATAGGTTCGCATCGGTCCTCCATCATTTCCGAAAAGCGTACATCAACCTGGGCCTGCTTATCTCGCTTGATCCCCCGATCATCGACCGGTGGAAGCCACGGTGCCCACTTGCTTCTCCCGACGCACCTCTCCCCTCAGCCAATCCAGCCAGGCCTCCATCCCCTCTCCCGTCTTACACGAGAGACGAAAGATGGCCATCTCTGGGTTGAGAGCCGACACGGCCTGCTCCACCTTCTCCACGTCGAAGTCCACCATGCCCAGCAGGTCTATCTTGTTGATGACCATGGCCTGGGATTCCATGAACATCAAGGGGTACTTATGAGGCTTATCATCCCCCTCGGGCACGCTGAGGATCATGACCTTGCGGTCTTCGCCCACCTTGAACTCCGCCGGGCAGACCAGGTTGCCCACATTCTCGATGATGAGCAACTCCCGCCCGGCCAGGTCCAGCCCGTCCAGGGCGTGGCGGATCATGTTGGCGTCCAGATGGCACTCACCG
>DAOUAJ010000040.1:0-2791 GCA_034433615.1 Anaerolineae bacterium | reverse complement strand
CCGCAGCAAACGCAATTCAAACCTATCAAATGCGACAAGATATTCGTGAGATAGTAAAAAAGATGAAATCATGAAGGTCATCGGGGCCGATCTGTGCGCCCAACCTGCGCTTGCACCTGACGCCGCTCCGCTGCGCTGCGCGGCGCAGGTGAAGCGCCAGCCGTTATGCCGCCAATGACGTAGAGCGAGGTGTTATCCCAAATTTCACTCGCTCTTTGTCACTCATGTTTTGAATGCCTGCTCAGGCGAGGAGGTTCCTATGTCTACAAGAACAATCCTTATGGCTAGGGTGGTTTTACTGGTTTGGGTCCTGGTCGCTGGCCAACTTGCCAGTGCCGTGTCTCCTGACAGCTCGCCCCTCCAGGCGTCTAGCACGCCTACCCTTGTTCCTCGTGCCTACCTTCCCATCATCTACAAGAACTGGACGCAGATTAAGGTCGGACTGGTCACCGATATAGGCGGTATCAATGATAAAACGTACAACGCCGCCGCATGGGAGGGTGTCCGGAAAGCGATCAATGAGCTCGGTATCCACGGAGCGTATCTGGAGTCTCACCAGCAAAGCGACTATACGCGCAATATGAATCAATTTGTAAATCAGGGTTATCACCTAATCATCACTGTCGGGTTTCTGTTGGGCGTTGACACGGCCAACGTGGCCAGGGCAAATCCAGGCACCAAGTTTGCCATCGTGGACTACAGTTACCCGGATTGCTGGCCTGGCGCAGTGCCGGGGAGAGACTGTGGTTCTGACACGGTCATGCCCAACGTGCGTGGTTTGACTTTTTCTAGAGATCAACCTGCTTTCCTCGCCGGGTACCTGGCCGCTGGAATGACAGCCACAGGTAAAATAGGCACCTTCGGTGGGATCAAGATCCCTCCGGTGACTGACTACATGATTGGCTTTGAGCAAGGTGCTAAATACTATAACCAGCAGCATGGCTCCAACGTGCAAGTGTTGGGCTGGGTAACCAATCCCGCACAGTCAGGGTGTGGCGAAGGCTTATTCACCGGGAATTTCGAGAACACCAATGATGGATACCGCTTCGCCAACTCTCTCATGAACGAAGGAGCAGATGTCATTTTCCCCATCGCCGGTCTGGTCGGCCTTGGGGCGGCGCAAGCTTGTCGGGAACGGGGGACAATGTTCATTGGTGTAGACACCGATTGGTACATATCTATCCCCGAGTACCGCCAAGTCTACCTCACCAGTGCCGTGAAGAACATGGACGTGGCCGTATTTGATGCTATCAAGTCTGTGTTAGATAGCACCTTCCAAGGAGGTACGTACACAGGCACTGTGGCGAATAATGGTGTTGGGCTAGCTCCCTATCATGAATTTGAGGACGATGTTCCAGAAAGCTTACGTACTGAGTTGCAGCAAGTTCGGCAAGGCATTGCCAATGGTACTATTGATACCTGGCCTTGTCCGTAGGGTGTCCGTGCTTGGTTAGCTTCACATGCATTAGGATGCAGTGCGCATGTCTGTGAAGGCTGAATTAGTATTTTGGTGATCTTGATTTTGGTGATCTTGCTGATGAAGAGAAAAGGGAACGGACTTCGGATAACATACGCCCCGCGACAGCCGGCAGAAAGGAGGGTACATGATAGACCTATGGGATAGCGGCATACCCGCGCTTACCAAGAAACAGCGGGGCCGCAGAGAGGCTTTTTTGGAGGCCTAATTCGGCGGTTTGACCGGCAACAGGCAACAAGAAACTAACCCTTCGCGCCCAGGGCTGCGAAAGGCCTGGCCTCCGGCTCTTCGTTTTGAGGGCATGGACGGCGCGGCTTCTCTAAGAAAATAGGCAGCCTACCAATCGGGGTCGCTTAAAGCGCCACCAGTGAAGAAATCGCTGAAGCCGCAGCCCAGGTTGCTAAACGGGAGATGCCATCGTGACACCATCTCCAACGCGAAAGTTCGGGCTGCGCCGTCCAACCAGACCCTATTATACCACAGCACCTGTTTCATGGGGTGGGAAGGCCGGCTCGCCGGCCAGGGGGGTGTTGCTAAGAAACAGCGCCGCTGGCGGGCTGGGGGGAGAGGGTGAAGCCCAGGCGGGCCGCCTTACGTTGCAGATGGCGGATCTCCCGTTCGCGGAACTGCTGTTCATACTCCTGAGCGTTCATCTGCTGATACTCCACGTTGAACTTTAACAGGTGATACACCACGCGGGCGATCTTATGCGCCGTGGCCACCTGGGCCTGGGCCGGACCAACACGGGCTTTCAGGCGGCGATAGAAGGCGCCAAAGGCACAGTTGCTACGCGCCACGGATGCCGCGGCCTGCAGGAAGGCCTGCCGGGCACGGTTGTGGCTTTTGCCGGTGGAAGAGCGGATGATTTTGCCGCCGGTGATCTGGTTATTGGGACACAGTTTGAGCCAGGAAGTGAAGTGCTTGACCGTGGGGAAACGGGACATATCGGTGCCGATTTCGCTGATGATCTTTTGTGCCAGGTCAAGGCTGATACCATCTACGGCGGTGAGGTCAACGCCGGTGATGCGGCGCAGATGGCGGCGGACCTGGATCGGGGAGTCCTTGGGCAGGTTTTTGCTGTTGGAGTCGCGCTTGTGGCCGAAGGCCACCTACCGGTGGCTCGGCAACGGGGCCTGGTCGTCAGGGTCGGGCCAGTCAGGGCGGATAGCACTGTAAGTTTGTTCGATTTCGGCATCGCAGGCGGCAATTTGCCGGGTGTAAAAGTCATACAGCTCCAGCGACTGCTTGAGGACGAAGAGATGCTCCTCCCGCCAGGTGCCGGTGAGGGCCTGGGCGATCTCAGCCGCGCTCTTC
>DAOUAJ010000039.1:0-17171 GCA_034433615.1 Anaerolineae bacterium | reverse complement strand
GTCTACGTACCTGTTCTGCCGGAGCCGCCGACCCCCACGATTACACCCACCGCAACCGAGACGCCGACGCCGACGTTGACTCCCACTCCGATCCCTCCCTTCGACATCGCGCGTGGCCCCGAGTTCCCCTTTCCCACCACCAACCCGTTGCTCACCATCTGGGTTTGGGTGTACGAGGGAAAGCCAGGCAGCGAGCGTTCACTGCCTGGTTACCGGCTGAAGGTGCTGCGTGATGGCGTGGACGTCAGCACGGACGTGACGTCGCAAGGTGAGACGAGCGTGACCCCCCCCGGCGAGGGATCCTTCAAGTATAACTTGAAGTATGAGTTAAAAAACCCAGGGCAGTTTGACTGGGAGATCTATCTGACGGACGCGGCAGGCCATAAGCTGTCGCCAGAGCGCAAGTTCACGACCCGCGGTGCCGCCCAAAATAATCTGGTCGTCTATATTGCTTACATCCGCTTGTTCTAAGAGATAGCAGAAAGTCTGGCGACTACGATATACAAAGCCCGCCTTTACAGGCTGGTTTGAGTCGCCGTAAGGCGATTTCGCAAGGCGTAGGTGCGGTTTCTAACCGCGCTATTTGAACGGTCATCTCTATAACGAGCACAGCAGGAGAGTAAGATGCGTGATCGTACCAGTTGGACGGTGATGTTGATCGTCGTTGCATTGCTCACCACATTGGGCTGCTCGCTGGGTGGGCTCATTGCCCGTCCGCGACCTGTGCCCACGCCCACGCGCACTCCGCGTCCTACCTTTACGCCCACGCCTGTGACGCCGGAACTGACAGAGATGCAGCCTGTGCCCCAGGTGGCTGCACAACAGGAGCAGCCGACACCGACGCCGGAGCCGCCGACACCGACACCGGAGCCCCCTACTCCCACACCCATCCCCACCCCGTTTGTGGTGGTCAGCGAGGATATCGTCAACCTGCGTGCCGGCCCCGGCACCAATTACCCGGCAATGGGAAAGGCGCAGGCCGGACAGACCTTCACGATCACGGGCAAGAACCCGGCCGGCGATTGGTGGGAGATCTGCTGCGTGGGCAATCAGCGCGCCTGGATCTACGGGCAAATCGTGCGCGCGCGGGGGGCTGTGGACACCGTGAGCGTGGCGGAACGCATCCCGCCGCCGCCTCCCACCCCGCGCCCACGCCCGACAACGCCGCCACCGCCTACCCCCACTCCCGCGCCCCAGTACGCGTTCAACGCCACAGGGGTGGAGCCGCGTACCACCACCAACAATCTGGTGACGGTCTGGGGACGGGTGTTCAACCAGAACCGGACTCAGGCTTTTGGCGGATACAAGCTGCGCATCCTGCGAGGTGGGGCCACAGTAGCCGAAGCAATCACTGAAAGCACCTTCCGCACAGGCGATCCCGGCCTGGGCAGCGAATTCCGTTACAACGCCAAAATCGAGATCTTCAACTATAGCGCCGGGCAATATACCGTCCAGTTGCTGGATTCGGGTGGCCAGCCGGCTGGCCCCGATCAGACCTTTACCGTGTCCGGCGAAACACGGGTCTTTTTGGTCGAATGGCTCAAGCGTTAGCTCCAGCCGACTAGCCGGCCGCTCGCTCTTTCCCGCAGGGGTTGAACAATAACCCCTGCGAAGATCCTTACAACCAGTATGTCTTCCTGCGCGACCTGAAGATGCTGGAGGCAGTGGAGGTGGATACCAAGAAATGAAGAAGTGCGCGTGAGTTTGAACAGATTCTACGCGAGCATTGACCTGGCTGAGACCCTTTCCTGCCTCACCGGCAAGTGGATCCGGCGCATCACGGCGGATACCGTGAAGTTCGAGGACGGCGAGCGGGTGGATCTCGCTAATCCGCCGTGGGAACGGGTCAAGCCGTTGATTTGGTGGTAGAACGTTGGAGCGCATTACGTTTGGGGGTGAACAACACAATGGTACAGGCAACGGCAGAAACGATTTACAATGAGATCGTCAAGTCCCTGCCGCCGCCGGAGCGGTTCAAGTTGGCGACGCTGATTCTCAATGACATCCCGCCGCGGGCGGTGGTGGACTACAGCGAGGAATGGACGGAGGAGGATTACCGCGACTTCGCTGCCGCGTCATGGGCTTACATTACGCAGAGGCTGGAAGAAGAGGAGCAAGATGCTGCAACCGGGTGATGTGGTCGTGGCAGACTTCGTGGGAGCAACAGGTATGAAGCGACGCCCTGCGGTCGTGTTATCTTCCGACCTCTATCACGCCCATCATCCTGACGTGATGCTGGGCGTCTTGACCACCCAACTCGGCGCGGCGGCAACACCGACCGACTACGTGCTGCAAGACTGGTCAGCGGCAGGGCTGCACGCTCCCTCCGCCTTCCGCGCCTATGTGGGAACATACGCGGCGTCTGCTGTGAGAGTCATCGGACATCTCTCCAACCGCGACTGGCAAGAAGTGCAAGCCCGCCTGAAGTTAGCGCTGGCGGTGCCGTGAGCGGCGCAAGGGTGAGCCATGCGCAAACTGCAAGACGTCCTGAACGACATCGTCTTTGAGACCCTTCCACCCGCCTGGACGACCTTCGACCTGGCCGCCTGCTCTAAATCCAAGCGGCTGTGGGACTACCAACAGACAGCGCTACAATACGCCCTCAAGGCGCTGTGGAAGTATTGGTTTGACAATCCTGCAGGTCTCTTGGCACGGCTTGATGAGGCGATAAAGGCAGGTTAACTAGCATGTGCTGCGGTCAGGGGGATACGCCCGCCGCTGAACTCGCGATCGCTCGCTCTGACCGGGCCAGGTGGAGCGCGGTCGGAGATTTGCCAGAGCGCCTCGGCTGAGAGGGGGTATGCACGACACTCGTTCGATTCCATTCCCTCTGCCCGTGCAGCGCGGTTGGGGCAACCTCCCGGCTGTCATCCTGCTTACTCTGGCAGGGCTTGTGCTGCGCGTGGTTCGCCTGAGCTTTCAACCCCTGTGGTGGGACGAGGGATACAGTGTCTGGTTCGCCACCCACTCGTTGCCCCAGATGACAGCGCTCACCGCGCGCGACATCCATCCACCGCTTTACTACGCCCTTCTCCATCTTTGGATCGTGGTGTGGGGGCCGGGGCCACTGGCACTGCGGACTTTGTCCGTCCTGCTGGGCCTGCTGGCCATCCCGATCGCCTACCTGGTGGGTCGGGAGCTGGCAGGGCCGCGCGCCGGGCTGTGGGCTGCCGCGCTGGTGGCCTTCAACCCGCTGCACGTGTACTATAGCCAGGAAGTCCGCATGTACGGGCTGGTGGCCAGCCTGGGGTTCGGCGCCATCTATTGCGCCGCCCGCCTCCTGGGTGTGACCCGCGCCGGCGACACGCCACCCGCCCGCAGCACCTGGATCAGCTACGCGCTCCTCGTGCTGGCTGCCCTCTACACCCAGTACTACGCAGCGCTGCTTCCCCTGGGTTTCACGTTGTACGCCCTGTGGCATTGGCGCCGACACCCCCGGCGGCTGGCACGTTGGGTGGGTTTGCACATCCTCATCGCTCTGGGCTATCTACCCTGGGTTTTATATGCCGCTCCCCAACTGGTCCCCTACGTCTCTCAAAAGATTATCGTTGAAGGGGACCGGCCTCTGGGACCGATCCTTTACCTCGCCCGCCATCTCAGCGCCTTTGTCATCGGTCACATTGAAGGTCCGCTGGCGATCCTCTGGCCCGCCGGCCTGCTTCCCTTGCTGCCCATCGCCTGGTGCTTGTGGCAACAGCGGGCTGCCTCGCGGCCGGGCTATGTGGCTCTCCCCTTGCTGGCGACCACGCTGGTGACGAGCCTGACGGCAGGATTCCTGCTCAACCTGCGCTACCCCTTCTTCCCACAGCGAGGCGAGCGCCTGTTGCTATTAGCCGCGCCTACACTGTGGCTGTTGGCGACCGCCGTTCTCGATGATCTCTGGCCGCAACGCTGGCGGGAGGCTCTCGTCAGCGCGGGGGCCTGGGCCGGGCTGGCCGCGCTCAGCCTGGCCACGTTCTACCTGGTGCCGCGCTACGCCGCTGACGATTATCGCCCTCTCATCCAGCAGGTTCAACAGCAAGGTCAGCCGGATGACGTGGTGTGGTGCGTGTTCCCCTGGCAGGTGGGCTATTTTCGCGCGTATGCCCGCCCCGATGCTCCCCAGGCTCGCCTCTTGCCCTCGCAGACATGGGATCAAGCCGTGCAGGATGCCCTGGACGAGACGCTGGCTCAGGGGCGTCGCATCTGGCTGCCTGAACACCTCAGCCTGGGGGGCATCCTGGAGACGCGTATGGAGTCGTACCTGCTGGCGCGGACAGATGTCTACCCCACGGTCAACACCTGGTATGGGGCCAACACGCGGTTAACGCTATTCACGCCACCTGCTGGCCCTGGCATTGCCGGACCACAGGGGAACGCGCCTGCGGAATTCGCCCGCGTGCTTCGCCTGCAACGCAGCATCATCGCTCCCAACATCGCGAACGATCCAGCGCGACCGGAGTTGGCCCAGGATCCGCAACGTCTGCAGCCCGAGTACGACGTGGTCCGGGTGGATTTGGAATGGGAGGTGGTTGCCCCACCGCCGGCCGGCCTGCAGGTGGGGCTGCGCCTGGCCGACGAGTCTGGACGCACGTGGGGGCAACGGGATAGTCAGCCGGTGGGCGGCAGCCAGCCTTTTGAGTCAGCCCAGCCTGGCCAGCGCATCCGTGATCGCCACGGCTTGATGGTGCCCGCGGGCACACCCCCGGGCCGCTACACTGTATGGCTCAAAGTGTATGACCCGCAAAGCGGACGCGCCCTGGACCTGGTGCTGCCCGACGGCCGCACCCAGGGCACCGAGGTCGCCCTGGGGCAGGTGGATGTGTGGCCGGCCGAGCGGGTGCTCAATCCCCAGCATCTGCCCATTGCTGTCCGGCATACCATTGACCTGAGCGGCGGCGTACGCTTCCTGGGTTATACGGTGGGCAAAGGCCCCTTCGAGCCGGGGCGCACTATTCCGGTCAACCTGTTCTGGCGCGCTCAACGAGATCTGGATCAGGAATATCTGGCCTTCGTCCAGGTCCTCAATGACCAGCAACAGCTTTTGGCTGCCTGGGAGGGGCCGCCGACCAGCATTTTTCCCACTTATGAGTGGGAGCAGGGAACGCTTATCCGGCAGCCGGTGGAGCTGCGGTTGCCCGCCACAGTGCCCGATGGCGTCCATCAATTGATTGCCGGGATGTTTCGCCTGTCTGACCGCACCCGGCTGACGACGGAGCGCCGGTTATTTCCGCCACGCCGCTCTCAGGATTACATCTCGTTGGGCCGTGTGTCTGTGCGCGGCCGCCCGCACGACTACACCCGACCATCACCTGAGCACCCACTGGACGTTCAGATCGGCTCCTTCGCCCGGCTGATCGGCTATGATCTGGCCGCAGACGACGTCCGATCAGGTGTGCCCATCACCCTCACCCTCTACTGGCAGGCGATCGAGCCGGCTGACACGGAGTATACCGTGTTCGTTCACCTGCTGGACAAGGGAGGGCGGTTCCGTGGGCAGATGGATGCACCGCCCGGCGGTGGTGTTTATCCCACGACTGGCTGGTTGCCCGGCGAATATCTGGTAGATCAGCACACGCTGACCATCGCGGCCGACGCACCTCCCGGCTCTTATGTCCTGGAAATGGGGATGTATCTGCCAGCCACGAACGCCCGCCTGCCCATTCGGAACGCGGCCGGCGAACCCCTGGGCGACCGGATCATCTTGTCCGATACGCCCATCGTGTGGCGTTGATTTCTCGCCTCGGTCAAGGGACCCGCAGCGATCAAAGTGTAGGGCGTAAGGAGGTCTGGGAAAGCCTGGAAGCTGGAACAGGCGGTGCACGAGGGGCTATGCACGCCGAGTGAACAGGTGGATGGTGCGCTGAAAACCTGGTTGACTGATAAATTTAATCTGGACAAACTGCCGATATGATAGTATAATAGTCTTGGATGTTACCTAAACAGCGACAGCGCAACTGATACTTGAGGCCGAGACGGAAAGACGTCTTTAAGCTCAAAACCTTGAGGTGTGACAATATGGATCGCTAAGACCTAGGGCAAGAACCGCCTGAGCGTCTACACCGGCTGAGTTTCATCAGCGCGGGTCTCGAAGCGGGAAGCCCTCTGCTTTAGCGGGTGGTATTCACACTCTTTCTGTGGACGACAGGCATCCCCGGTCTCGCATCACTGGCCAGCGTAAGTCCGCCTGAGAGCCCGTTGGGCAATGAGGGCTCCTGGCACTGCTTTGAGTGAAAGGAGGTTTTGCGATGTTCCCCCTTGGCGCTGTCTTGTTGGGTGCCGTGATGGTGGCATACGGGTGGTATCTGGCTGGGTTAGCGGAGTCCAAAACAACGGGTCTCATCGCCGGGACAGCCGCTATTGGCCTTGTCGGTGGAGCCCTGTGGGGCTCGCCGGGAGTTGAGTTGAGCACGTTGTTTCTCCTTTGGGGTATCTTTGCTGCGCTGGTCGCCGTAGTAGGATTGTGGGAATTCGAGACGCGGGCGCTCGGCTTCTACGCCCTTTTCCTCACCATCGCCTCATTGTTTTACCTTATCCTGTTTTTGGGCGCCTCGGTGGCCGGCTTGCTGGTAAGCCTTATCGCCGCTGTGTGTTTCGTTCTGCTGTTCTTCCAGCTCACGCCACCGTTCCCTGCTCTCCAGCGGATCAACGGGTATCTCTTCCTGGTGAGTGGCGCCCTTGTGGCATTAGTCGGTTTCGGCATGCTTTTGAAGTTCTTGGCTTGAGGGCGGGTGAGGAGATGCGTCGGAGTCGAGCCAGGCCAGGTCACCCGCAGTGAGCACGTGCGAGATGTCTGACCCTACCCCTTGACCGGGGATGCCTGGTTCTTTAACGGTATTTTTGGTTAGCGCGCATAAGCGATGGGATGCACCCCAGGCACCGGTTTTAAACCGGTGCCTGGCCCAGCGGTTTTGCGCGCTTACGTATTTTGTAAAAGCCAGATGGGCGAACTCCACCAGCTTGCCGAGCAGATCCGTTGCGATGAGGTGGCGCTGACCTGGGAAGGCACCTTTGCCGAATATTTCGACAAGGTGCTCCAACGGCCTGAACTTGCCCGCCTCTCCCATGCCAGGATCCATGATATGATCGTGGCTTCGGGGGTGACGGAGACAAGAGACGGCGTGCCCGTGTACGGCCTTTTTGCCGGCGAGCTTTTCGGGCTTGAACGCCCGTTGCAGCGATTGGTTGCCTATTTCGGCGCGGCCGCCCGCCGGCTGGAAGTGCGCAAACGCATCGTGCTCCTCATGGGGCCGCCAGGTGGGGGGAAATCCACGATCGTTGAGCTTCTCAAACGAGGCCTTGAGGCTTACACCCGCCAGGAGGCCGGTGCGGTGTACGCCATCAAGGGCTGTCCCATGCAAGAAGAGCCCCTGCATCTGATCCCTCCCGCCTATCGGCCCCAACTGCAAACGCGCTATGGCCTCTACATCGAGGGTGATCTGTGTCCCTACTGTCGCTGGATGCTCCGAGAAGAATACGGTGGGGATATCGAGCAGGTTCGGGTGCGGCGCATCACCTTCAGTGAGCGAGACGGGATCGGCATTGGAACCTTCGTGGCCACAGACCCGGGTTCCGAAGATCTGACGCGCCTGGTAGGGAGCCTCAACCCGGACGCTGTTGGGCATGATCGCCTGCTGCCATCAGGCTGGGCCTGGCAATTGAACGGCGAGTTAAACGTGGCCAACCGCGGCCTGACCGAGATTGTGGAGATGCTGAAGATGGACGAGCGGTTCCTGGGGGTGCTGCTCGTCCTCAGCCAGGAGCAGAAGATTAAAGCCGTTGGTTTCGGCACGATCTATGCTGACGAGGCCCTCATCGCCCACACTAACGAAGCAGAATACCAGGCTCTGGTTGCCAATCCTAAGACGGAAGCGCTGCAGGACCGGCTGGTAGTGGTCCGAGTGCCGTATAACCTGCGTGTGAAAGAGGAAGTGCGTATCTATCGGAAGATGCTCGGTGAGGCAGATCTGCACGGCGTTCATCTTTCCCCGCTCGCTCTGCCCGTTGCTGCCACCTTCGCGGTGCTCTCCCGTCTGGCGCCGAGCAAGCGCTGGAACGTGACCCCCCTGGTTAAGCTTCGGCTGTACGATGGCCGTTTCGTCCCCGGCTTTTCCCCTGAAGACGTGGCGAAGTTGCAGGAGGAAGCCTCGCGTGAGGGGATGCAAGGGATCTCACCCCGATATGTGGTAAACCGCCTCGCCCATGCTGTGACGCAGCCGGGGCTGAAGTGCCTGGAGCCTCTCTCCCTGCTGCGAGTGCTATGGGATGGGATCGAACAAAGCACCTCCCTGGCGGCCGCTGAACGTGAGCGCCTGGGCGCTCTTTTCCTTGATGCCAGACGCGAGTACGAGGCGCTGGCCCAACGGGCTGTGCAAAGGGCCTTCGTGCCCGACTTCGCAGCCAAGGCGGAGAAGCTCTTCCGCGATTACCTGGTTCAGGTGGAAGCCTTCTGTGAAGGGGAACCGATTGCCAGGCTTGCGAACAGCGAAGCGTTCCCCTCTGATGAGGCGCTGATGCGCTCGCTGGAACGATCCATCGGCGTGGGAGAGCTTGCACGGGCGCAGTTTCGACGGGAGATCTGGTCGCATTACAGCCTGCTTCAACGTCAGGGACAACCCTTTGACTACAGCAGCGACCCCAGGCTCCAAGAAGCTGTGGAACTCTGGCTCTGCCCCGATTCGCGCCAGATGGCTCACAGGCTGGTTCCCACCCCAGCTACCGATGCAGCGGTGTCCAGGGAGCGGGAACAGGTAATCCAACGCCTGATCAACGAGCACGGGTATTGCACGGAATGTGCCATCACATTAGTGAATCATGTGTCCAGTTACCTGGCAGGGGGTGAAGGCTTTAGAGTACGCAAGGCATGGGATTGGTTACACCTGGGGAGGTCATCATGAGCGAACAGCCGAAACCGTCACAGCAGCCGTCCACCGAGGATGTGATCGAGGAACTGAATCAGCTTGGCCGCCGGATCGGGCAGGCGTTGAAGGAGGCCTGGGAAAGCCCGGAGCGCCAGAAGCTGGAGCAGGAGGTGCGCGAGGGGCTGCGCACGCTGGGCGAGCAGGTGGACGAGGCGTTGAAAACAGTCAAAGAACGCCTAGAGGCTGAGGGAATCCCGCAGCAGGCTCAGGAGGTTGCGGAGTCGGCGGTGAAGTCCCCTATCGCTCAGGAGATTCGCGAAGCGCTGGTCAAGGGCCTGCGCTTCCTCAACGAGGAGCTGAGCCGTATCCTGAAAGAGGAGCCATCCACGCCTGCCGAGCAGCCGTCCCCTCCTCCTGAAGACAAGCCCGCCGCTTGATCGTGTTTTAAAGACTTCGGAAGTCTTGTCCCTGATGGCTGGCCCGCCAGAGGGTCAGGGCCTGGCGTGTGCTCTCAAACGCCAGATCGTCTGGCAGCTCGTCCGGCCCAAACCACCTCACTTCGCTGACATCATCTCCAGCCCGGGGCTCACCGCGGTCTGCCTGCGCCCGGTAGATGATGATCACGCCGCGTCCGTTGGGGCTGATCAAAGGGTACACGCCCAGAACGTCGCTCACGCGGACGGTGAGCCCCGTTTCCTCTTGCACCTCGCGCCGGAGCGCCTCTTCGGGTGTCTCGTCGTCGTCCATGAAGCCGGCGGGCAAGGCCCACATCCCGATGCTCGGGATCACAGCACGACGCACCAACAAGACGCGCCCGGCGCGCTCGATCAGCGCTCCCACGGCCACCTTGGGATCGCGGAAGAAGATGAACCCACAGGCCGGGCACGCCCGGCGTACCCGACCGAAGGCCTCTCGGTCCTCCAGCGCCTGGCCGCAGCGCGGGCAGAAATTCATCTCGAACCGCACACTTTCTCCTGAGGATACCGGCATGTCACTCCGCTCGGAATGACATTTTCATGAACCTGAGCGCTCCACCCCCTGCCGGGCCGCCCGGATATTAGCCACCGGCGCCACGATGGGCACGACACACCCGGTGCCCAGGATGAACCGCATCCCTCCCGTCTGGCTGATGGCCGCTCGCGCCTGGGCGATCACTTCGTCTGGGTCCCCGCGCACCATGGTGTCCAGACGGCTCAGCCCGCCGAGCACTGCGCCCGGGAAGCGGCCCAATGCCTCGCGCAGCGAGGGTGGCGTCTCCTGATCGTGCCAGTTGATGGCCTGCACTGGGTAGTCCCGGAATAGATCAAACATCACGTCAGTGCCGTGCAGGTGCACCAGGTTGAACCAGCAATCTTGCGCAGCTTCCAACACTCTGAGATCGTACGGCCGACCAAAAACCCGGTATTCCTGCTCGCTGAGCAACTGATAGGAGGCATGTTGCACGGCGTAGAAGATGCCCGCCACACCGGTAGGTTTGATGGCCTCAATGAAGCGGATGGTAGATCGGGTGATGGTCTCCAGGCCAGAGTGGAAGGCGTCCGGATACTGGCGCATGTGGACCAAGAGGCGATCGCCCGCCAGGTTCTTGGCCTGGGCCAGAGGGCTGAAGATCGTCTGGATGAAGGGCACCTCCTGGCCTACTGCCTGGCCGATCAATTGCAGACAGCGCACCTGGCGGCCCAGTCCACCTTGAGTTGGATCGAGGACAGGCAACTTCTCCCAGTCGGCCGGCTGATGCACCGGATGCCGAACGTACTTGCGCGTCCCCTCATCTTCACCTAGCCATACGCTCTCCGTCCCCCAATCCTCCAGGCAAAAGTCGCTGGAGGGGGTCACCTTGATGAAGTCGAAGTCGAACTCGCGCTGGAAGGCGACGGTGGAGCGGGCCAGGTCT
The DNA here is from genome assembly GCA_034433615.1 of Anaerolineae bacterium. GTDB lineage: Bacteria > Chloroflexota > Anaerolineae > DUEN01 > DUEN01 > DAOUAJ01. Next base: position 6,437 of record DAOUAJ010000039.1, on the reverse strand, counting down.
TCGGCGCGCTGATCATCTACCGGCCAGTGTCGCCACAAGGCCACCGCCACGCGGTCTACCGGCTGACCGCGAAAGGTGGCCTCCAGCCGTTCCCGTTTGGTCATTCCGCTCATGTAAACTCTCCTCGCGTTTCTATCAGTCCCGGCCGTCCACCCGCTCGATGGCGACGGCGCACACTTTGTACTCGGGGATCTTGGCTAGCGGGTCCAGGTGCTCGGCGCTGGTGAGCCAGTTGGCCGCCTCCGCCGGGAAGTGGAAGGTGGTGAAGACCAGCCCCGGATAGACCCGTTCCGTCACCTGCGCTGGGGCCACGATCTCCCCCCGCCGAGATGTAAGTCGGACCAGACTGCCGTCGGCGATCCCCAGCCGCTGGGCATCCTCCAGGCTAATCTCGACTAATGGCTGGGGGTAAAGGGCCGATAGCCCTCGCGCTCGCCGTGTCATCTCGCCGCTGTGCCAGTGGTAGACCACCCGGCCCGTAGTCATCAGGAAGGGATAGCTCTCATCAGGGGCTTCGGCTGGCTCCAGGTGCTCGCAAGGGACGAAAAGCCCCTTCCCTCGCGTGAACTTCCCCACATGCAGGATGGGTGTTCCCGCATGGTCCAGACTCCGTACCGGCCACTGGAGCCCATTGGGAGCCAGCCGCTCATGGCGAATGCCAGCGTAGATGGGCGCGGTGGCAGCCAGCTCCTCCATGATCTGCGCTGGATGATTATAGTTCCAGCCGGCGTAGGGCGCATTGGGGTCCAACGCCATCTTGCTGTGGGCGATGATCCGTTTAGCGATCTCTGTCGTGATCCACCAATCCTGGCGGGTGTTAGGATGGGGCTGGATCGCCTGGCGCACTAACTGGACGCGGCGCTCGGTGTTGGTATAAGTGCCGTCCTTCTCGGCGAAGCTGACGCCGGGCAACATCACGTCGGCGTACTTCCCCGTCTCTGTCAGGAAGATGTCCTGGACGACCAGGAATCCGCCTCGCTCCAGGCACTCCCGCACGTGGCCTACATCTGGATCCGTGACAACCGGGTTCTCGGCCAGGATGTAGAGCGCTTTGATCTCCCCCCGACCAAAGGCGTCTATGATTTCCACGACGGTAAGTCCGACCCGGTCAGACAGCGGCCCCCCCCACAGCCGCTCGAACTTCTCTTTGACGGCAGGATCGGCAACGTTTTGGTAGCCGGGATAGACGTTGGGTAAGCCGCCAACGTCGCAAGCCCCCTGGACGTTGTTCTGGCCCCGCAATGGGTTAACACCGCCTCCAGGCACGCCCATGTTTCCCAGCAACATCTGCAGGTTGGCCAACGAGAGGACGTTCTGGACGCCGTGAGTGTGCTGGGTAATCCCCATGCTCCAGATGACGGCCATCGGTTTGTTCTCGGCCAGGATGTGGGCCGCCTTCTCGATGTCCTCAGCCGGCACACCGGTGATCTCGGCCACCCGCTTCGGCGGATAATGCATCACTACCTCTTTGAAGGCCTCGAAGTTCTCCGTCCTTGTTTCGATGAACTCCCGATCCTCCAATCCATCGCGCAGGATGACGTACATTAACCCGTTGATGAGGGCGATGTCGGTGCCAGGTCGCTGCCGCAGATGTAGCGTGGCATACTCCGTCAGGTCAATCCGGCGGGGGTCGGCGACGACCAGCTTGGCTCCCCGCTGACGCACTGCCTGCCGGAGCTGGATGCCGAAGACGGGATGTTGCTCCGTGGTGTTGGAACCGATGACCAAATAGGCGCGAGCCTCTTGAGCCACGTCGCGCATGCTGTTAGACATCGCCCCGGAGCCGAAGGCCATGGCCAGGCCAGCGACGGTAGAGCTGTGGCAGAGCCGGGCACAGTGGTCCACGTTGTTGGTGCCCAGCACCTGGCGGGCCAGTTTTTGCATCAGGTAGTTTTCTTCGTTAGTACACTTGGCCGAGGTGAGGATGGCGGTGGCATCCCCGCCGTAGGTCCGCTTCACTTCAGCGAGCTGGTGGGCTACGATGTCCAGAGCGGTCTCCCAGTCTGTCTCTACGAAGTCCTCATCGCCCGCGCCCTGGGGACGGCCCTCAGCCGGCAGCCACCTGGCCCGCACCAGAGGGCTGGTCAGCCGCTCCGGATGATGGACGTAGTCGTAGCCATAGCGCCCCTTGACACAGAGGGCAGCCCCGTTGACCAGAGCATCGAAGTGACTGGTGACGCGGGTGATCCGGTTGTCCCGCACATTCAGGACGAGCTGGCAGCCGACACCGCAATAGGAGCAGGTGGTCACTACCTGTTTCTGCTGGTAAATGCGGCCCCAGCCCAGGGACATCTTGTCGAAGAGGGCAGCGGTGGGGCAGTAAGCGACGCATTGGCCACAGCTCTCGCAGCGGGCCTCCAGCATCGGCTGATCGGCGCCTGCGCTCAGCCGGGTCTCGAAGCCCCGGTAACCGAAGCCCCAGACATCTCGTCCCTGGATTTCGGCGCAGGCCCGCACGCAGCGCCCGCAGAGGATGCACTTGTTCAGGTCCACGGAGATGACAGGGTTGGGGTCGGAGTCCACCAGGTAGCGATGGCGAGCTCCGCCGTGTTCTGGCCAGGGCACCTGGTAATGGTACACCCAACGCTGGAGCTCGCAGTCACCGTTTTTCTCGCAGATCATACACTCATTAGGATGGTCGGAGAGGAGCATCTCCAGAACGAACTTGCGAGCCTCGACGGCGGTGGGGGACTCGGTATGGACAACCATCCCGTCGGCCACAGGAAGTGTGCAAGCGGCCTGGAGCAGGCGGCTCCCCTCGACCTCGACGACGCACAGTCGGCAGAGCCCTACCGGCGTCAGATCCTTGTGGTAGCAAAGGGTCGGGATGGTGATGCCGGCTGCCCTGGCTGCCTCCAGGACGGTGCTCTCCTCAGGGGCCTCAACCTTCTGTCCATTGATGGTCAGCGTTACCTGTTTCATGCTGCAGCCCCTCCCTGTTTCAAAGCTCCCATCCCGATTCTACCGCATACCCCCGTTGGGCAGCTTCGTTCCACGACGTGAGCCTCGAACTCCTCCCGGAAGCGTTGCAGTCCGGTCAGGATCGGGACAGCCGCCGTCTGGCCCAGACCACAAAAAGAGGCGGTTGCCATGTAGGTGGCGATCCGGTTTAACCTCTCCAGATCATCGCCCTGACCGTCCCCTTGGCTCAATCGTTCCAGCAGTTCATAGGCTCGCACTGTCCCCAGCCGACAGGGAACGCACTTGCCGCAGGATTCTGTCTTGAAGAAGCGTAGCGTCACACGTACCAGATCCACCGCGCAGGTCTCCTCGCCGCCGATGAGGAGCGCCCCCGAGCCCAGCGAACCGCCGGCCTTTCGCAAGGCCGGGTAGGTCAGCGGCACGTCGAGAAAGCTGGCATCTACGATCGTGCCGGCCGAACCGCCCGTCTGGGCCAGCTTGAACCGCGTGCCTCCCCTCATCCCCCTGCCATAGCATTGGATCATCTCTCGCAGCGTCACCCCCATCGGTATCTCCACCACCCCAGGCGCGTTCACATCGCCCAGAAGACAGTAGAGCTTGGTGCCAGGACAATCTTCGGTACCCAGTTGTCGGAACCAACCTGCACCGTTCAGGGCGATGGGAGGGATGTTAGCTAGCGTCTCCACGTTTTGCACCAGGGTAGGCTGCCCCCACAGGCCATAAGTGGTAGGGTAAGGGGGGCGCAAGCGTGGTTCCCCTCGCTTACCTTCCAGAGACTCGATAAGGGCTGTCTCCTCGCCGCAGATGTAGGCCCCCGCCCCTCTGTGGAGATGAATGAAGAATGAGAAATCAGTGCCCAGGATCCGCTCGCCCAGCAATCCGTTCTGTTCCGCCTGCCGAATCGCCTTCCGCAGGCGTTGCCAGGCCAGACCATACTCCCCTCGGACATAGATGTACCCCTCATGGGCGCCGACAGCGTAGCCGGCGATAGCCATCGCTTCCAGAACAGAGTGGGGGTCACCCTCCAGGATAAGACGATCCTTGAAGGTGCCCGGTTCGCTCTCGTCGGCATTGCCGAGGACATACTTTGGCGTGCCCTTGGCTCCGGCAACCAGTTGCATTTTGAGGCCGGTGGGAAACGCTGCGCCCCCCCGGCCCATCAGCCCCGAGGACTTCACCTCCTCGACAATCTGGGCTGGCGTCATTTTGCTCAGTGCCTTGCTCAGCGCCGCGTAGCCGTCGTGGGCAATGTAGTCTTCGATGGCTTCAGGATCAATTCGTCCGGCCCGTTGGAGTACAACCCGTTGCTGGAAGACGGGAACGTCCTCGACAGGCGGCAGTGGGACCAGGCGCGCTTCCATGTCCGCCTTGTTCATTCTCTCACCTCCCATGTCCGGCTAGAATCTGCGGCACCCGTTCTGGCGTCACGTTGCCGTAGATCTCGTCATCCACCAGGAGCACTGGCCCTACGCCGCAGAGCCCCAGGCAACTGGTCGTCAACAAAGTCCACCGGCCATCGGCACTAGTCTGGCCAAACCGCAGGCCGGTCACCTCCTGCAGCGCTTCCCAGACCTCCCTACCGCCAGCCACGTGACAGGGTGCGTCCTGGCAGAATCGGATCACGTGCTCTCCTAACGGGGTCAGGTTGAGCATGCTGTAGAAGCTGGCTGAGCCGAAGACCCTATGGGCTGGCAGTCCCATCTTCTTCGCCAGCTCAACCAGTCCCTTGCAAGGCAGGTAACCCCATGTCTGGTTCAGTTGGGTCAGGATAGCCACCAACGCATCGGGCTTCCGGCCATGCTGTGCTAAGACATCGTCTACGAGAGTCAGATCCACGTCTGATGGTTCACGAAGACCTTCCGGCTGAGCCTTGGCCTGAGGAATAGCCCAGCGACGGATGGGACGGCCGAGGATAACGTGCTCCTGAACGATGTGTCGGGCCCGTTCCGGTGTCACCAGGCTATAGACCATCTGCTCGCCTTCGCCCGGCCAGACTTGAACGATGGGCTCCCACGCGCAGAGGCCGAGGCAGCCGGTTTGGATCACCTTGACATCGGACAGGCCCAGAGCGTTGATCTCACCCAGGATCGCCTGCAGAGTTTCGCTCGCGCCAGCCGCGCGTCCGCATGTTCCCATACCTACTGCGAGGGTCACGCTTTTCTGCCGTCTGTTCGCCAGGGACGCCAACGTGCGCTCCCGCAGGTCATCCAGATCAGCCGGTGACGAAAGTCTCCGATCGGCCATGTCGCCTCCTCTCATTTCCGCAAGCCATCCCCTCGCTTATCGGCCCGGGAACAGCCAGTTCACCCCTTATGGGTTAATGAAAACGCCCCCCGACAGCCCAAAGGCCGGGAAGGCGTTCAGCACCTCATAACTATTTTAACAACTGAATATAGCTTGCTTGCTCAAACCTGAGGTTCTCATGCTTGCGAAACCACCGAACGTCATCGAGGGCAGAAGGTGTGAATGCGATGCCAATCATTTCACCCTTGTCTTTCTTCACACCGATTTTGTGCGGAGACTGCGTAAGATACTAACTCGGGATTCTGCCTTGCAGGCATCAGCATGACCAGTATAGCACAGTCACAGTCACTTGTGAAGGTAGCAGATCAGATTAACGGCCCGGGAACAGCCAATCCACCCAGGCGGTGATCCCCTCCCCCGTGCGGCAGGAAAGGGGAAAGATCGCGCGCTGGGATTGACGGCCTTGCCTTTCACTTCACAGGGCGATTGATGCGAATGAGTTGACCCGAAAGCCGACCTTGTGTCTCAATCGCTTCGTGAATCCGCTGCGCTAACCCTGCAAAATCTACATCCAGTGTACAGGCAATAATGCCCGAATGCTCTTTCCCTTCTCGATGTAAGCGAACAAAGTGCTTGCGGTTTATGGTCAATAAAGCACGCCCTTCGGCAAGGGCAAACGCTAATACCGCCTCATCCGACATCGCTTGCCCGGCCTGACCCGTCTCCTGAACGGTCAATACGTCATGTTTCAATTGCCGCAGTGCTTCGACAACGGGAAGCGGAAAGTTCTCATTGGAGTATAACCTTGCCATCAGGCTTCCTCGTTCTCGCGGATTTGTTGCTCGATCTCGTCTGGATGCGTTCGATAATATCCCCAGGCATTCACCAGGTCTTCAGCACGTAGGGTAGGATAGCTGTGGAGCAAGTCGGCTTCGCTCATACCTAATCGTTTGGCTTGCACTAATACCCAAACAGGAATACGGGTACGTACAATACACGGCTCACCGCCACACACATTTGGATTGCTATCAATGCCTGGAAAAGCATCACCGAGGTCACGCACAACCCACTGAAGCACCTGAGCTTTTTCTGCGCGTGTCGTCGTGCTTAGAATTCTCTCCACTTCTTGAACGATGTTCATAGATTTTGTGGCGGCGGAAACCCGCAGGTAAACCCACGGGAGGAAGCCGCCCTCCTCCTTCCTTGACAAAATGGAACGCTTGTGCTACCATCTCTCTCGGCCTAAGGTCGAGGCACCCTCGCTCGAGGGA
>DAOUAJ010000038.1:0-6765 GCA_034433615.1 Anaerolineae bacterium | reverse complement strand
CTGCACGGGTCAACCGTGGCAATGCAGTGGCCTTACCGGCAGTGGGGTGCGACGGCAGTGCTGGCGGGTCACGATCACACGTATGAGCGTATCGTCAAAGATGGCTTCCTGTACTTTGTCAACGGCCTGGGGGGGAGCACCAGGTACCCGTTCGGCACACCTGTACCCGGCAGCCAGGTGCGATACAACGCCGACTATGGGGCCATGCTGGTCGAGGCCAGCCAGGATGCTATCGTCTTCCAGTTCATCTCTCGCGCTGGCGTGGTCGTTGACCGTTACACAGTCGTTGCCGTGACGCTGACACCCACACCCACGCCGATCCCTGCGGCGACGTCGTGTCCAGCGGATGGAATGTACCTCTGTGAGACACCCCTCCCCTCCGCTTGCCCTGTCCCGCCTTCTCAGGTACAATGGTCGTAAGCAGCAGCACACGGTGTAGAGGAGCACATGATCCACACCTGGGCCAACATTGCTCTCATCCTTCTCGTCATCCTGTCCATGATCGCGTGGGCCGTGCCTCTGACATTGTTGTTTTTCAGCGTGAAGGGGATGCGAAGGGCGCGCAGGCGAGTAGACGACCTGATGCCTCAGGCCCAACAACATGCCCGCCAGGCTACGGACATTGTGGAGCGCAGCAGTCACAGGATCGCCCGTCCGGTCATTTGGGCTCACGCCTGGTGGGCTGGCGTTCAAGCCACAGTGTGCACCTTACGCGGCCAGCCAGCAGGCCAGTCTGCTTCCTCCATCAACCGCAATAGCGAGGTGGAACGATGAACAAGCGCAGGCGCGGTATCATCATCGGCGCAGTGGCCGGCGCGCTGTTAGGCGCGCTGATCGCATGGGTCTACACAAGTTCGCTAGCAGAGGCTGAAACTGGCGAGAGAGGTACATCCCCACATATCGCTCCTACGGACTGGATCCGGCTGGGTGCCGCCATTTTGGGAGTCGTCCGTCTGCTCGGCGACCTGGTGAAGCGCGCTTGAAAGTGATGCGTGACCACCTGCTCACGCTTCACTCGTCACAGCTTCTCCTTTGGCTGCTGACGTCTCTTCCCTCATCGGCGTCTCTGTCTCCAGCCCGGTCACATCAGGTTCCGGTTGGGCTGTGACCTCTGGCGATTCCTCAGAAGGCAATGCGATTGAGGCCTCGCTCACCCCTACCACCGGTAGCTCAGCCACCGGTATCGTCAGCGGCACCGCCGGCTTGGGAAGCAACAGCGGCTGCTCTCGTGACGCCTCTACGTCTTCCCACGCTTCATCAACAGAACGGCCCAACGTGTAATCGGAGGCGAGGGTCTGACCGGCCAGCATCAACGGCAACCCCCGGCGTGGAGAGGGCTCCGCCTCCCGCCATAGCTCGCGCAGAGCGTAGAAGTTCAGCTCAGCAGCAATCAACCCCTCAGCCGCGGCAGTGCTCATCTCTACCATGATCCCTGTATGATGCGTGGTCATCTCCACCGGCGCCATGATGGCCGAACGGCCGGTGAACTGCGCGTCGTCCCCCTGCAATGGGTCGTTGCCGATCAGGAAGCAGGTGAGTACGAAGACCTGGTTCTCCTGGGCGCGAGCCAGCGCCGCCAACCGGATACGGGCAGCCAAAGCCGGATCGCTGGTCGCAGCCATGACAACCAGGACCTCTGCACCACGATAGACCAACAGCCGGGCCACCTCGGGATAGAGCACATCGCCCCCCATGAGAACGCCAATGCGTCCCACCGGCGTTGGCAACACCACCCACCCATCACCCGGCGCGATCAGTCCTTCGTCTTCAGGCAGAAGCCCGACACGAGTAGCCTCACCGATCATCTCTCCTTGCGGACTGAAGGCCAGGGCCAAGGAATGTTGTCTGGCTCCGTTACCCGGCAGATAGCCGGCCCCCACGATAATGTGAGTGCCGTAGCTGCGGGCCAGCCCCGCGAACAGTCGCTCTACCTCCCGGCGCAGCCCGTTGCCCTCCTCGGCCAGATGGCGGGCCAGCGCCTCACGAAAGTCCACACCCAGAAGCCCCGCTGTAGAACTGGCGACGCGCGCTTTGGCTCGTTTCCAGAGGGATGCGCCGCGTTGGCGGCCTTGATCAGCCTGGCGCAGCAAGCTGGCGCGCACACCAGGGAGATCAGGCACCGCGGCCATTATGCCCGACATCTCCGGGAAAACGACCAGAGATGCCCCCTTGCTCTGAGCCATCCGCAGAAAGCGCACACAATCATGGCGATAGTCGTCCAGCGATTCGTGCAAGCGCAGCCGTTGCTGGGCGCAGGCGACGACGGCTGTATCCATCCAGGCCTCCTCAAACCAGATTTGACTTCACTGAAAAAACTGCTCTGAGGCCCGTCCGCGGGCCGTTTCTTGGCGCCCGAAGACGGGCTTGGGAGCCTTTTTTCAGGAGAGAATTCTCCATGAACTTGCGTTCACCAACGTTCGGATGAAAATGCTGGTGAACGTAGGACAAATTTCAAATTTGTCCTACATTTTCAGGGGAGCCGATTTGCTCTCGGAACAAGAAACATTGTACCATGCCGGGGCAGGAGGGACAAAGTCGGTTGCTGTTGCGTGCTTCGGTGGTAAAATGAGATCGTCCCATGTCTGATAGCTGTCAGCGGTTAGCGATCAGTCGTTGATCGTCCCTCGTGTGCTGTCAGTCTCAAGTTCAAGTCTCGGAGGCACCCATATGAGTGAACGCAAAAAAGTCACCCTACCTGATCTGTTCAACAAGATGAAACAGGGTATCCCCATCACCATGATCACCTGCTACGACTACTCGATGGCTTACCTGGTCGAGCAGGCGGGTATTGACATGGTACTGGTGGGCGACAGCCTGGGGATGACAATCCTCGGCTACGATTCGACTTTGCCTGTCACGATGCACGACATGATCCGCCATGCCCAGGCCGTGCGTCGTGGCACACCTAACGCCTGGTTGATTGGCGACATGCCTTTCATGACCTACCAGCAATCGGACGAGGCCGCCGTGGTCAACGCGGGCCGTTTCATGGCCGAAGCCGCCTGCGATGGCATCAAGCTGGAAGGGGGGCGCGAGGTCGTCTCGCGCGTGCACGCCATCGTCAATGCCGGCATCCCCGTGATGGGGCATCTGGGGCTGACTCCCCAAAGTGCTACAGCTTTGGGTGGATTCCGGCTGCAAGGCCGAACCGCTGCCCAGGCTAAGAAGATTATAGAGGATGCCGGAGCGCTGGAAAATGCCGGGGTGATGGCTATCCTCCTCGAACTGGTACCCGATCAGGTATGCCAGATCATCACTGAGCGTTCCAGCATCCCCATCATCAGCCTGGGCTCCGGCCCCCATGCCCACGGCCAGTTGCTTATCTTCCACGACATGTTCGGCCTCTATCCCAAGTTCACTCCCAAGATGGCCAAGAGATACGGAGACGCCGGCAAAGTCATCGGTGAGGGGCTCAAGCAATACGTCCAGGAAGTCACGAACCGCATCTTCCCGGAGCCTGAGCGCTACTTCCGCATGAAAGAGGAGGCTTACCAGGAATTGAGGGAGATGTTGGAGGGCGTGATGCGTGAGGAAAATAGCGGTGGATGAATCACACCTGTTTCGGCGTTGGATTCGTTTCCAGATACTGGGGCAGGAGTTATATGAGGCGTGAGGAGGGTAGCTTTCCATGCGAGTCTGCGAGCGAGGAATCTCCCACTTGGCCAGCGGATTCGCCTCTGCCAGCCGAGATTCCCTTCGCATTCGCTCAGGGCAGGCTCTCGTCGCTTCGCTCCCTTCGTTGCACTCAGGACAGGCTCTCGGAATGACAAAGCCTCGTTGTAGTGCTAATCGCTGATTGCTAATCGCTGATCGCTGACTGCTATTTTCAGGCCAGCGCCAGAATCTCCTGGGCCATGCAGGGGTAGACGTGGGCCGCCTGGAGAACGTCGTCCAGGCGAATGCGTTCATCCGCGACGTGCGCGTATCGCTCCTCGCCGGGGCCGAAGCCGATGGTGGGAATACCCATCTCGCCCATCGTGTAAACGCCGTCGGTGGAAAATGTCCACACTTGCAGCCGGGGACGGATGCCCATCGCACGCTCGACCGCGCGCTGTCCCGCCTTGACCAATGGGTGATCCTCCGGCATCAGCCAGGCAGGGTAATATTCTCGCCCTTGCAAACGTTGGCCAGTATAGCTGGTCGCTTCAAACTCGGGCACGATCACCTCGGCCCGCGTGTGCTCCCGTTGGATAATCTGCTGGATCTCGGCCAGGGCGCGGGCTTCGGTCTCGCCCAACGTCAGCCGGCGGTCAATGATAAAGGTGCAGCGGTCGGGGATCACGTTACGGCTGCCCGCCGCGCTTTCAATGTGGGTCACAGCGATCGAGCCACTGCCCAAGACCTGGTCGTTCACCGCCAACTGCCCGGCCAGCAATTCGATCCCGAAGATGAGGCGAGCGGCTGTATAGATCGCGTTGTCGCCTAACCTGGGCGCAGAGGCATGGCAAGCGCGGCCGTGTGTCGTGACGCGCATCTCCAGCCGGCCACGCTGGCCCCGGCTGATGTGCAGATTGGTCGGCTCGCCCAGCACCACGTAGTCCGGCTGCAACCCCTCCTCTTCCACCAGCCAACGCATGGCCAATCCCTCGCTGGGTTCTTCTTGCACTACCCCTACCACGTACAGTTCGCCGGGGAGACGTACTTTGGCATCGCGCAGGAGCTTCGCACCGTAGACCATAGCCGCCAGCGCCCCTTTCATGTCCACTACGCCCCGCCCAAACAGGACGCCATCCTCGACCTCAGCCCCAAACGGGTCGTGGGTCCAGGCGGCCGGGTCACCGATGCCGACGTGATCCATGTGTCCGTTGAACACCAGTCGTCGTCCAGGATGGCCCACTCCTACGCGGCCAATGACGTTTCCCATCCGATCAATGCGCACCTCAGCGAATCCCACCCGTTCCATCTCCTCAGCCAGGCGCTCTGCCAGAGCCCCCTCTTGCATAGATGGGCTGGGAATTCGCACCAGGTCGCGCAAGAAAGTGACGCAAGCTGCTCGATCTGCCGGTGTCAAGTGATCGTCTGCTCCCATAGTGTCTCCCCTCGTCTGCTCTCGGAAAGTCCGTTCGTCTTCCACGATACTACAACGAACGGCGGCGGAAAATGGGATCACGAAGCAAGGTCAATACGCGCCCTCCCCCATCAACACCAGGGGGATCGTTTTGAGCATGATGCGTAAATCCAAAGTCGGTGACCAGTTCTCCACGTAGTAAATGTCCAGAAGCACCATCTCGTCGAAAGAGAGCTTGCTGCGGCCGCTCACTTGCCAGAGCCCCGTCAATCCTGGCGATACCTCCAGCCGCTTCTTGTGCCAATCCTGATATTGAGCCACCTCGTCGGGCAGGGCTGGCCGTGGCCCCACCAGGCTCATATCGCCACGCAGCACATTGTAAAGCTGGGGCAACTCATCCAGGCTGGTGCGTCGGAGAATCCGTCCCACTCGCGTGCGCCGGGGATCGTCCTTGATCTTGAACATCGGCCCGTCAACCTCGTTCAGCGCATCCAGGTAGGGGCGAACCTCCTCCGCGTTGGCGATCATCGAACGAAACTTGTAGATCGTGAAGGGCTGCCCCCCGCGTCCAATGCGAGTTTGCGGGAAAAGCACGGGGCCGGGCGTATCCAGGCGGATAGCCAATGCGATCAACGCCAATAGCGGTGAGAGCAGGATGAGCCCCATCCCCGAGATGATGATGTCCATGACACGTTTCAAGGCCAAATTCCAGCCGGTGAGCATGGTCTCGCGCACACTCAACAGTGGGATACCAGCGACCTGATCCATGTGTACGCGACTCAGACTGAGTTGTAGTAAATCGGGCACCACGCGCACCCGCACGCCCGCCCGCTCCGCCTCGGCGATGATACGCGCGATGCGCCGGTGATATTGCCAGGGCAACGCCACGATCACTTCGTCTACCTGGTGTTGGGTGAGGATGTAAGGCAGATTATCAATGCTGCCCAACGCCTTGAAGGGGCCAATGTCGGTCTGCCCTTTCTCCGGGTTATCATCCAGGAAACCGAGGACGCGGTAACCATATTGGGGTTGGGCCACCAGGTTGCGGAGCACCGTGCGGCCCGTTTCCCCCGCCCCCACAATCACCACGTGATCCACGCCGATGCCACGTCGCCGCAAACGGGCGATAGCTATCGCCTTAACCGCGCGCGCGAGGGCTAACACGACAGGGATCAGGATGGCAGCGTAGAGGAAGATCAACCGAGAGTAGAACAGCGGCTGGTAGAAGAAGGTGACTACGATCATGATGATGATACCGGTCGTCGTGCCGTTGGCGATGGCATACACTTCGTCCAGCCACGAGGTGCCACGACGCAGGGTGTAGACCCCCTCCAGGCGAAAAGCGATCAACAGGAGGATGGTCAACACGAGGATGAAAGGCACATAGGCCCGATAGCTGGTATGAAAGGCCGGGTCCACCGCCCGAAACCATTGCAGGTCGTAACGGATCCAGTAGGCGATAGCAAAGGCAACGTTAATCAGGATGGCATCAGAAATGACCAACAGCCATCCCAACCAACGGTGAAAATGCTTACTCACCGGATGGATCCTGCCCCAAAGCCAGGCGGTAGGCAGCGATAGTCTCACGCGCCGTGCGCTCCCAGGAGAATAAACGGGCACGGGCCAGACCAGCCTCGCGCAGCCGTTGGCGCAGCTCTGCATCCTCTAGCAGACGTGCCAACGCGTCGGCGATCGCGTCGATATCGTAAGGGTTAACCAACAACGCGGCATCACCGACCACTTCAGGTAGTGAAGAC
>DAOUAJ010000037.1:0-8209 GCA_034433615.1 Anaerolineae bacterium | reverse complement strand
TGGTGCTACATTCCCATCTCGGTGACGGAGAAATACGGGCTGGGGCCGGAGGAGCTTCGCTATCTGTCCGACGAGGAAAGTAGGAAGATCCTTCAGGAATTGGTCCCCCGGGTGGTGTATCACTTTGACTCCACATTGAACTACATTAAGATCCTGCCAGAGGGGGAAAAGGATGTTCGCCTCTTCTGCCTGATCCCCTTCGTCCTGGCTTACTACACCTTACTGCAGATCGTGGAGGGGAAGGGGGAGAAATTGTCTCGACCACAGGTCGCCACCATCCTGGACAAATGCAGGCTCTTTGTCAGCTCCAACGGTCAGTTTGAGGAGGACTATCTGGAGGTCCGTAAGGCGCTGACGTCTTTGCTCTCGATAGCTCCGCAATAAATCGTCACCTGTGCAGTTAAGACCTCCGAGGCCTCGCGCTGTCGGAGACCTCGGAGGTCTGGCCCGTTAAGCTAATTGCACAGCTCGATAAATCGTCGTCTCGAGGTCTTGGAGGATTCCAGCCTGTCAGCGTGATGGGCTCCGCTCATCGCACAGGCGCAGCCCCTCCAAGGCCGGAGTGGAGTTGGGGTTCAATTCCAGGGCCCGCTCCAGCCAGGGCATCCCCTGCTCACACTGATCCAGGTACACGTAGGATAACCCCAGCTCGTAGAAGTACTCCTCGTTCTTGATCCCGCGCTCAACCGCTTTCAGGAAATGCTCGATGGCCTTCTCGTAGTAGCGGCGCGTATAGTACACCACACCCAGGTGAGCGTATGCGGATGCGAATTCCGGGTCTACCTTGATGGCTTTTTCAAGCTCAACGATACCGCGTTCAGGGTCACCTTGAAGAAAGTATGTCCACCCCAGGGCATCATAACCGTCGGCGCTGTTAGGTGACACTTCAATGGCCTTTTGAAACTGGACGATGGCCTCCTCGTATCTCTGGAGCGCCAAATAGTTGCGCCCGGCGCCGATGTAGAGAAGGCTCAGCCGGGGGTGCAGTTCACTGGCTTGCTGGTAAGCCTCGATAGCCTCCGCGTAGCGGCCCTGCATCTCAAGGACGTAGCCCAGGTTGCGCTGAGCCACAACGTTGCGATCGTCGAGGGCCACCGCGGATCGGGCTTCCTCCAATGCTCGGGTCCAGTTTCCCTTGTCTGCGTAAACTTCCGCCAGGTAGGCGTGAGCCTCGGCAGAACTGGGATCAAGGCTCACTGCCTTCAGCGCGTACGCGATGCTTTCATCCGGCTTCCCGTTCCAGTCCAGCGCCATCCCCAATACGGCTAATGCGAGCGCGTCTTCAGGCGCTACCTCCACCGCCTTGCGAGCCAATTCTTCGGCACGGGCTGCGTGGCCGCGCCATGCCTCTAGCCGCGCTTGCCACACCAACGCCTGGTGATTATCCGGTTCTAACTCAAACACCTTGGCGTACGCCTGGGATGCTTGCTCCAGATCCCCTTCCCAGTATGCTGCCTCCGCCTCAGCGAGCCAGGAAGGGGCGCTACGCGTGGGCGTGGGCGTCGGCTGCAAGGACGGGGGTAAGGCGGAGACTTCCACCCCCAACGAGCGGGCTACATCCAACACGTAGGGGGCGAGGTAGCGCGTATAGACGGCCTGAAGCACCATTTCGTCGGCTCCACTCAAGCGCAGACCGACGATCAAGGCGATCAGAACGAGAATAACCCGGCCCCAGCCCGAGGATGGCCGGCGATAACGAGGGGGTTTCAGCTCCATTCGATACGGCCTCTCACACCTATCCTCGCGTCCTCTCAGAATCCTCAAACACGGGTGCCAGCAGGTTGTCCACCGGCACGTGATCATCCACCAGGAGGAGCGGAGCATTCTCCGCTAACAGCGCATCCACCCGCTCCGCCGGCAATAGCCAGTCTCGAATGTGGTAGATTCCATCACTGCCGTCCTGAGAGGTCAACGCCTCCAGATCCAGGGATCGGGGGGATGCCACGACAACGAAGGTGCTGCGAACGGAGTCCTCCCAACCGGCGCCCACCGGGATCAAATAGACGTGAGGAAAAGTGAGGCGCACCGTCCGCAGGTAAGCGTTCAGGAAAAGGCGGTGCCGCCCGTCAATCAGGTTGACCAGATAAATGCCATCGTCGGTCAGGTGGGCGCGCACCATCTCGTTGAACTCCCGCGTCGTCAGGTGGTAAGGGACGGAGTAATCGTTGAAGGCGTCGCCGATCACCAGGTCGTACTGGCGGGACGGATCGAGCTCCATCAGAAACAGCCGGGCATCCTCATTGAAGGTACGGATGCGGGTCTGGGGTGAGAGCCCCAAATAGGCACGGGCCGTAGCCGTCACCTGAGGATCTATCTCCACCACCTCCAGCTCCGTCTGGGGATATACTGTCTCCAGATAACGCGGGAAGGTATAGCCACCTCCGCCGATGAACATGGCGCTGAAGGCGGGACGCTCACGCGCCATGTACGCGGCCACCTCCGCGTAGATCTTTTCGTAGCCGTAGACCAGGCGTGTGGGGTCGTCCAGAGAGGTGTAGCTGTGCACCAGGCGATCCAGCACCAGGACGCGCACCTCACTCCCATCTTCCAAAGTTTTCTCTTGCACTTTGATGCAGAAGTAGTTGCTTTCTCTCAAGCAAGGGTTTCCCAGGCTCACTCGGCCAGGCACGATCAGGATACCTGCGATGGCAGCGCCGGCCAGGACGGCTTGCGAGCGTCGTCCGTTGATCCAACGCCCGAGGATCAACCCCATGCTGATGAGCAGGATGCCCACAGCCAGCACGATGGCCCGGGTGCCGAACCAGGCGATGAGGAAGAAACCCGTGGCAAAGGTCCCCGCGATGCTTCCCAGGGCCGAGTAGGCGTAGATCTTGCCTACCACGTTGCCGGTGCGCGTCAAATCCTGGAGGGTCAGCTTGACCACGACGGGCGAGATGGTGCCCAGGACGGCGCTGGGCACAAAGAAGATGACCGCCACGAAGAGGACAACTCGCACGATGAGGGGCAACAGGGCCGGGATGGTCTGATGTCCCATGAGGGCAGTGGTGCCCAGGATGCTGAGGGTGGACAGGCCGGCAAAGATGAAAAGGATGCCCAGAGATCGGCGAGTGGCGCAGCGATCGGCCAGCTTGCCGCCCAGGTAATTCCCCAGGCTGATGCCGGCCAGCACCACGCCGATGACGCTGGTCCACGTGTAGAGCGAAACGCCGATGTAAGGGGCCACGATCCGCCCGGCCACCAGCTCCACGGTCATGATGCAAGCGTTGCTGATGAAGACGATGAGATTAGGCTGCCGCAAGCGGTCGGCTGGGGCTTGGGGCAGATTAAAAGAGTCCATGATCACCTCCGACAAAGCGAATTGCAGCAATCATAGCATAGCTCCCCCTTCCCGCGTGCGGGTTTTAGAGCGGATGGGACCAACACTTTAGCGAGTTTTCATAGGCGAAATGGCGCGAAGAAACCCCAGAAACATCAGGATGGCACCCATTAACTCACCCAGGTAAAGATAGCCGCTCAAGCCGAGACGGCTGAGCAGGCCGCTCAAAGCGGGAGCCATGGCTCCGACGGCGATCAAGACGTTACCAATCGCCCGGTGAGGCAAGATCCGCTTGCGCCAGAAAATCCAGGCAGAGTAGACAGCACCTCCTACCAGAGTGACTGTGCCGTACAGATTGAAGAATGGGGTCAAGATGCGCACGCCACCGGTGGTGATGGCACGCCCACTTAATTCGCCAGCAGGCATCAGGTTAGGGTCCAACTGCGCGCTGAAGACCCGCAGCAAGCCGTAGAGGGAGCTAACTGCCAGGATCAGCATCAAAGCATTGGCCCACTTTCTGGGAGCTAACAGGTAAACAGTGCCCTGGCCCAGCCATGCAGCCACGAGCATGGCCCCGAAGAGATACCACAGCCGAAAGATCAGCGGGCTCCACCCGAAAGCGGTGTAATACGCCTCGCAGGTGGCACCAATGCCGTACATGATCAGGCCAAGTCCCCAGAGCAGCAGGTGAGGGCCCCGGCGTCTGACGTAACGGTGAAGGACTAACCCGGCAAAGACGAAGACAATAGCTGAAGATAGAAAGGGTATCCAGGCGATCACGGTTGTCACGGTATTCTTGCCTCCTTCGCGGGGAAACTGGCAATGGAAGAATCGCTAAACGCATTTTACCTCAAATCACGCCCCTCCGCCACTGTATCCCTCCAGCACGCGGCCTCTCATTGACACCCTGACCTACACATGCTACAATCAAAGTGAAAGTTGGTTTTGTGCTTCCCGGCTGTGCGAGAGGTCTCCGCTCCATCACTGTGAGTGCGCAGGTCGAGTTGGCCTTCGCCCCTTCCTCGCCTTTGGCATGGGGAGATATTCTCTTCCCAGAGGCTTTAACTATGTCACCATTCGGGCAGGTTGTGATCCAGATCAGGAGCCGCACCCCACGAACCTGGGGTGCCATCCTGCTCATCCTCTGCGCGTTGGTGCTCGTCATCCCCGGACCTTCCCTGGCCGAGCAGTCGAGGGCTGTGGTCGTGCTGGAGGTGCGCGGCGTGATTGACCCGGTCATCGCCCAGTACGTCGAGCGCGGCATTCGTGCTGCTAACGATGCCGACGCCGAACTGGTGGTCATTCAGTTGGACACGCCAGGTGGCCTTGACACGGCGATGCGCAAGATCGTCCAGGCTATCCTCAACTCCGACGTGCCGGTGGCGGTGTTTGTCTCTCCTCGCGGCGCGCGAGCGGCATCAGCCGGTGTCTTCATCACGATGGCAGCACATGTGGCCGCCATGGCCCCGGGGACCAACATCGGCGCCGCCCACCCGGTGGACATCAGCCAGGGGGAGATACCGTCTACCCTGGAGGACAAAGTGACCAACGACGCCGTGGCCTACATCCAGGCCATCGCCCAGCAGCGCAACCGCAACGCCGACTGGGCCGAGGAGGCGGTGCGCAAGAGTGCCTCCCTTACCGCCCAGCAGGCGTTGGAGAAAGGAGCGGTGGACCTGGTGGCCGATGACTTGGCTGATCTGTTGGCCCGGCTTGACGGACGCAAGGTCATCGTCAATGGGGATGAAGTGACGTTGCGAATCGAGGCCAGCCCGGTCGAACCGTATCCCATGACCTGGCTGGAAGTGATCGTCCACGGCATCGTGGACCCCAACATTGCCTACATCCTGCTCTCGTTGGGCACCATCGCCCTTATCGCCGAGTTTTACAATCCGGGCACCCTCCTCCCCGGCGTGACAGGGGTCATTTCCCTTATTCTGGCCTTTGTCGCCCTGGGCAGCTTGCCGGTGAACTGGGGCGGCATCGCCCTGATCGTGCTTGCCTTCATCTTCTTCATCGCCGACATCAAGGTCTCCGGTGTGGCTTTGAGTGTGGCGGGTGCCATCAGCTTCGTTCTGGGCTCCCTGCTGCTCTTCAGTCCGTTCACCCCGACCACACCTGTCATGCCCAAACTGTCGGTCAGCCCCTGGCTGCTGGCCAGCATGACCGCCCTCCTGGTCGGTTTCTTCGGCATCGCTGTGACGGCGGGGCTGCGAGCGCAAAAGCGAACCGCGTTGATGGGCGCACACGTGCTGGTAGGCCAGACTGGCATTGTGCTAACCGATCTGAATCCCCAGGGTGTGGTTCAGGTCCAGAGTGAAACATGGACTGCCGTCGCCATCAATGGCCCCGTGCATGCTGGCGAGACGGTAGAGATCATCGGAACCGATGGTCTGCGCCTGCAGGTGCGCCGCCCACACTCGTAGGGGCGGTGCGTCCCCGCCCAGGTTATCATCGGGCCATACAGCGTCAGCAAAGTAACAGGAGAGATCACATGCAAGGAGTATTGAGCACTTTTATCACCGTCGCCATTATCCTCATCTTGTTGGTCCCCTTCTTCTACATGGCCATCAAGATCGTGCGCGAATACCAGCGGCTGGTCATCTTCCGGCTCGGCCGTTGCATCGGCCACAAGGGGCCTGGCCTAGTGCTGTTGATCCCGCTGGTGGATCGTCCCGTGTGGGTGGACCTGCGCGAGCTGTACCTGGAAGTCCCCAAGCAGACCTGCATCACCAAGGATAACGCGCCGATTGACATTGACTTCCTCATCTACTGGAAGGTCGTGGACCCGGTGGCCAGTGTGATTCAGGTGGGCAACTTCGCGGGGGCATCCCAAGGGATCGCCACCACCACTCTGCGCGCCGTCATTGGTGACATCATGTTGGACGATGTGCTGGCCAAGCGGGAGCAGATTAACCAGGTGCTGCGGGTCAAGCTGGACGAGGTGACGGAGCGCTGGGGGGTCAAGGTGACCACGGTGGAGATTCGGGAGATCCTGCCGCCGCGCGAGGTGCAGATGGCGATGAATCGGCAGCTCGCCGCCGAGCGGGAACGTCGCGCCATGGTGACCGAGGCGGATGGCAGGCGCGAGGCCGCGATCAAGGTGGCCGAGGGCGAGCGGCAGGCTACCATTCTGCGGGCCGAAGGCGACCGCCAGGCGGCTATTCTGCGGGCTGAGGGGTTCTCTCTGGCGCTAGAGAAGATTTACAGCGTGGCGCGCACCATTGACGACAAGACGATGAGCCTGCAATACCTGGATGCGCTGAAGGTGCTGGGTACCGGTCCGGCCACCAAGTTTGTTCTGCCGATGGAGTTCACCAACCTTCTACGCCCGTTCCAGGTCCACACCGGCCAGGCGGTAAGTGGAGATCGGGAGAAAGACGCTACATCGTGACCCCTGTCGGCCCTCTGGCCTCGGCCAGACTGGCCAGACACGGGTACCGCAACAAGTTCAATCAAAGGGTGACCTCGTTTGTGGAAACAAAAAGCCGGGGGGTCTGCAGCACCCCCGGCTGTGACATTGGCATGTAATCTGCATCAACGGAGTTGTTAAGCCATATGGCGCTCTCTCAACGCCGGGCGCGCACCTCTTCTAAGTTGAGCACGCGCATCATGTCATCGCCCATAGCCACCGCATAAATGCCTTGTCCGGTCAGATACGTCACCAGGTCAACCGGCAGGTACAACGACGAGAAAACGGGAACCACCGGCTTATCTTTGTACTCTGGAAAATAGAGGAAGAACTCGCCGCTGCGCAGGAAGTCCACAAAATCGCTGGCGTACTCAGGTGGGGCCGTGGCTTTGGTCTCGTTAAGTAACACGGCGTCCTTACCGACGTAAAGGGCGTCGAATTCACGGCTGTGACTTGAGTCGTCGGTACGGGTCTTGGTAAGACGTACGGCGAAAAAGAGCTCAGGGCCGCAGCCCAGTTCCTCGACGGCCAGGCGACGCAGGCTGGGCGCGATGATGTCCTCGACGATCGTTCCCATCCGGTTGGACAGTTCGCCCCAGCGCCTGTTCCACTCCCGCCGGTCCCGCACCGCTTCGGCTTTCATCTCGGCTACAGTCTCCCTCATATGCTCGATGGACCGATCAATCCTGAGTAAAGCAGCACCGGTCTGGACCATAAACTGACCAAATAGGACCTCCAATCTGTCCACGCGTTCTTCGACGATTTCGACCCTTTCTTCCAGCATTTGCATGACTTCCTCCTGTGATCCTGCCTTTCTCTAATATAATCATATCACAGTTGGGGAACTGCGGCAACATCACACCCTCTCTGCCTCCTCGCGCGCGATCTGCACCCAGCGGACCACTCGTCGCGGATCATTGCCGATGGTGTGGTTGTCCTTCATGATCACCTCGACGCGACAGTCGTAGTTTTCCAACCAGAGCACGTGGGTGAAGGGCACAGTGGGCGTGATGCTCTGCCCGAGCGTAGGGCTTCCGCTAACGTTCACCGATGAGATGCTTCAAGAAGTGCGACGCACCTCTTGAAAAGTCATTCGTGCAGGATCATGGGTAGCCAGTGCGGCCACCCATTCCAATCGCCGAAGTCCACTACCGCTTCTGTGTTGGAAGCAAGCCCAACCATCGCCTCGTCCGGCGTGCTGGAAAAACGTGTCCCCGGCGGGTTCTCCTCGCGCACCTGGTAGATGCCCGGCGACAGGAACGCAAAGTAGTAGATCCCATCAGCCGGGGTGGTCGCAGACCTGGTCAGCTCGTCGCTGGCAGAGAGGTGAATCGTTGCACCGGACAGACCAGGCTCTTCTTCATCGCGCACACCGTCCCCGTTTCGATCAAGCCAGACCATGCCCCGGATGGTGCCGAAGATCGGGGTCGGCGTAGGGGTAGGGGTAGGAGTTGGCGTGGGAGTTGGCGTTGGTGTCGGCGTCGGTGTGTTGGTCGGTGTTGGTGTATCTGTGGGTGTCG
>DAOUAJ010000036.1:0-16154 GCA_034433615.1 Anaerolineae bacterium | reverse complement strand
AACCTCGACGATACGCCGCACGATTTCGTCCAGCATCTCTTGTTTTACCTGTCCCATCTTTCCAACCTCGCTATTGTCTTTCACGCCAACCATTGCGAAACCCCTTTCCCTGACATTCCACTAGCCTAGCCGGTGGTAGTCAGCCGCCAGGCGAAGGCCTGGCCCACGCCTACCTTAGGGCGCAGGTTGAGCGGCGAGGAGAAGAACATGGCCAGTGCGAAGGTGCCGAAGGCCTCCGGCGCCAGCATCCGGGTCAGGGCGATGTTGACCGCGAAGCCGAAGGCGATGGTCCAGTACGAACTCAGCGCCACCCAGAACCCGCCGCGAACAGCGCGGTAAGCCAACGGCTCGGTCACAGGCGCTTGCCCATCGGTGCCGGCAGGCCTCGGCTCCGTAGGTCACCTCCAGAGTTTAAGCCGTAGACGTTTGCCACAGGCCTGGATAAGCCAAGGGCAGATGCCGACGAAACCTATCTTTGCCCATCACGTGGCCTTCATAAGGGTCTCAAGGAATTCCTGTTGCTGGGCCAGGTCACCTAAGTGGCTCATCAGATCCTGACACAGCCTCTCCACTTCCCTCGGCCAGGCCACGATGGCCCTTAGCTCGTCGGCAAGTCCCGCAGCGAGAGCACGATCGGAAGGGATTAGCTGCCCTTCACGAACCATCTTGACGAAATGGGAATAGCCGCGAATGAAGGCCCCCACCACGCGGCCCGAATCCCTATCCCTTCGGATGTAAACCCCAGCGTCAATAGGGATCGGCTCCGCAGGTACGGGCTTATCCACGTCAATCAATAGGTCCAATTCATCAGCTCCCGGATCGTAACCTAAAGATCTGATCTTCATCTCTCGCTCACCTCGCCCTCTCGTACCAACAACTCTGATAGAACTTTATCCATTCCCCAGTCGCCTGGCGAACATACTTGACGCTGACCCTGAGCTGATAACCTCCCCAACCATCGCTGTTGTAGCCCTGCCAAATCAATTCACGCCCAGACGCCATAGATGGCTTCTCTGCCCTCTGAATCGCAGCGTTTGAACGGGCAATAGACATAGCGGAAGGGAGCGTACAGGGCATCAGTCAGGGTGTCACGCAGAGCCTGGTAGCGCTCGCGCGGGCCGATGCGATAGAGTTTACTTAAGTTTTCAACTCGGATGGCGATGTCACTCATGATTAACCTCTGGCCTCCTGCCCCTGGTCTTCCCTTCTTTACTGCGTTTGCCGCTGAACGCCATACTCGGCTGCCAGATGGTTCTCGACCGCTTCGAAAACACGAGTGGCTTTCTGTAGAGCCTCATTCGCATCTGCTTCGGTATAACGCTCTGAGGGAATCCATACAGGCAAATCTCGCCGCCCAAAGAGGGGATATTCCGTGCGGAAGCCAATGCTTTCCAGATCTAAAGCGATGTCCGCCAGTTCGTCACACAGCGACCAGTCGGCATAGGTCTGCCTGAAGTCTTCCGATACCTCATGGCGGTCGGTGATGATCACATTCCTAACGGCTAAAGCTGCCTTGAACGCTTTTTCTACGGCGTGCTGGCAATGAGCCATACACCGGGCATAGACGCCGGCCTCCTGCAGCACTCGTGCCGCCTCCAGGTCAGCATGTGCCTCTACCAACAGGGCTCGCGCAATATCACGGTGAGACAGCACGTTCAGGAACCTCCCAGACCCCTGGTTTCCTCATTCGGATACCCCGTTCTCTCATGATGTCTCCCATGTGCATTATATAATTTCTAAAGAAGTCGCCCCGATCAAAGACGACCTCGTGGGCGTTGTAAATCTCCAGCATCAGCGGCGCTGCCCATTGCACCGAGTCCTCCACATCCTCCGGGCTTGCCAGCATCACCTGGAAGCGTCTTCCAAACCGCCTCCCTTTGCGTGCCCATTGGTCTTCCAAGCGGTGAATGCTCTCCCAATCTCTTGGTAATCCCCTTACCACAACCAAAAGGTCAATATCAGAGCCTGGTCTGGCTGTCCCTCGGGCATGGCTGCCGTAGACCACAACTGCCATCAATTTCTCCTTGAACTCGTCACACAAGCTCCGCACCATAAGCTCAAGGATCGTCTTAAGACTTTCCATGCTCGACCGAGTAGCCATACCAGATTCGCTTACCTTGCGGATAGCAGTGTCGCTCATGGCTCAACTTCCCTTTTCGGGTTGCGGATTCCCTGCTTCACGTTTCGCCGTTCGCCATCCAAAATCCGAATGCTTTTGGCACTTCCCTCATTCAAGCCGGCCTATATCCGATCCGCCAGGGTGCGCTCCATGCGGCGGAAGTAGATCAACCCGCCTACAAACACCAGGGCAACCGCCGCGCTGGAAACCAGTAACATCATCGGATCAGGAGGGGTGGATCCCAACAGTGCCCAACGGAATCCTTCAATGACCCCCACCATAGGGTTTAACCCGTACAACGCCCGCCAGGCCTGGGGGACCATGGTGCTGGGGTACACCACCGGTGTGGCAAAGAGCCATAATTGGGTCAGGAATGAAAGCGTGTAGCGCACATCCCGGTATTCCACATCCAGGGCCGAAAGCCAGAAACTCACCCCCAGGGCCGTAATCACAGCCAGCAACAGGAATAGCGGGATGGTCACCATGGCCCAGGAGGGCATGATCCCGTAGAAAACCATCATCCCCAGCAGGATCAGGAAAGCGATCCCAAAATCCAAAAGGCCTGCCAACACCACTGCCGTTGGGACCAACAAGCGGGGGAAATACACCTTGGTGATCACCCGCTCGTTCACTACCAGGCTGGTGCTGGCTTCCGTGAGCGCTTTGGCGAAGAACTGCCAGGGGAGCAGGGCGGAATAGGCGAAGATCGGGTATGGCAGCCCTTCAGAAGGGATTTTCGCCAGCCGGCCGAAGAACAGGCTGAAGACGACCATAGCGAAGAAGGGTTGAATCACCGCCCAGGCCGCTCCAATGGCGGTCTGCTTGTAGCGGACCTTGATGTCACGCCAGATCAGGATGTAAAGAAGCTCCCGGTAATGCCACAGTTCGCGCAGGTTCAGCGCCACCAAGCCCCTGGAGGGGCGAATGATGGTGATTGCGAATTGCGGATTTGGGACTGCGGATTTCGAGTTTCCCATTATTCGTGCCATTCGTGGAATCCGTGGTTCAATGTTCCTCGCCTTCTCCACTCTCCCTGATCAGGTCGGCATATAACTCCGCTCCAATGCGAAAGCCAGCCCGTTCTCGTAACTCATCCATCGCTTTTCGCAACGATGGCAATCTGCCCTCACGTCGCGCCCGAAGCAGGATTCCCAGGACGCCTGTGACTTTCAATCCCAGCGATTTGGCAACCCTCCGCCCTTCCCGCTCGTCCAATAGCACCTGTTTCGCCTTCACCTGCATGGCCAACGCAATGGCTTCCGCTTCACCTCTATCCAGGTCACGCTGAAGCACCTGGACCAGCGCCTGGTCCTTCACTTCCTCGACCCGAAGCCATCCCGCCTCCAACGCTTCTCCCACAGCCTGGGAGCCGGCCAGGTCTTCCTCAACATGCAGCTCCTCCAGCACCGCAGCCGGAATCCATATCTCGCCGAACTGCTCCCGTAGCAAGGAAAGCTGGCCGATAATCGCCAGGTTCAGGACCGGTGAGGTGTTACTTACCACGGGCATATGCCAAATCGTCCTTCAGTTCTTCCCGCCCGTAGTGCCGCGGCACACCCCGCTCCCCCAATAGTCGGCCAAACTCGTATTTTCCCATGCCTGCCAGTTCCCTAGCCTTGCCGAACGACAAGAGCCCCTGGGCATATAAAGCGATTGCCAGTTCCACCAGCAGCTCCTGGGCGATCCGCTCTTCTGGCAGGCGGATCGCCTGAACTATAGTATCAGGAATCTGCAATTGCACGCTCATGTTCTCACCCCTCTTACTTTAACTACCTCTTTACGCCCCTATCTCCGGGCGCAGACGTTGTAGCACCCCTCTCCGCTTCCCGCGTTGCCCTCACCTGCGCCTCAATCCACGCATACGTGCACCCAATCCCCTCCCTCAAGCTCACCTTGGCCTGCCACCCCAGCGATTTGATGCGCGCTTTGCTGAAGTTCCGCGCCTGCACCCCCACCGGCCCCGGCACGTACTTCACCTTGATGCGCTTGCCTGACACCTCGATCACCGTCCGCACCAAATCGGCCACCGTCACCCGCTCCTCGCTGCCCAGGTTCACCGGGCCTTCCAGGTCCGATTGCATCAGGGTGTAAATCCCGTCCACCAGATCATCCACGTAGGTGAACACCCGGATCGCCGTCCCATCGCCCCAGGTAGAGCAGAGGAGCAGAGGTGCGGAGGAGCGGAGGAGAAGTCATCGGCTGCCTCGTGGCATCAACCAAGAGCGAGGATTGACTATCATGTTAACGAGCTTGCCTATAATGTGGTCATAGGTTTGACACAACCCTTGACCTACCTCCCATGTCGGCAGCCAACTGGTAGACCTCGTCGAAGGTACCGCCGTCGGGCAGGGTCAGGGCCGCCCGGCAGTTCTGGGGGTCGCGCAGGTCCAGCAGCAGGAACTCGTCCGCCTGGGTCGGGGCGAACTCGTGGTGCTTGATATCACCACCACGAACCCAATATTCCTCCTTCTTCAGCCTCTTTACCAGATGGCCCCCAATAAAACCACCCGCACCGCATACAAGCGCCCTTTTCATCTTCCCACCTGCCTCCTCATTATTCCCTTTTCCACATTTCTCCCTTCTTGCCCCCTTCCCTTGTCTCCCCATCTCCCTTTCTCCTCTGCCCCTCTGCTCCTCCGCTCCCTCGCTCAACGCGGGTGCCCGTCGATGAATTCTGCCGGCACGACATACCAAGGCTCGCTTCATCGCACGTTAGTCTCCTCAACGTTGGTTGCCTGGGCTGAGGCGCCCTGCATTATAACTAAGGAAAGCGATGGCAACAAATCCCGCCAGGGCAAAGATGCCGAAGTCCTCGGGAGCCAGGATGCGGGTCAAAACCAGGTTGGCCAGGAAGCCGAACAGGATGTTGAAGTAGGAGCTGGCGGCCACAAACAGGCCCCCGCGCACCACCCTAAAGGCCAAAGGCTCGGCCATGGGCGTTTGCCCCTTGCTGCCAGCGGGTCTCGATCCCGTGGGTCACCTCCAGAATTCAACCTGTGGGTGCTCGCAACAGGCTTCGATGAACTGGGGACGGGCGCCGACGATGGAGAGGACTTTCATGGAAGACCATCCTCACCAATCACGCTGCCTTCATAAGGGCCTCAAGGAACTCCCTTTGCCGCGCCAAGTCCCCCAGGTGGCTGACCAAATCCTGAGACAACTTCTCCACTTCCCTTTGCCAGGCCACAATGGCCTTTAGTTCGTCGGCAAGTCCCGCAGCGGCAGCACGTTGGGAAGGGATTGGCCGCCCTTCACGAACCATCTTGACGAAATGGGAGTAGCCGCGAATGAAGGCCCCCACCACGCGGCCCGAATCCCTATCCCTTCGGATGTAAACCCCAGCATCAACGGGAATTGATTCCGCAGGTACGGGCTCATCCACGTCAATTAACAGGTCCAATTCATCGGCTTCCGGGTCGAAACCCAAGGATCTGATCTTCATCTCTCGCTCACCTCGCCCTCTCGTACCAACAACTCTGATAGAACTTTATCCATTCCCCACTTGCCTGGCGGACATACTTGACGCTAACCCTTAGCTAATAACCTTCCCACCGCCCGACTCCTGAGGCCGTGAGCAGCCGAAACCGTCGCCCTGGCTCATCGGGCATCCTGTGCTTGTCCGGCTCTACCCTCTCAGGATTAACCATCGCTTGGGTCACCAGATCCAAAGCCTCCTCGATCTCCGGACGCTTGGCGACGTGTCCCTCCCATTGATCTCGCGCGATACGACATTCGACGCCATCGCTGTTGTACCCCTGCCAAATCCATTCACGCTCAGATGCCATAGGTAGCTTCTCTGCCTTCTTAGGAATTCATTGCAATGATGCCGGATGTAATCATACCAGGCCCCTATCTCGCGGCGCCAAGGGCAAAATAGGTGCTGATCAACTCGCCGGTGATCTGCGGCCGCTGGGCGAAGGCCTGGCCCACCCCCACCTTGGAGCGCAGGTTGAGCAGCGAGGAGAAGAACATGGCCAGGGCAAAAGCGCCGAAGGCCTCCGGCGCCAGCATCCGGGTCAGGGCGATGTTGACCGCGAAGCCGAAGGCGATGGTCCAGTACGAACTCAACGCCACCCACAGCCCGTCGCGGACGGCGCGGTAGGCCAACGGCTCGGTCACAGGCCCTCGCCCATCGGTGCCGGCAGCCCTCGGCTCCGTAGGTCACCTCCAGAGTTCGATATGGACATTATCAGGCCGAAATCGGATGGTGCCAGAACCCGCCCCGCACCATCCGCTACGAGAGGCTTCCCCTCGCCAGCCCAGAATCCTCTTCCCAGAAGGCTAAATCGTTGTAGCCAAATGCGGCGATAGCCAGCACCTCTTCGGCGCTGATCGGCCCATGCGGCAGCACGTTTGCCTCCCCACCATCATGAACATGGTGCGGATGTGTCGAGACCTCCGGATGATGTGCCGCATTGTCCCACCGCCTACGCAACTGACCGGCAGCGTCCTGCCAGTGAAAGCTGTACTTTGCTATCCGCGTTCTTCCTCTCACGACCTGGAAGCGCTCAAACATCTCCAATAGGCTCCCGTCACGCAGTGTGAGCCGATAACGAAATAGCCCTATATCGCCCTGCGCTTCTTCGCGTACCACCGCCCAATGCACCACCTGGGGATTCACGACGATGAGCGCTTTGATATGGGCCAGGTAATCGGCTGCATCTTTCACAGAACTGACTCCAAACGTCGGATCTTCTCCAGGAGGTCCTGGCGCAGTTCGTAGAGGCCAGCCCACTCGAAGAAGTCCATCGCATCGCCCAGTTCCCCGGCCTCAAAACGCCGATAGAACGCTTCTGACCCCATGCCGTAACGCCTCTCAAACTCGCGCAGATCGCGCTCACACCGCTCCAGGCGCAGCCGATGCTGACTGAGAGCCATGTCCAGCACCTTTCCCATAACCTGATCCAGCTCAGTTTCGTTGGGATAAGCATCCTTGAGAACCTCTAGCTTATGCGATATATCCATTACAGACATTTCCTCCTATCCAATATCTTTCCTTGATCAAGGCAGCCTGGAAGCTCGTTCGGGAGAAGCTCTCCAGGGGCGGACATTGCCAACATTGCAATCCCCATCAGGCCGAAATCACCGGGGGCCAGCATCCGGGTCAGGACGATGGTGCGGATGGGCTGAGAGGCGCAGGTCGAATAGTGTTTATAATGTGAAGAAGAACATAGCCAAGGCGAAGGTGCCGAAGGCCTCGGGGGCCAAGAGCCGGGGCAGGGCCCGGTTGGCCAGGAAGCCGAAGGCGATGGTCTAGTACGAACTCAGCGCCACCCATAGTCCGCCGCGCACGGCGCGGTAAGCCAACGGCTCGGTCACAGGTGCTCGCCCATTGGTGTCGGCAGGCCTCGGCTCCGTAGGTCACCTCCAGATCTCTGCTGGACGCAATACATCAGGCAGGCGGGGGGCCCCCCCAAAGGGGCCATCCTGCTCCACCATCACCTGGAGACGCCCTCCCCCCGATTGCGCCTGCCACGACATGTGTAGCGCTCCCACTGGCCGATGCGGTAAAGCCTACCCAGGTTCTCCACTCAGATGACGAGGTCACTCATGGCTTAACCTCCGGCCTCCTGTCCTGGATCTTTCCCCTTTCCTTGCGTTTGCCGGTGAATGTCGTGCTCGGCCGCCAGACGGTTCTCGACTGCTTCGAAAACACGAGTGGCTTTCCGTAAAGCCTCATCCGCATCCACTTCGGCATACCGCTCGGAAGGGATCCAGATCGGCAAGTCCCGGCGCCCAAAGAGCGGATATTCCGTGCGGAAGGCGACGCTTTCCATGTCCAAAGCGATGTCCGCCAGTTCGTCACACAGCGACCAGTTGGCATAGCTCTGCCGGAAGTCTTCTAGAATCGCGGATTGCGGATTTTGTTCTGCCGCTCCACGAATCCGCAATCCGAAATCCCCAATCCGAAATCACCCATGGCGCCGTTCAGGTAGATGTTCTCCCGCCCCGCCTTCCCCCCGGCTTGCGGGGGGGACATGCGATAGCGCTTGCTCAGGTTCTCCACGCGAATGGCAATATCGCCCATGGTCGCCCACCTTGATCAATGAGACTCAGGAATGGAAGACGAGGGGTGAAAGCCAAGAAATGCGACTTGACAAACCAGCTAAATTCTGCTATTGTTAGAAACGGATCGGGTGGGCCCAACCGAATCCCCGGCACACCACCGGGGTGATGGTGAGCCTGTGAGGCCGAAAGGTTGCACCCGGTCGTTTCTTTTCACCCCTAGCAAACCTCCAACAACCCTTTCGCCGATACTGTTTTATCCGCTTTTACCTGTTGCCGCGTGACTCGAATCGCTGCCCGATGAGCAGGTGAATTCTTCCCGATGCGAGTGATTACAATATCATCCCTGGGGAACTCATGCCCTAGAGCCCGAATCCGATCCAGTAACAGCGATTTGATGGTTGCCTCATAGCCAGTGTATTCCTCTTCCCCGCCCCGTTGCGCCCGATGAGGCCCACCACCTCGCCCCGCTTGACTTCGAAGGAGACGTCCTTCAAGGCCCAAATGGTCTCGTTGGAGGCGATGGACGACTGACCACGGACAACCGATGATAGACGACGGAAAGGGGCCTGCACCGCTTCGGTCAGCGACTCCCTGATCGTCTTGGAGCGTGCCTGGGGGCCACCGATGCGGTATTGCTTGCTCAGGTTTTCTACGCGGATGGCAATATCGGTCATGGTTTGTTCCCTCCAGGACTGGCACGAATTCGCAGACGAAGGCAACTCGTTTTGACTTTACCCTGATGTTCTGGTATAGTTGAATTTAATCACCATGAGACTAAAAGGAGGCAAAAAGATGGCTCTTAACGATATCCTCCAGGATCTGCACGCTCTTGAAACCCGCCTGCGCGAGTACGAGGCTAAGTATGGCGTGGCCTCTGCTGATTTCTACGAGCTCTATCAGCAGGGCCTGCTTGACGACGATGGCTTGGAGCAGACCATCGAGTTCACACGCTGGGCCAGCGCCTACGAAATGAGAATGGAACGTGAGAAGGCGTTTCGTCAAATGAGCCGACGTTTTATCTCTTCACTTCGCGCTCAAACCGCCCCCGGCGCTCTACACCTGACCCCCAACCCTGAACTCCACAAAGCTTAAGATGCTCCCCGATATCCAGGCTTACGAGCGCTTTATCTACGGTCTCCCGGAGACCTTCCCCTCCATTCGCCGTTCGACCCTCGTGCTGATTCGGCGTGGCCCCACTATTGCCGAGTTGAAAGATGAGATCGAGTTTGACCGGGGAATCGTCCTCGGCGTATGGGAAGACCTGAACTTTGCTCGGCACGTGATCCAGGCCTACAGCTACTGGGTGGAGGAGGAAGGTAAACGACTATACTGGTACGACCCGCAACCACATCCTGACGATCCCTCCCTCGCCAGCACCTTTCCTCATCACAAGCACATTCCACCAGATATCAAACGCCATCGAGTTCCGGCGCCCGGACTTAGCTTTGACCAACCCAATCTGCCATTCCTCATCCGTGAGCTCGAAAGCACCCTCCTGTAATAGACTTCTCTACCTCGGCGAAGGCCACAATCTCATCGAAGTTGCGGTCAATCCTTCGACACGATCAGGACAAGTCTCCGCCCACTTCATCCCCAGGCTTGCCCTGAGCCCCGTCGAAGGGATGGCGCCGTTCAGGTAGATGTTCTCCCGCCCCGCCTTCCTCCCGCTTGCGGGGGGACAGAGGGGGGTGGGGTGGAAACCGGTGCCCACCTCCAGCAGGGAGCCCACCCGCCCATGGATCTCGGCATAGCCCTCGGTCGGCTCGGTGATGCGGGATAGAATCTTGAGCAGCGTGGTCTTCCCCGCCCCGTTGCGCCCGATGAGGCCCACCACCTCGCCCCGCTTGACTTCGAAGGAGACGTCCTTCAAGGCCCAAATGAATGCGGATTGTGGATTGCGGATTGGCAAGCCACGCCAGGCCCCGGAAAGGGGCATATGCCGTTGGGACCAACAAGCGGGGGAAATACACCTTTACCTGATCACTCAGAGACTTGCCCGCCCTGCGGAGGTGCCAGCGGCAGCCGACGGACGGTCTCTTGAAACTGACGCAGGGGGGCGAGCCCCTGCCGAAGAATCTCCCAAGCGCGCTGGAGGTCCAGGCGCCAATAGAGATGCACCAAGACATTACGGAAACCAGCCAGGTCTGCCAGATCATCGCCTAATTCTACCGGGAGCACCGCCGCTTCGCTCAAAATCTCAAAGGCTTCCCGATAGGTGGCAGGAGTGCGTAAGCCTCTTTGAGCAATGAGATGATGGGCAATGTCAATAGCCGCCTGGAT
Organism: Anaerolineae bacterium; assembly: GCA_034433615.1. Classification (GTDB taxonomy): domain Bacteria; phylum Chloroflexota; class Anaerolineae; order DUEN01; family DUEN01; genus DAOUAJ01. The sequence goes on along the minus strand of DAOUAJ010000036.1, from coordinate 5,746 downwards.
GGAAAGCAGCATGGCGTGGAGGACCATGTTCCTGGTGTCTCGGTTCGCGCGCATTTGCTCGAAGGTGATGCTGCCCCGATACCGTTCCCAATCTGCCAACGCCTCTGCCATCTCCTCAAGGTGCTGGACAATTCCCGGTTCTGGTTGTTGCATACCCCTATCCCCCAACTTTTGGTGAACCAAGGCTGCCCATGTGGACCGATAGTCAAGATAATCCGACAGAAGCTGCGCTTCGTAACGGATGCGCCACTCAGGATGGCGCTCCAGTAGAAGGCGTCCATTGCGCATCACTTCGTATCGGAATAGGGCAGGCGCTTCGTTGAGCACCTGAATATCTACCTCGCAGCGGGGCCTGAGAGAGCGTTCCAGCAGACGAGCGATGTGCATGGCAAGCTTAAACCGTTTATAGGTGGAAGGGGGGCAGGGAATGAGGTAAACGGCAACGTCCAGGTCGCGATAATCCCCCCTCCGTGCGGCAGAGCCGAACAGATAAGCGAACGCCACTTCTGGCACCTGGGACAGCGTGCCCCGCAACGCCGCCAGGGTTGTTTCTGGCAGGACCCCTTTGCACCTGGGCAACGCTTCTACAAGGTTCTCCCTGACCATCAGCCTCCACCTGTTAGCAGAGCATCAAGCTTTGATGATGCCCGTTCTGGTCCCCCCAAGAAGATACCCTCACCTCAACCTCCAGGGGAGGCCTGGAGGGGCGTCCAGCCCCCCTGCTCCCCTGCTCCCGAGCCTAACGCCGCCACCCATTCCCGGGGATGAGCCAGCCGCACGATCTCCACCATTCCAAAAGTCATCAGCAGAAGGCCCAACACATGGCGTGAGCCCTCTCTACTGGTAATGAACAGCTTGCCATCAACGATCTCGAACTTCGCCTCCGGGCACCAGGAGATGTACTCGGCGAAGCGAACAGGGACCGGTCCCAGGTCTACCCGGGGGTCAAAAGGAAGGCTACCCCACCCCAGGTCATCTTGCTGGCACTCCCGTTTCGGAGGCGGCGTTTCCACTATCCTGGTGGGTGGCAGGAAGGGCCACCAACAGTTGCCCACCAGGCGTGGCTCCTCCTCGGCCCACAAGTGGGGCACGGAGAGGGCCAGTCCTTCCACCACCACCGAACGGTATACCCCTTCCCCATCCGGCTTCACGCGGTGATAGTGACCCTGAGGCCCCAGGCGCAGGAACTCCACTTCCTGAGCAGCCGGTTCCACCAGCCAATACTCCGGCACACCAGCTCGCTCATAAAGCCTCCTCTTGACCTCCCGATCCTGCTGTTCGCTGCCCTCTAACGTGACTTCGATGACTAAATCAGGCGGGCCGTCCAGGTAATACTCGTGCAGGTGGACCAGCCGCTCCCGACCGATGAAGACCACATCGGGCGTTAGGCCATCCTCTCCCAGACGCACGACGAAATCGCGCCCCAGCAACTCCCCCAGGCGGGTGTGCGAGGCGAAGCTGTACAGGCCCATGGACAGACGGGAATAGGCCCGGTAATGAGCCCCGGAACCGCGTGGGCCGGCAGGGGGCGGCTCCGGATCGTAAGAGAGGTCCGCGGCCCAATGGCGCCACTCCTCAGCGGTGCGGGGCCTCGGGTGTGGATCGAAAGCACAGCGCAGCGCCTCCCACCATAGGGCACGGGGAGCCATCGGTAGCACCATTTCCGGACCATAATCGGCTAGCAACCGCCAGGCGATGCGCCGGCTGCCTGCCAGGGTGCCAATAATCAAACGGCCACTGATCAGCTCGAGCTTGCTTTCGGGCGTAGCCGTCCACCAGTCCTCCAAGAGGTCTTCGTGGGCCATGCTCTTCCGTTCTCCGAAACTTATGCATCCACAGGGCAAGGCCTAAAGTGCAGTTCGGTTCCTGCTTCTACATGGAGATGCCTCTCCACCCAAGAGGATAGCACGATTGCTCTAATCGGTCAAACCTGTGTCAGCCTTTCACGACTCGCTGGCTCAGATTTAAGTGGATTCAGAGATTCTGTTGTGAGCCCTATCCTGGCGTCAAGCCAGGGATGGTCACTCCACCCCGTTCAGATTGCTATTGACAGCCGCCTCTGGTTTGTGCTATACTGTGAGCGCTCACAGCCATCGGAGAACCATTGGAAGCCATGCAGAAGCGTGTGACTCAGCAGGACGTTGCGCGGCAAGCCGGCGTCTCCTATCAGACCGTCTCCCGGGTGATTAACGATCACCCCAATGTGGCACCGGAGACCAGAATCCGTGTGCTGGAAGTTATCAAGCAACTGGGCTATCAGCCCAACGCCATCGCGCGCAGCCTGGCCAGTAACCGCACTCACACCCTGGGGCTGATCACCTCCGACTTCAGCGACTACTTCTTCACCCAGGTCATCATCGGCGCCGAGCAAGAGGCCCGCCGCGCCGGCTATTTCTTCATGCTGGGGAGCACGGAGCGCAACCTGGCGGACGAGCCTGAGTATATCCGATTGCTCTCCCAGTATCATGTGGACGGATTTTTCTTCGCCCGCCCCAGTACTGAAGAGGACAACCGCCACCTGATCGCTTTGTTGCGAAGTGGAGTCCCTCTGGTGACTACGGCCTACTATCTCCCCGGCGAGCCGATGCGGGTCGTAGACATTGACAATGTGGACGGCGGTTACCGGGCGACGTCCCATCTTCTGAAGTTGGGGCACCGGCGCATCGCCACGATCACGGGGCCGCTCACGTGGAAGTCGGCCAATGATCGTTTGACGGGATATATTCGCGCGCTGCGGGACATGGGGTCCTCTTACGCGGAAGAGTTGGTGGCAGAGGGGGATTGGTCTCTCTCCAGTGGATATGCTGCCATGCAGCAGATCCTGGGTCGAGGGGCCAGCTTCACCGCTCTCTTTTCCCAGAATGATCAGATGGCCATCGGTGCCATGCGCGCGCTGCAGGAGGCCGGGCGGCGCATCCCCGATGACGTAGCAATCATCGGCTATGATGGCATCCCTATGAGCGAGTTCGCGTCGCCGCCATTAAGCACGATGGTACAGCCGATGCAGGAGGTGGGCCGCAGGGCCGCTCGACTGCTGATCGAGACCATCGAGGACCCGACGACCCCTCCGCGAGAGATCTTGCTGCGGGCTGAGCTGGTCTGCCGCGCGACGTGTGGGCACTGAGGGAGTTGGAGATCGAGAGAGAAAGGAGGTGATCGCCCCAGGTAGCCGTGTTGATCGATCGGAGAACCCGGAGGTCCCGTTTTTCGTTTTCTGTCCTGTCATGGAGGTGATACTATGGCTACACACGAGCGATCGTCCGTTCGGCTGACCCGTCGAGAGATGTTGAAGCTGTCAGGCGCGCTGGCTGCGAGCGGTCTGCTGGCAGCCTGTGTACCGGCAACGCCGGTCCAACCGGCTGAAGTCCCCGCGACTCCGGCCCCAACCAAAGCTCCAGAGGCAGCCACCGTCGTCATCATGCACCTGCGCCATGAGCTTACGGAGGACCAGGAGAATCAGTTTGAGGCCGACAACCCTGGCGTTCTCATCGAGTTTCTCCAGGAGGACCCGACCCGCTTCTTTGCCATGTACGCCGCGGGAAACCCGCCAGACTTGCTGCGCACTCAGGCCCCCGCCATCCCCCAGTACCTGGCCCGCAACATGCTCAGGGATTTAACTCCCTACTTTGAGACCAGCCAGGTGCTGAAGCCCGACGACCTGGCCCCTGCCAACAACTATTACAAAGCTAATAGTCCGCTCGACATCGGCCAGGGCAAGATTTACGGCATGTGCAAAGACTGGTCGCCCGATTTCACCCTATACGCGTACAAGAAGGCGTTCGCGGACGCGGCCATAGACGTGCCGGACGATACCAAACCTCTGACCTATGATGAGATCTTCCAGCTTGCCCGTAAGCTCACCAAGTTCGAAGGGGAGCGAGTGGTGATGTGGGGCTATGGCTACGCGGACTGGTGGGTGGATCGCATCTGGATGAACATGCTGGCCGAGCTAAACCAGAGCCTGTACGCGGAGGACTTCACCAAGATCAACCTGGCAGGCAACGAGGAGGCAAGGAAGGCGGCCAAGTATTACTTCGATCTGGCCAAAGAGAACCTGGTCGCCAACCCGTTGAACCCCAGCCCAAGCTGGAACGGCGAGGATTTCACCAAGGGAACGTTGGCCCTGCTTCAGTATGGCTATTGGTACAGCGCCATGGCCGAAAGCGACGTCACTCGCGAGCAAGTGGTCATGCTCCCGGCGCCCACATGGGCCGGCGTGCGGCGCGATCCCACAATGACCGCCACCGGCATGGTGATGGCGAACGTCACCAAAGTGCCCGATGCAGCCTGGAAGGTCTTTGAGTGGTATAACGGCCGCGAGCCGGCCATTGACCGCGCCAAGAGTGGCTGGGGCGTCCCCGCACTCAAGTCTATGTACGACCTTATGCCCACCCAGACGCCATTCCAACAGCAAGTGCAGCGCGTCCTGCGGGAGGAATTCAAGTACACGGAGTTCACTCTCCAGTTCAACCCCTACATTGGAGCCAGCACTGTCTTCGATAGCTGGGCCAAGAACCTGGATCAGGCGTTGCGAGACCAGATCACCTTCGACCAGTTGCTGGAGAATGTGGAAGCGGAGGTGAACACCGCGATCAAAGAGGGGATCGAGCGCATGGGTTAGTGTCCGGGCTAGCTCGGTTTTGGGGTGGACCAGGCACCGGTTTGCAATCGGTGCCTGGTCTGCATCCCCTCGGAAGTGACTGGCATTCCCCAAGATACCGGGCACTTCTGGGCGATCTTCAGGACAGGATGTCCATGCCACGGGCGGCGCCACGGCCCATGAAAAGCGGTCAGCCATCAGCCCATGACGACAAGTGACTGGCTGCTGATAGCTGACCGCTGAACGCTGACTGCTATTTTCAGGACGGGATCAGGTATGGCCATAGCACAGGCACTCCCACGCCGGATGGGTGTCCGGCAACGTATATCTTCCAGAACCTGGCGCAGAACGATCGCGTTTTACCTGTTTATCGCTCCCTGGCTGATCGGTTTCGTGCTTCTGCAAGTCGTCCCGTTGGTCATCGGGTTTCTGACGTCTCTCACGAACTATGATGGGCTCAACCTGGCCAACATCAAGTTCGTTGGTGCGGATAACTACGCCCGAGTTTTCACGGACCCTGATGCCGTCTTCTCGTTTGGTCGTACCCTGCGCTGGAGCGCGCTCAACACGCCGGCCTGGATCATTCTTTCGTTCGTGTTGGCGCTCATTTTGAATCAGGATATTCGGGGTCGGGGGATTTTTCGCACGTTGTACTATCTGCCCAGCGTGATCCCGGTAGTGGCGACCGTCTGGGTCTGGCGGATTTTTCTGGACGCGAATTATGGACTCCTCAATGGCATCATCAGCCTGATCCGGCCGGGCACGGCTACCCGCTGGTTATCAGAATATGCTCTCCAGTCCCTCACCGCAATCTCGGTCTGGGGTGGACTCGGCTCAGGAATGGTGATTTTCCTGGCCGGCCTGCAAGGGATCCCTAGCGAATTGGAGGAGGCGGCGCGGATTGACGGGGCCAACACATTGCAGGTCTTCCGCCACGTGACCATCCCGCTGATGACGCCGGTGATCTTTTTCCAGTTGGTTTTAGCTCTGATCGGCTCCTTTCAGGCGCTGGTTGTCCCTCTTTTGCTGGCCACCATCGGTGCTGGCCAGGCCTCTGTCCCACCGAGGGCAACCTATCTCTACATGATCCATACCTACCGGCAGATTTTCGTCTACCAGCGATTTGGCTATGGGACGGCGATGCTG
>DAOUAJ010000035.1:0-13941 GCA_034433615.1 Anaerolineae bacterium | reverse complement strand
GACATCTCCCTCATCGCCAATCGGGATTTCTTCGCGCCGGCGCGCTATGTGCTGGCTCATGTGATGGACCGCGTGGATGGGCCGGGGCTGGACATCGAGTGGCGATCGGAAGTGCCGGTGGCCTCAGGCCTGGGGTCGGGGGCGGCAGCCTCTGCTTCGATGGCGCTGGCAGCGTTACGGTTGGCCGGCCATGAGCCAGAGCCGACCGAGGTGGCCTGGCTCGCCTGGCAGGGCGACGTGATCGCCCACGGCGGGGTGGGCACGGGGCTGGACAGCGGGGCGTGCGCCCTGGGCGGCGTGACGCGGTACAGCTTATCCGAAGGGCCGCGGCGAATCCCGGTCAACGGATCTCTGCCGCTGGTGATCGGCGATACGTTAGTGCGGGCCACCACCGCGGACAGCAACACCGTCGCCCGCAACTGGCTGGCCGAGCACCCGATGCGGTTTCATCTGCTCCAGGAGGTCGGGATGCTGGTGGAGCAGGCGCAAGAGGCCCTGGAGAAGGGCGACCTGATCACGCTAGGGCACTTGATGAACCTGAACCACCTGATCAAGGAAAAGCTGCAGATGTCTATCCCGAAGATCGAGGCGCTGATCGAGGCGGCGCTGGGAGCAGGGGCGCTGGGGGCTAAGATCTCCGGCAAGGGGATGGGGGGCATCATCATCGCCCTTGCCGAGCCGGGCAAGCAAGCTGAGGTGGCGGCGGCCATCGAGGCGGCGGGCGGGCGCGCCATCGTCGCCGAGGCGGGCGTCGAGGGCGCGCGGGTGGAACGTTGGGACGAAGGCCGCGCGCAGGCCCCCGTTCGCCCCTGGTTCTTCATCCAATCAACCGAATAGGAGAATCTCCGTCATGGATGTCTCAACCCTGATTCCGCGAGGCCGCATTGTAGACCTCACCCACGTGCTGTTGCCGGGCCAGGAGCAGAACGTCCTGGAAGTCACCCGGAAGCATGAGCGTCATGGGCCGGAAGGCGACATCATGAGCGCTATCTACATGGGCTCGCACATGGGGACGCATGTGGAGGCTCCGTTGCACTTTCTGGCCAACGGCGGCGACACGGCCAGCATCCCCATCGAGAGGTTAATGGGGCCGGCGATCGTCCTCGACTTCCGGCACAAGCAGGTCAAAGAGCCGATCACGCTGGAGGAGATTCGGGCTGCCGGCGATATCCAGGTGGGTGACCGTGTGCTGATCATGACCGGGCGACACCACCAGTACCGGACGCCGCAGTCCCACGATCGCCCGTACCTGACCGAGGAGGCTGTGCGCTGGCTGGTGGAGGATCGCAAGATCAACTGCCTGGGCACGGACGCTTCCGGCTATGAGGTGCGCGGTGTATCCCACTTCCCGAACCACCGTCTGATCACCAGCGCCGGCATCCCGGTCATCGAGTGCCTGACCAACCTGGTCGAGCTGCGAAAGCAGCGCGTGTTTCTGATCGCGTTGCCGTGGCCGGTGGTGGGCCTGGACGCCTGCCCGGTCCGCGCCATCGCCATCGAGCCGGAGGACTCATGAGCCAGGGGGAGAAGGAGACAAGGAGACAGAGGGACGGGGAGACAGGCTCCTCCGCACCTTGTCATCCCCTCTCTCCCTCCCCGCGTCTCCGGCTGGGCGCGGCGCTTTTCAACGGCGATCACGGCCGGCTGGCCGAGGAGGTGGCCCGTCTGGAGGCCGCCGGCCTCGATTTCGTTCATCTGGACGTCTTCGACGGGTACTTTGTGTCCGACGTGGGCTTCTCGCCGCGCACCATCGCCGCCTTGCGGCCGCTGACCCACTTGCCCTTCGAGGTACACCTGGGGGTCATGGAGCCGCTGCGCTTCGTCCCCTATCTGGTGGATGCCGGCGCAGATCTGATCCTGGTCCACGTCGAGAGCCTGCGTATGGCCTACGAGGCGATCGCCGCGATCCGCGAGCAAAAGGTCCGTGTCGGGCTGGCGATCACGCTGGGCACGCCGGTGACCGTGTTGCAGCCGGTCGTCTCTCAGCTCGACGCTGTGCTGCTGCTGTCGCGGGTGACCGGCGAGAGCGCGGGCGGCGTGGGCACGACGTTCAACCCGCTGGCGATCCCGCGCGTTCGCGCTGTACGGGAGATGATGGCGGCGGCCAATGCACCGGTGGATCTGCAGGTGGCCGGCGGGGTGAACCGCCACAACGCGGCGGATCTGGTGGCGGCCGGGGCGACCACGCTGGCCCTGGGCGCCGGCCTCTACAAAGTGCCCGACATGGCCCGTGAGGTGGCCGAGGTGCGCGCCCTGATCACGTAGGCCTTACCCTGCCATAGCCCGTCAGGGACGGATACCTCCTTCACTACGCCCGGTGAGGGAGGTTCGGGGGGAGCGAAGTCCCCTCCGAGAAAGCTTCTTTACTAGCTACCTGACACTTTGTGTCAAAACCTGCGCCGTTGTCATCAGGCGGGGTGTGGGGACGGGCTTCCAGCCCGTCCTGCGCAGGCTGGAAGCCTGCGCCACATCGGGCCAATCTCATCCATCGCCCCGAACCTAAGGGGGCCCCGAGGGGATGGGCTGAACGGTCACGAGTTGGCATGCCTAATGCTAAGAGGTAGACTGGATGGCCCAATGGCGAATTCTGATCGGCTCGAAATCGTTCGGCAAGGCGATCCCGGAGCACATCGCCCAATTGGAGGCGGCCGGGTGCGAGGTGATCCCCAATCAGTTGGGACGCCCCTATCGGGCTGCCGAGCTGATCGAGGCGCTGCGCGGCGTGGATGCGATCATCACCGGCACGGATGAGCTGACGGCCGAGGTGATTTACTCGGCCGATCGCCTCAAGACCATTGCCAAGCACGGGGTGGGCCTGGACAACATTGACCTGGCCGCCGCGAAGGCGCGCGGCATCGTCGTCAGCGCCACCTTCGGGGCGGTGCACGACTCGGTGGCCGATCTGACCATGGCTCTCCTGTTGGCGGTCGCCCGGCATATCGTCCCCGCTCATCTGAGCGTCAAGGCTGGCCAGTGGAAGGGGTTTGTCGGGGTCGAGCTGCGCGGTAAAACGCTGGGCATCGTGGGGCTGGGACGGATCGGCAGGGAGGTGGCCTTACGGGCCCAGGCCTTCGGCATGAAGGTGATCGCCACCGACCCGTACCCGGATGAGGCGTTTGCGGCGGCGCATGGGATCACGTTCGTACCCCTGGACGAGCTGCTGACGGCCTCGGACGTGGTCTCACTCCATGCTGGGCTGGCGAAGGCGGGGCGGCCCCTGCTGGGCCCGGAGGAGCTGGCGAAGATGAAGCCGGGCGCGATCCTGATCAACACCGGACGAGGGCATCTGGTGGACGAGGAAGCGTTGGCCGAGGCCTTGCGGAGCGGGCGGTTGGCCGGCGCGGGGCTGGACGTGTTCGTTCAGGAGCCGCCGGTAGGGAGCCCACTGTTGGCGCTGGACAACGTCGTGCTGACCCCGCACATGGGCGGGGATACGTGGGAGGCGCGACGACGCCTCGGCGAGATGACGGTCGAAAACGTGCTGCGAGCCTTGCGCGGAGAACCGCCGCTGTGTCCAGTTCAATAAAGCGTGGAAGCGCCGCTGCTATGGCTCTCCTACTCAGGAGGAAAGTATCAGGCTATGACCCAGGTAGACCGGGTAGCATTGATCACTGGCGGGAGCTCCGGGATTGGAGCAGCGACGGCTCGCCGCTTTGCTGCGCAAGGGACAGCAGTGGCCGTGGTTGGACGACGACCGGAGCCGTTACACGAAACGGTTCGCGCTATCTGCTCGGCTGGCGGCAAAGCGATAGCAATTCCTGCCGATCTGAGCGACCCGACAGCACCCGGACGTATCGTTGAAACCGTTGCGCAGATCTGGAACCGCCTTGACATCCTAATTAACAACGCGGCCATGATCAAGCACTGCCCGATTATGGAGGCTTCCCTGGCGGACTTTGACCGACACATGGCTGTCAACGTGCGTGCTCCGTTCTTTCTGATCCAGCAAGCCCTGCCCTACCTGCGCCGGTCGCCGGCTGCGGCCATTATCAACATTTCGTCCTCTTCCGCTTCTTTGGCCATACCTGGCCAGGCCATGTATGGGATGTCGAAGAGCGCCCTGGAGTACCTGACTCGATCTCTTGCAGCGGAGTTGGCGCCATGGCACATCCGGGTCAACGCGATCGCTCCAGGCCCTGTTGACACGCCGATCCATCGCATCTGGGCGGGAGACGACCTCGCTGCAGCATATGAGCGGATGCGGCGCGAAATCCCGCTGGGGCGTATGGGGACGGCGGAAGAGATTGCCGCCTGGGTCGTCTGGTTGGCCAGCCCTGATGCGGCCTGGGTCACTGGGGTGGTGATCCCTGTTGATGGAGGGCAGAGCCTGCCTGGGGCTCTTTCGCGGATCTCTCACGTAAGTACAACGGAGGAAGAGAGGAGGTGAGCTAATCGGCAGATATCCATTGTCCATCCCGGAATTTCTGCAATATCGTTGTGCGTTTCACCTGCCTAGGTTGCAGTGTTCGCTTGCGGCAGGAGATTCTCTGTGATCACGCCGGGGACTCTCGTCCCCTACAAGCAAAATCTTAAGGAGGAGGTACAAATGAACTGGCTTAACCGCTTTGTGAGCTGGTTTATGGTTGCCATGCTGGCAGTTGGGGTTGTGGCCTGTATGGTGCCAGTGACCCCGCCGGCCGCTCCGCAAGCTGCGCCTCAGGCCCCTGAGGAAAAGGCCCCAGTCACCATTGGCTATGCTGCGCCGGCGCTATATGGCGGCCAACTGTTCATCCAACAAAGTCTGATGGACCACGCGCAGGCCAAGGGATGGGCAGTCATCACCACCAATGCCAATGCCGACCCTCAGAAGCAGAACAATGATATTGATTACCTCATCTCGCTCGGCGTGGACGCCATTGTCACCGTGCCTGAGGACAGCGCTGGCATCTGCACCGCCGTCGAGAAAGCCAAGAAGGCCGGTATCCCCTTTTACACTATTGACCGCTCACCCATCGGCTGCAAGATCAATATGACCGTCTTGTCGGACAATCGCATGGCAGGCCAGCAAGCAGGCGAAGTGCTGGTGGACGAACTGATCAAGAAATATGGTGCGCCCAAGGGCAAGGTGCTGGAGATCACCGGTAATCTGAGTCAGAACGTCGGCCAGCTTCGCCGCGATGGATTTCATGACATTGTAGACAAGTACCCGGATATCCAAGTGATCCAAAAGGTGGCCGATTGGGATGCTGCTAAAGGCCAGCAGATCGCCATTGATGTCTTGACAGCTAATCCTGATCTGGATGGCATCTACATCCATTCAGACAATGTTTACGGACCTGGAACGAAGGCAGCCATGGAACAGCTTGGCCGCTTACACAAACGCGGTGAAGAAGGCCACATCATCCTGGTAGGCGTGGACGGCGGCCCATGGATGCTGGAGGCGATCCTGGATGGTATCGCTGATGGGGCCGGCTCTCAGCCAGTAAGTGACTTCGGCATCGTGGTCAACTGGATCGAGCAGGAGTTAAACGGCCAACCGATCCAGGAGGGTGAGGTGGTGCAGGAGGGAGCCACTTGGTCTCCGGCCCATATCAAGGTCAATCCAGATGGCACTATGGAGCTGTTCCTGGCTACCACGAAGGTTACCAAAGACAACATCACAAACCCAGTGATCTGGACGAACATGGACAAGAATTACAAGATGCCAGAGCGGGAACCCTGGCCAAAGTGAAACTGGGGGGCCCTCAGGTGACCGGCACTGTGACTGGTGCCGGTCACCTTTGTTCCTAACAAGGAAAGGTGCCCATGATAGAGGAGATGGAAGGCGCTTCCAATTCTTTCATCGTCGAGATGAAGAATATCGTCAAGGATTTCCCGGGCGTGCGGGCCCTAGACAATGTGAGCTTTCGATTGCGCCCTGGGGAGCTACGGGGGCTGGTTGGGAAAAACGGTGCTGGGAAATCTACCCTGATCAACGTCTTGACAGGGGTTTATCCTTTCGATGCTGGCGAAATCATCATCCGGGGCAAGACATTTACTCGGATGACGACTACCTTATCGAAGCAGTTGGGGATCGCTTGTGTCCACCAACAGACCCAGCTTGTGCCGTCACTGAGTATTGCGGAGAACGTCTTCTGCGGCAACTTGCCATTGAATCGGGTCGGCCTGGTGGATTGGCACACAGTGAATCGGGATGCAGAGAAACGTCTGCGGCGACTAGGCCTGGAGATTGATGTCAGGCGTAAGGTCGAGGGCCTGTCGGTCGCCGAGCGCCAGATCATTGAGATCGCTAAGGCGCTGTTCGCGGACGCCCAGATTATTATCCTTGATGAGGCTACGGCACCCTTGCCCAAGCATGAAGTAGAGCTGCTGTTCAGCTTCGTGCGTCAGCAACGGGAGCGCGGCGTCACATTTGTCTATATCTCGCACTATCTGGAAGAGATTTTCGAACTCTGCGACAGCGTTACCATCTTACGCGATGGCCGGAACATCGGCGACTTTCGAGTCAAAGAGCTGACACAACCCGAGCTGATCCGGCTGATCAGCGGGACAGAAGTGGAACGCTTTCGGCATGCGGCCCGCACGACCAGCGATAAGATAGTCCTGGAGATTCGCAATCTGAGCAGAGCCGGAGCCTATGAGCGTGTGAACTTGGCCATCCGCAAAGGAGAGATTATTGGTCTGACGGGGCTCGAGGGATGCGGTAAGGACTCATTGGCGCGCGGGCTCTTCGGCTTAGAACCCTTGGGGGATGGTGAGGTCTGGCTCGCAGGCCAACCCTATCGGGCTCGCTCGCCGCGTGAGGCCTTGGATCGTGGCCTGGCCTATTTGCCGCGAGATCGTCATGGGCTTGGCATCCTGGGCTTACGTCCGATTCGCGAGAATGTGACACTGCCCATCCTGAGACAGCTCATCACCAATTTAGGGTTGATAGCCAGGCGTAGTGAGGCCACTCTGGTCGGACAACTGATCCAGAAGCTGAATATCAAGACCCCCTCAATGGAGCAAGCCGTTCAGTACCTGAGCGGCGGCAACCAGCAAAAAGTGGTCTTTGCCAAGCTGGCCAGTGTGAACCCGAAAGTGTTGCTCCTTGATGAGCCAACGCAAGGGATAGACGTACAGGCAAAGGTTGAGATCCTGAAGATTATTGACCAGCTCGCTCAAGAGGGGGTGGCCGTGATCGTGATCTCTGAAGAGATTCGAGAATTGCTTGACATCTGTGACCGAATCCTAGTCATGTTCCTCGGCAAGATCGTCGCCGAGTTCCCAGTCGGCGCTCCTGGGACTACGGTCCAGGGTATTCTGAGCGCGGTGGAAGGAGCGGTCTGATCATGAAACACCCAATCTCCGCCTCCTTAAGAGAGATCTCGCGTGGGTTCCCGACTTTGTTGGACAATCTAATTTGGCTCTTGTTGCTGGCAACGATTATCGCCTTTTCATTACTAACTGATCGTTTCTTGACAGCAGATAACATCACTAACATCCTAGTTCATTCAGCGGTGCTGGGGATTATGGTAATCGGTCAGAGCTTTACGTTGCTCACCGGCAACTTTGACTTGAGCGCTGAATCCAGCCTGGGTTTGATCGCCGTGATGGGGGCATTCTTGATGGCAGCGGCTGGTGAGCCATCAAATGGCAGTGGCCTGATGCTTCCCCCTGTTCCTACCATCGTCATCATGCTAGGGCTGGGGCTAGTGATCGGCTGGGTCAATGGCTTTTTGATCACACGCTTGAGGATGAACAATTTCATCGTCACCCTTTCCATGTTGATTATCGTGCGCGGCCTGGCGTTCCTGACGACCCAAGGGAAGACAGTCACTAATTTGCCCAAGTCATTCCTGGCATTAGGCCAGGCATCGCTCGGACCCGTACCGGTAAGTGTGATCGTAGTGCTGCTTGCGTTTGGGGTCGCTCATCTCGTGACGTCTTACACCCGTTTTGGCCGTGACTTGTATGCTATCGGCGGTAATCGAGACGCGGCTCTGGCCTCCGGCATTGATCCGGATCACCGCATCCGACAGGTTTACCTGATCAGCGGCGCACTAGCCGCCTTCGCGGCCTGGATGGAAGTAGGTCGGCTGGGAGTGGGGGCAACGCGAATCGGCGAGGGGATGATCTTCGAGATCCAGGCGGCTGCAGTGATCGGCGGCATCAGTCTATTTGGCGGCCGCGGCACGATGATCGGCGCGCTGGGCGGGGTTCTCCTGCTCTCCTCTATCAATGCTGGTCTTAACCTGATGCGGGTGTCCGGCTTCGCCATTGATATGGTGCGTGGGATCGTGATTTTGTTAGCGATGCTCATCGACGCGCAGAAAGCGCGTTATAGAGGCCCAGCAGCTATCTCTATCCGGGTGACTGTGAGTGCACAGCCGCCAGGGGAGCAAGCTCGTGTAGAGAAAGGCCAAGTTCGCGCGTGAGGAGAGACCACGTATGTCTATGAGATTTCAGCGAGTTTTCCCGTTTCTACTGAACAACCTAATTTGGCTCTTGCTGGTGGCCATTGTTCTCTTCTTCACACTGACGACAAAGAGCTTCCTGACCACTGCCAACTTTATGAATATCCTGTTTAACGCATCGGTGCTAGGAATCCTGGTGATTGGCCAGAGCTTCACACTGCTCACTGGCAATTTTGATCTCTCAGCTGAGTCCACTCTAGGGCTGTGTGGTTTGTTAGGTATCTGGTTCATCACCACGGCCGGCCCTCCCCTTTACGGCAGTGGTTGGATGTGGCCGCCGGCCCTTTCTATCCTGGTGATCCATTTGATCGGCCTGGCGATTGGATTCACCAATGGCGTGTTGATTACCAAGACGAAGATGAACAACTTCGTAGTCACGCTGGCCATGTTGATTACCATCCGCGGGTTGACGTTGTTGGTGAACAACGGCCAGACGGCCTATAGCGTGTCCGAAGCCTATAACTGGCTGGGCCTGGGCAAGGTGGGGCCAATCCCCATCCCGGTCCTTATCTTAGTTCTCTTCTTCGCCGTCGCCCATATCGTCGTGGCATATACGCCATTCGGGCGGGAGCTCTACGCGATCGGCGCGAACCGAAGCGCGGCACTAGCTTCCGGGGTTCGTCCAGAAATCCGAATCATCCAGGCTTACATGATCAGCGGCCTACTAGCGGCGTTCGCCGGCTGGATGCTTTCTGCCCGTTTGACGAATGCCATGAGCTCCATGGGTAAGGGGATGATCTTCGAGGTATTCGCTGCGGCCGTGATCGGGGGGATCAGCTTAAAGGGTGGCCAGGGGTCCATGATCGGCGCACTGGGAGGGGTGTTGTTGCTGGCGACGATCAGTGCCGGTCTGAACTTGATGAATGTTTCGGTGTATTGGATCCAGGCGATCCGCGGCCTCATCATCCTGACCGCGATGTTAATCGAGGCACAGAAAGTGCGCTACACGGCTCCGACGGTAACGGCAACTACACCTGCCCGTTAAGCTGAGATTGTGAAGAGGAAACGGCTCATGGCTATTCCTTCAGAGGCGCAAGTCAAGGAACAACGTATCTGGGAAGCGCTAACCCGGCTGGGTTACGATTCACTGATCGTCACGCGCCGCGACAACTTCGCCTGGTTGACCTGCGGCGGCCGCGCGGTGGTGTGTTATGGCGAGCCGATCAGCCCCGTCTTCCTGGTCCTAACCCCGCAGCGCAAGTATGCAGTAGGGTATAGCATTGACCTCCTTCGCACGGCTGAAGAGGAGCTAGAGGGGCTCGAATATCAGCCGGTTCCCCTGCCCTCTTTCGGCAAGACACCGGCGGAAGTCTCGCTGGAGCTGGCCCAAGGGCGTGTTGCGGCCGACAGCGCTCTTTTAGGCGTTACTGACATCCAGCGGCTCATTATAACGTTGCACGAGCCGTATACACCCGAGGAAATGGCGCGGTACGCTATAGCCGCGCAAGAGAGCGGCGACCTCTTACGGGAATTAGCTCATTGGGTCAGGCCCGGTATGACAGAACGCCAAATCGTGGCGCACGCGTGGAAACTGTATGTTGAACGAGGGTTCGAGGGGCGCTACATGTTTGTGGGCACAGATGAGCGCATCCGACGCTACCGCCACCCTGTTCCAACCGACAAGCCGATTGAAAAGGCAGTGCTGCTTGCCCCCTGTGCCGCCAAGTGGGGGCTGCACGTGCCGAACAGTCGCCTGGTTTACTTCGGTGAGCCGCCCGAGGATATCCGCCGCCGCTTTCAGGCTGTCACAACCATGCAAGCCGCCATGCTGGTGACCATTCGCCCTGGGGTAAAGCTGGCGAGGCTGCGTGAAATCTATCTACATCTCTTCGATGCGTTGGGCTATCCGGAGGAGAAGACCGTCCACTTCCATGGCGGGCCAGTAGGCTATGTCGGCAGCATGCCGGAACGCTGTCTTGACCCCGAGGCAACAGTGACGGCAAACATGGCCTTTGCCTGGTATTTCACCGTGGCCGGTGTTAAAAGTGAAGAACTAATGCTGGTGGACGAGCAAGAAGCCAGCCTTAAGTCAGTGGATCCAACATGGCCGATGCTGGACATCGAATATGAGGGCAGGCATGTCGCTGTGCCGGGCATCCTTGTGCGGTGATAGAACCAGAAGGTAGATCTATGGCAGGTGAGACGTTACGGTTCGCAGCGTTGGGCGCTGGCTTTTGGGCGCGCTTTCAGTTAGCCGCCTGGAAAGAGCTGGACGGCGTCGAGTGCGTGGCCATCTACAACCGCACCCGTTCCAAAGCGGAGGCGCTGGCGCAGGAGCTCGGCATCCCGGCCGTGTACGACGATCCCGAAGCGCTCTTCGCCCACGAGCAGGTGGACTTTGTGGACATCATCACCGACGTATACACGCACAGCCGGTTCGTGCTCATGGCCGCCGAACACAAAATCCCTGTGATCTGCCAGAAGCCCATGGCTTCGTCCCTGGCCGAGGCGGAACGCATGGTGGCAGCCTGCCGGGAGGCCGGCGTGCCCTTTTTCATCCATGAGAACTGGCGCTGGCAGACGCCCATCCGCCAACTCAAGCGTTTGCTGGACGAAGGCCACATCGGAACCCCCTTCCGCGCCCGTATGGACATGATCTCCGGGTTCCCCGTCTTCGTCAACCAGCCGTTCCTGAAAGACCTGGAGGAGTTCATCCTCACCGATTTGGGCAGTCACATCCTGGACGTCGCCCGATTCCTGTTTGGAGAGGCCGAAAGCCTGTATGGTCAAATAGACCGCATCCATCCGGACATCAAGGGGGAAGATGTGGCCACGGTGATGATGCGAATGGGCGGCAGGACCACCGTCATCGTTGCGATGGCTTACGCCGAAAACTATGTAGAGCGAGAATGCTTCCCGCAGACCCTCTTCTTCATCGAGGGCGATCGAGGCTCGATCGAAGTGGCCCCGGATTACTGGATCCGCGTGACCACGAAGGATGGCACGCTTGCGAAACGGTATCCTCCCCCCCGCTATCCCTGGGCCGATCCGGCTTACGCTGTGGTCCACGCCAGCATCGTCCCATGTCATGCGAATTTGCTGCAGGCACTGCGAGGCGAGGGGCCGGCGGAAACTACCGCCGAAGACAACCTGAAGACGCTGCGATTGGTCTTCGCAGCTTACGAATCGGCTCGCACCGGCCAGGTGATCCGATTTTGAGAAAGGCAACCGCGATGCTGCCAAGGAACGTATGGTATTACGGGAAGGAGGACCCGCTGCCAGAGCAAAAGCCGCTGCGCGCGGGACCGCTCTCTCTGGTCTATGAAGAGGGAGATCTACGGTACATCCGGCTGGGCGACCGGGAGGTGCTCCGTCGAGTGTACGTCGCCGTCCGCGATCGCAACTGGGGCACCGTGCCGCCGCGCCTCTCCAACGTGCAGATGGACATCGCCGAGAACTCGTTTCGCATCGCCTACGATGTCGAGCACCGGCAGGGGGATATCGACTTCTTCTGGAAAGGGACGATCACCGGCCGCGCGGACGGGACCATCACCTTCGCCATGGACGGCGTGGCCCGCTCGACCTTCTGGCGCAACCGCATCGGCTTTTGCGTGCTCCACCCGATCCGCGAGTGCGCCGGAGCACCCTGCAGGATCGAACATGTGGATGGAACCATCGAAGAGGGGGCCTTCCCGAAGTACATCGCGCCCCACCAGCCCTTCTTCGACATCCGGGCGATCTCACACGAGGTGATGCCAGGCATCTGGGCGGAGGTGCGCTTCGCCGGCGACGTCTTCGAGATGGAAGATCAGCGCAACTGGACCGACGCCTCGTACAAGACCTATGGCACGCCACTGCGGCTGCCCTATCCGGTGGAGGTCCAGGCCGGCACCCGCATCGCGCAGACGGTGACCCTCTCCCTGCAGGGCTCCATCGCGAGCGCTGAAAGGGCAAGGGATGAGGGCCGGACGGTGGGGGACCAGCCTTTGTCCCTCATCCTTCGTCCCTCATCTCCCATCCCCTTGCCTCAGCTCGGCCTGGGCGTGGCGAGCCACGGCCAGCCGTTGAGCCCACGGGAGATCGAGCGGCTGAAGGTGTTGCGCCTGTCCCACCTGCGCGTGGACCTGGACCTTGCCCGGCCCGGGTACGAGGTCACGCTGCGCCGGGCCACCGCCGAGGCACAGGCGCTGGGCGCATCGCTGGAAGTGGCCCTCTTCATCTCGGACGATGCAGAGCAGGAGCTGAAAGCCCTGCTCGACCTCCTGGCACGCGTCCGCCCACCGGTGGGGCGATGGCTGATCTTTCACCACTGGGAGAAATCCACCTCCGAGCGATGGGTGATCCTGGCCCGCAAGCTCCTGCCTCGTTACGAGGCCACTGTCCCGATCGGGGCCGGCACCAACGCCTACTTCACCGAGCTGAACCGCGGCCGCCCGCCGGACCAGGCCCTCGACGTGGTTTGTTACTCCATCAACCCGCAGGTCCACGCCTTCGATAACGCCTCCCTGGTGGAGAACCTGGAAGCGCAAGCGGCGACCGTCGAGAGTGCCCGTCAGTTCTGCGGCGACCGGCCGATCTGCATCACGCCGGTGACCCTGAAGCCGCGCTTCAACCCCGATGCCACCGGCCCGGAGATCCCGCCGCCGCCCGGCGAGCTGCCCCGACAGGTGGATGTGCGCCAGATGTCGCTGTTCGGCGCCGGATGGACACTGGGCAGCATCAAGTACCTGGCCGAAAGCGGCGTGGCCAGCATCACGTACTATGAGACCACCGGCTGGCGCGGCGTGATGGAGACGGAGAGCGGCTCGCCCCTGCCCAACAAGTTCCACTCGCTGCCGGGGACGGTCTTTCCCCTTTACCATGTGCTCGCCAACGTCGGGGAGTTTCAAGGCGGAGAGGTGATCCCAAGCCTTTCGAGTGATGCCCTGCGGGTGGACGGGTTGGTGATACGAAAGGGGGACAAGACACGGGTGATCCTCGCGAATTTCACCGCCGAACCGCAAGCCGTGGCAGTGAAAGGTTTAGGCGAGCGTGTCCGGGCGCGCTCGCTGGACGAGACCAACGTGGAGGAAGCAGCGCGGTCGCCTGAGGCCTTCCGCGCCCGTGCGGGTGAGATCCTGCCAGGTCACGACGGGGCGGTGCAGGTCCACTTGCGGCCTTATGCTATCCTACGCCTGGATAGCGTATAGTGTATCAAAGCCAACATTAAATCTCCCTTCCCGGTGGGTTCAAAGGCGGACAGGTGCTCCGGAGGGGGGTGCGGAGGGGCATGCCCCTCTACAAAATAGTCCTTTTAGGCCTTTTACCTGCTCCATTGGGGCCTCTGGGGGTATCCTCAAGCCCCATCTGGCAGGTAAAAAGGCTTGAAAGAGCTTTCCCGGAGGGGACGAAGGCCTCCTCCGGACCTCCTTTCAAGGTAAGTTTTTCGCTGTCAGCGGGTTGAGGCCCCCATCTCCAGCCCCCTGGCCTAACAGCCAAGACAGGCTTCCCCCACCGCCAAAAAGGCGACAGGGGAAGGGAGCGGCGTCTCATAGGGGTAGGTTTTTCGAGCTGATAGCCGTGCTAATGCCTCCACAGGATCAGGGGAGGTCTGGAGGGGCGTTCC
>DAOUAJ010000034.1:0-4327 GCA_034433615.1 Anaerolineae bacterium | reverse complement strand
CTGGAATGATAATACAGTGACCCGATTGGGTCGGCCTTTGACGCTGGACCTGCTTAATGGCATGGGCGCTGACCTCGGCTATGTTGTGTTCCGTCATTGGAAATTGGGCGTCCCCTACACTGTGCGAAATTGCCCTGATGGCGCAGGTTGATTCTATCAGATATGCCTGTGGCGTCAAATCAGGGGGGCTTGTGGTTTGTGGAGATTGACTCAGAAACCCGGCGACGTATCGGCTTCAGGCAGCAATCCAGTTTGAGAGGTAGTTGAGCACCTTTTGGCGAATGGCATCTCGCACTTGCCGGAACACGGCCAACCGCTCTTCTGGCGTGCCGGTGGCGCGGGCGGGATCGGGGAAGCCGATGTGCATCCGCCGGCCTGAGCCGAGCCAGACCGGGCACTGCTCGGCCGCGTCGTTGCACACGGTGACCACCAGGTCGAACGAGGCGTCGCGGAACTCGTCCGCCAGTTTGGATCGGTGATGCGAGATGTCAATGCCCAGTTTGCGCCAGAGATAGAAGTTCACTGCCTCCGATGCAGGGGCAGCGCGCCTGAGATCGGTTCTGCTCATACCCTTCCGAGGGGAAACATAGCGTGCGTCATTTAACGGCACTTCAAGAACAGGTTAACGTTGGGCTAAGGGCTTGTAAACGTCTCGTTAAGGAGTTCCTCGCGCTATGCCTTCAGCCAGGTGGGTCAGCTCCCACTTTGACAAGGGTGGAAAGCTGTGCTACAGTGATAGCTGGTCCGAGAAAGGTGATCCCTATGTCCTTTACGGTAGGAGAATTTCAGGATCTTATTCGCATTCTGGAGCAGCATCCCGAATGGCGGAAGGACCTCCGCCGTTTGGTGCTGACTGAGGAACTCCTGACTCTGCCAGACCTCGTCCGAGAACTGACTGAGGCCCAGCAGCGCACCGAACAACGTGTCCAGGCACTGGCCGAGGCCCAGCAGCGTACGGAAGAGCGGTTGCTGCGGCTGGAAAGTATTGTGCAGGGCCTGATCGAGGCGCAGCAGCGCACCGAACAACGTGTCCAGGCACTGGCCGAGGCCCAGCAGCGCATGGAAGAACGGTTGCTGCGGCTGGAAAGCATTGTACAGGGCCTGATCGAGGCCCAGCAGCGCACCGAAACACAGATTCGTGAGCTGACCGAAGCTCAAAAGCAAACGCAAGAGGAGATCCGCTCTCTGACCAAGACAGTGGAACTCCTGGCCTGGCGTATGGAGCGCCTGACCGATGAGGTTGGGGGTCTGAAAGAGGAGGCCTTAGAGCGCCGCTACCGGGACCATGCCCTTGCATACTTCGGAAGCCCAACCTTCCGTAGGGTTCGAGCCCTCTCTCCCCACGAACTGGCCCAGCTCTTGGAGGAAGCCATCGAGCGGGGTGAACTGACCTGGGAGGAGCGTCAGGACATCTTGCAAACGGACCTGGTGGTACGTGGGCGATTGCCGGACCAGGAGGAAGCCTATCTGGTAGTGGAAGTCTCCTGGGGCGTGGGGATTTCAGATGTGGAGCGGGCAGTGCGCCGGGCAGGGCAATTGGAGAAAGCGGTGAAGCGGACCTTTCCGGCTGTGGCTGGCAAGGTGATCATCCCGGAAGCCCAGGCGCTGGCCAAGCAGTTGCAGGTGATCCAGGTCACCGACGGACAGGTTACCTGGCCGGAGTCCTTCTCACAGTCGAAGTGACCATTATCGCTTACCGAGCTCCTTCCAGGAACTCAGAGGAACCCCTGGGAATCCCGTCTGGCCCATAAGACAGGCTCAGGGGGAACTCATCGGCAGTGTGAAGTAAAAAGTGCTGCCTCGCCCTTCGACACTTTCCGCCCAGATACGCCCACCATGTGCCTGGACGAGGTGTTTGGCGATGGCCAGGCCCAGGCCAGTGCCCCCGCTGGAACGGGCCCGGTCTGCCTTGTAAAAGCGCTCGAAGATGCGGGGCAGGTCGTCAGCAGGGATGCCGATCCCCGTGTCCCGCACCGAGATAGTCACCTCATCGCCGGTCGGTTCCGCCGTGATGGTGATTTGCCCACCCGCCGGGGTGAACTTGATGGCATTGTGGACCAGGTTGGTGACGACCTGCTGCACCCGTTCGGCATCGGCAAGAACAGGGGGGAGATCAGCGGGCAGGTTGATCGTGATCTTCAGGTTTGCCCGTTCGGCCTGGGGATGCAGTCGCTCCACCGACGGCAGCACGACGTCGGCCACGGGGGTTACAACCAGGCGCAGCGGCACCTGGCCCGACTCGATGCGCGATAGCTCCAGCAACTCCTGCACCATCTGCGTCAGCGCGTCTACCTCGGTCTCGATGCGGTTCAGGAAACGTTGGGCGGCCGGGGGATCGTCCAACGCGCTGTCGCGCAGCGTATCCACCAGCGCCTTCAAAGAGGCGAGAGGAGTCCGCAACTCATGGGAGATGTTGCTGATGAAGTCCCGACGCACCGTCTCCAGCCGTCGCATCTGGGTCAGGTCCTGGAGGATGATCAGGCAGCCGTGCTGGCCAGCTTCTTGTCCCCCTTCGGGGGATCTTGCGGACAGAGGGGTTGTGATGACCCGCAGGAAGAGCCCCAGGCGGCCCATCTCTACCACCTCGGTCTGCTCTTGCCCTTGTCGGGAGCAATTCTGCCACAGCTCGATGAGCTGGTGATGGCGCAGCACCTGGGCGCAGGGGCGGCCCTGGGCCGCCCCTGCGCTGGTGTTGAGGAGATGAGTAGCGGCGGGGTTGATCAGTTGCACTTGCCCATCTCGATCGGTGATGAGGACGCCGTCAGCCATGTGGTCCAGTACGGCGGCCAGCCGGCTGCGCTCTCTAGCCAGCGTGCTTATCTTCTCCCGAAGTTGATCGGCCATCTGGTTGAAGGCGCGGGCGAGCTGGCCTACTTCGTCGGGCGAGGTGTGCAAGTAACGGGCCTCCAGATCACCCTCGGCCAGGCGTTTGGCGACCTTGGTTAACTGGCGCATCGGCCGGACCGTGCGTTCGGCGATGAACATCGCCAGAATCACCGCCAATGAAGCCGCGAGCAGCATCACTGCCAGGACGGTTCGGTGCAGGCGACCCACATCGCGCTCAAGTTGGCTTAAAGACAGGGCGATGCGAGCGATGCCGATCACCTCTCCATCCCGCTTGATGGGAACCGCGGCGTAGACGATTTCTGTCCCGATGGTGCTGCTGAAGCGGATGCTGAGCCCCTCCCCAGCAGCCAGCGCCTGCTGCACCTCTGGACGATTGCGGTGATTGTCCATGCGGGTCCGATCAGCGTGGGATTCGCCCAGCACGACGCCATCTGCTCCGATGATGGTCACCCGCACGTTCAGCAACTCGGCCCAATGTCGGACCTGTGCATCCAGAACCTCGGCGTTTTCCCCGGAGGTCAGCAAGGCTCCAGCGCCATCCGCGATCAGCCGGGCTTCTGCCAACAACTGGGCTTGTAAGTTGGCCAGGTGTGCCTCGCGCAGGAAGTAGGAGAGGTAAATGACGAGGCCTCCCATAAGGAACAGGATGAGGACGACGTAAAGGGTGGCGATGCGCCAGCGGATGTGGCGGAACACGGCTTATCCTTCAAACCGGTACCCGATCCCGCGGACGGTGACGATGTGGGTGGGGTGAGCCGGGTCGGGCTCGATCTTCTCCCGCAGCCAGCGTATGTGAACGTCTACCGTGCGGCTCTCGCCGTCGTAATCCCATCCCCATACTCGCTCCAGGATCAGGTCACGGGAGAGGACGATGCCCGGGTGGCGGGCCAGAAAGACCAGCAGGTCATACTCTTTGGGCTTGAGGCGCAAGGGCTTCCCCTCCCAGTACGCCTCTCGCCGGAGCAGGTTTACCATCAGATCGCCCACGGTCAACTTCTCAGTAGTTTCCGTGCCTCTCTCGGCAGTGATCTCCTCCCGGACCAGGCGCACCCGCCGCAGGAGGGCCTTGACCCGGGCGAGCAACTCTCGCATGCTGAAGGGCTTGGTCAGGTAATCGTCGGCGCCCACCTCCAGCCCGACCACCTTATCCACCTCCTCCGTGCGAGCGGTGAGCATCAAAATGGGAGCACTCATCTCCTGCCGCAGGATACGGCAGACCTCGAACCCGTCCAGGCCGGGGAGCATAAGGTCCAACACGATCAGGTCCGGGCGCTCTCGCCGGGCGATATCCAATGCCGCCAGCCCATCGGTCGCCGTGAAGACCCGGTAACCCTGGCGGGTCAGATTGTATGCCAGGGATTCGACCAGGGCCGGCTCGTCCTCGACGACTAATATTTTGTCGCTCATTCGATCCTCGCCCGATCCTCTACCAGCCCCTCCGATATCATTGCGCGGAGCGCGGGGCGGACTGACGAACCCA
>DAOUAJ010000033.1:0-11421 GCA_034433615.1 Anaerolineae bacterium | reverse complement strand
GGGGCCTATCGCCCGTACGAGGAGGAGGAGCTGACGGAACTCCTGGTTGTGTGCAAGGCGATGGTGCCGCGCTACTGCCGGCTGAACCGCGTGGTGCGCGACATCCCTGCTCATGACATCGTGGCTGGCACCCGCACGTCAAACCTGCGCGAGGTGGTCCAGGCCAGGATGCGGGAGCGCGGCCTGCGCTGCCAGTGCATCCGCTGCCGCGAGGTGCGCGGCCGCCCGGTGATAGAGGCCAGCCTGCACCTGGAGACCATCCCCTACGAAACGGACATCACGGAAGAACGGTTCATCAGCTTCGTCAGCGAGGACGACCATCTGGCCGGCTTCCTGCGCCTCTCGCTGCCGCGGCCGGGCCTGGCGTCGGCGGAGCAGCCGGAGGAGTTGCGCGGCGCGGCCGTGATCCGCGAGGTACACGTCTACGGCCCGGCTCTGCGCATCGGCGATGACAGCATGGGAGAAGCGCAGCATCGGGGCCTGGGCACGCGGCTGATCGAAGAAGCAGAGGAGCAGGCGCGACTGGCGGGCTATTCTCGCCTGGCCGTCATCGCCGCGGTGGGGACGCGCGGCTACTACCGCCGGCTGGGGTTTGAGCTGGGTGAGCTGTACATGGCAAGGTCAATCTAAATAGGAGCACTATGAATCGCAGATACACCAACCGCGGCTATCTCGATGCCCTCGAAAAGAAAGTCCTCGTCTTCGACGGCGCGATGGGCACCACTCTGCAAAAAATGAATCTCACCGTGGAGCATTTCGGCGGCGAGCAATATAACGGGTGTAATGACTACCTCGTTATCTCCTATCCGCAGGCCGTGGAGGCTGTCCATCGCTCCTTCCTTGAAGTCGGCGTGGACGTGATCGAAACAAACACCTTCCGTTCCAACCGAATCACCATGAAGGAATACGGTCTGCAAGACCGCGTCATCGAAATCAACGAAACAGCCGCGCGCCTCGCTCGTCGCCTCGCAGACGAATACGCAACACACACCGCGCAACGGCGCTTTGTCGCAGGCTCCATCGGCCCCACGGGTAAACTCCCCTCCGCCGACGACCCCGAACTCTCGAATATCACCTTCGACGAGCTCGTGGATGTCTTCCGCGAGCAGGCCGTTGGCCTCATCCAGGGCGGTGTGGACCTGCTCCTCATTGAAACCTCGCAGGACATCCTCGAGGTCAAAGCTGCTATTATGGGCTGTCACAAGGCTTTCGAAGAGACAGGCGTCTATTTGCCGATTCAGGCTCAGGTCACGCTCGATACGACAGGTCGTATGCTCCTTGGTACTGACGTCAACGCCGCGCTCGCCATCCTCGAGGGGATGAGCATTGATGTCATTGGTCTCAACTGTTCCACAGGCCCTGAGCACATGCGCGAGCCCATCCGCTTCCTCGGCGAAAATTCTACCCTTCCCGTCTCGTGCATCCCCAACGCAGGATTGCCACTCAACGTGGACGGTCAGGCTGTCTATCCGCTCGAACCCGAACCATTCGCCAATGCCCTCTACGAATTTGTGGTCAAGCACAACATCTCAGTTGTAGGCGGATGTTGTGGTACGACCCCCGCGCACCTGAAGCTGCTCGTGGAAAAATTGGGCGATCATCCGCACCCGCCCCGCCCGTCCCATGCCGACCCCAAGCTGGCTTCTGCGATGTCGGCCATTCCCATGCGACAGGATCCTCCGCCAACCCTCATTGGCGAGAGATGCAATGCCCAGGGCTCGCGCAGGTTTAAGAAGATGCTGCTGGAAGAGGACTATGACGGCATTCTGAAACTGGCGCGCGAACAAGTTGCGAGTGGCGCGCATGCTCTCGACATTTCCTGCGCTGTTACCGAACGCCCCGACGAAGCTGAACTCATGCGCAAGGTCGTCAAGAAACTCGCAATGGGCGTGGACGTCCCGCTCGTGATTGATACCACCGAACTCGAGGTGCTCGAAGTTGCCCTCAAGACCGCGCCGGGGCGCTGCCTGATCAATTCCACTCACCTCGAAGCAGGCCGCGCCAAGGCCGATAAAGTCTTCAGACTTGCCAAAGAACACAACGCCGCCGTCATCGCTCTGACCATTGACGAGCAGGGCATGGCGAAAACCCGCGAGCGCAAACTCGAAGTTGCGAAAAGAATCTACGACATCGCCATCAACGAACATGGGCTCAGGCCCGAGGATCTCGTCTTCGATGCGCTGACCTTCACCCTTGCCACAGGTGATCCCGAATTTGTCAACTCTGCCTTCGAAACCATCGAGGGCATCCGCCTCGTCAAACAAAATCTGCCCGGCGTGATGGCTTCCCTTGGCGTGAGTAATCTCTCTTTCGGCCTCGCCCCACGTGCCCGTCCCGTGCTGAACTCGGTCATGCTCTACCATTGCGTGCAGGCTGGGCTGGATATGGCCATCATCAACCCCGCCCACGTCACCGCGTATGCCGACATCCCGCAAGAGGAAAAGGAGCTTGCTGAGGACCTCATCTTCAACCGTCGCCCCGACGCATTGCAACGATACGTTGCCTACTACGAAACGAGAGGTGAGAGCGAGTCCCAGAGGCGCCCTGACAAGGCTGACCCCACTGAAGGCATGACCCCCGAACAGCGTCTGCACTGGAAGATCGTCCATCGGCACAAGGAGGGTGTCGAACAAGACATTGATGCCATCATCCACCGCCTAGCCCCTACCTCGCCACATGCCACACGTCACACGTCCCATGGGGCCGCCGTCTACATCCTCAATACTGTGCTCCTCCCTGCCATGAAAGAAGTCGGCGACAAATTCGGCGCGGGCGAGTTGATTTTGCCCTTCGTGCTGCAATCTGCTGAAGTGATGAAGAAAGCCGTCACGCATCTTGAAAACTATCTCGAAAAGAAGGAGGGCGTGAGCAAGGGGCGGGTTGTGCTTGCTACCGTCTACGGTGATGTGCATGACATCGGCAAGAACCTGGTCAAGACGATCCTCTCTAACAACGGCTACGAGGTCATTGACCTCGGCAAGCAGGTCCCTGCTGAGACGATTATTTCCAAAGCCGTGGAAGTCAACGCCACTGCGATCGGCCTGTCCGCGTTACTCGTGTCCACCTCCAGGCAGATGCCGCTCATCGTCAACGAACTGCACCACCGCAGCCTGAAATTCCCCGTGCTTGTAGGCGGCGCAGCCATTAATCGCCGCTTTGGGCGACGCATCCTGTTTACCGAGGACGGCGCATCGTATGAGGCTGGCGTCTTCTACTGCAAAGACGCGTTTGAGGGTCTTGAGACCATGGACCAGCTCATCATTCCTGAAAAACGTGAAGCATTGCTGGCTCGCGTCCGCCGGGAAGCGGAAATAGAAGTGGGTCGCGCCTCCCAGATGCCTGCACATCGAAAGACGGTGGTCCGCTCCAACGTGCGGCCCGCCCCAATCAATCATCCTCTCAAATGGGCTCAGCGGGTCGTTAAAGACATGCCACTGGAACTGGTATTTAAGCATCTCAGTCTCAACGAACTCTATCGCCTGTCCTGGGGTGCTAAGAATGCCCGTGGCGAGGAATGGGAAAAACTCAGAGCCGAGTTCGAGGTCCGCCTGGAAAAGATGACGAAAGAGGCTCTGCGCGAGAAGTGGCTCCAGCCCCAGGGTGTGTATGGTCTATTCCCATGCCAGTCGGATGGGAACGATCTCGTCATCTACCATCCAGATACGATCACCACCGCTTCGCCTGAAGAGCTGATGCGCTTCACCTTCCCGCGCCAGCCTCATGGTGACCACCTCTGCCTGGCCGATTATTTCGTTTCGATGGATTCAGGGAGGATGGATGTGGTCGCATTTCAAGTGGTGACCGTTGGTCAGGGGGCCACCGAGCGCTTCGACGCATTGCAGGCTAAAGGTGATTACTCCGAGGCTTACTTCGTGCACGGACTGGCCGTCCAGACTGCTGAGGCAACGGCAGAGTATTTGCATCGTCACATTCGTCGTGAATTGGGCATTCCCGAAGATCAAGGCAAACGCTACTCGTGGGGTTATCCCGCCATCCCTGAGCTCGAAGATCACCGTAAAGTCTTTGATCTGCTTCCCGCCGTGGAAAAAGAACTGGGCATGAAGTTATCGCCCGCGTATCAGTTAATTCCCGAACAATCCACTGCGGCGATTATTGTGCATCACAAGGACGCAAAGTATTACAGTGTTGGAGAATCGCGTGTCGAACAGTTGATGAGGTAGCCGAATCTCGGAGGGCGAGGCTCCTGCCGAGCCCACCCCGGCTCACCGGGAGGTTCGCCCTCCTGGCTTTTATGTGGAGGTTGCCATGAACTTACTGGAAGAAATCGCTCGAACGACGTTACTTGCCGATGGAGCGATGGGCACCATGCTCCACAGTCGCGGCGTGAGTTTCGAACAGTGCTTCGACGAACTCAACCTGACCAACCCGGCGGTCATCGCTGAAATCCATCGCGAATACATTGAGGCGGGTGCTCAAATCATTTTGACCAACACTTTCGGCGCCAATCGTTTCAAACTGGGTAAGCACGGTCTGGCCGAAAAGGTTTCCGAGATCAATAAACGTGGCGTGGAATTGACGAAGCGCGTGGTGGCCAAGTCCTTCAAAGAGGTGTTGGTGGCAGGTGACGTGGGGCCGCTGGGTGTGCACATTGCACCATTCGGACGCGTGCAACCTGAACAGGCCCGCGCCGCGTTTGCCGAACAGATAGAAGCCTTATGCAAGGCTGGCGCGGATTTGATCGTCATCGAGACCGTCAGCGACCTGGGTGAGATTCAGGAGGCGATCAAGGCCGCCAGACAGGTTTGCTCCTTGCCACTCGTTGCTTCGATGACTTTCACGCGCGATGACCGTACGATTTTGGGCGACGATCCCATGAAGGTGGCACGCGCGCTGAAAGAGAGCGGGGCGGATATCATCGGTGTAAACTGCTCTGGCGGCCCGGCACAACTCTTGCGCTTGCTACGGCAAATGGTCCATGCCGTGCCTGAAGGCAAATTCTGGGTCAAGCCTAACGCTGGTTGGCCGGAACAGGTCGGCGGACGCATCATGTATCCTGCAGACCCTGATTATTTTGGCGATTACGCCCTGTTGTTCCGCGAGGCCGGTGCCCATGTCGTGGGCGGTTGCTGTGGCACAACACCTCAACATATTGCAGCCATGCGGAAGGCGCTTGACACCTCGCCCGCCATTAATCCATCCCACATTACTGTGCTGCCTGCGGAAGAGATTATTGAGGCTGCACAAGAGCAACCTACGCGGTTTGCCCAGAAACTGGCGGCAGGAAAATTTTGCATTTCGGTCGAGATGGATCCTCCGCGCGGACTCTCCACTCACAAATTGATTGCTGGCGCCTCGCTGGTAGCAGATGCCGGCGCGGACGTCATCAACATCGCTGATAGCCCCATGGCACGCATGAGAATGTCAGCCTGGGCGGTGTGCGATATCATCCAGCGCCGCGTTGGCGTGGAGACGACGCTTCATTTCCCGACTCGCGGGCGGAATCTGCTTCGGGTGCAAGGCGACCTGCTCGCCGCGCACGCGCTGGGGATCCGAAATGTGTTTGTGGTGATGGGTGATCCTACGGCCATTGGCGATTATCCGGAAGCCATGGATAATTACGATCTCGTTCCCTCAGGGCTGATTAAGCTCATCAAACAGGGTTTCAATGCTGGTGTAGATCACTCAGGCGCAAGTATCGGACAACCGACCACCTTTTTCGTGGGTGCGGCATTGAATCTATGCGCGCCGCAGCCAGAGCAAGAGATGAAAAACTTGCAAAGGAAACTGCACGCCGGCGCGGATTTCTTCTTGACTCAGCCGATATACCAGGCCGAAGATGGCCGCAAATTTCTGGACACCTTCGCTGAAAAATACGGCAAACTGGAGAAGCCTGTTCTGGTCGGTATCCTGCCATTGGTCAGTTTAAAGCATGCGAACTTTTTAAATCACGAGGTGCCGGGGATTTCGATACCGGTTGAGATTATACGCCGTCTGGAAAAGGCCGGCGAACATGCTGCCGAGGAGGGCGTACGCATTGCGGTAGAATTGATTGAACAGGTCAGGCTCTGGGCGCAAGGTGTGTACCTCATCCCCCAGTTTAACCGCTTTGATCTGGTCGCAGAGATTATTGAGAAAGTGAATGACTACATCCGTGGGCCGATGACCTCGATGGCGAATTCGTGATGGCCCCATACCTCTGCTGCCGTCTCCTGGCCGTTGGCCACATCCACAATCTTCCGGAAGATGTGCAGCCCCACCTCGGCCAGCGCTTCGCCCTCCAGCACAGCGCCGGCGTTGATGTCCATGTCGCCTTTCAGCCGTTCATGCATCGGCGTGTTAGAGGCGACCTTGATAACGGGAGCGATGGGGCAGCCGACGGGTGAGCCGCGCCCGGTGGTGAAGACGACCACCTGTGCGCCACCGGCTACCATGCCGGTGACCGACTCCAGGTCGTTCCCGGCCGTGTCCATGACGACCAGCCCACGCCGGCTGGGGCGATAGGCATAGCGCACGAACTCCTGGATAGGGGTCGTGCCCCCTTTGGAGATCGCGCCCAACGATTTTTCTTCGATGGTGCTCAATCCACCGGCGATATTCCCCGGCGCGGGGTTGCCGCCGCGCATGTCCACGCCCATGCGCATGGCCTCTGCCTCGCGCCGCGCCACCGCGGCCGCGATCTGACGCCCGACCTCCGGCGAGACGGCGCGGGCCGCCAGCAAGTGTTCGGCGCCGATGAACTCCGTCACCTCCGATAGTATCACCGTCCCGCCCGCCGCTACGACCAGGTCGCTGGCCACACCCACGGCCGGGTTAGCTGTCACGCCTGACCAGGCATCTGAGCCACCGCACTCCGTGGCGACGATTAACTCAGACAGGGGGACCGGCTCGCGTCTGGCCTTCGACACCTCTTGCAGCAACTCGTGGGCGATCCCCACGCCGCGATCAAAGGTGGCGCGGCTACCTCCTTCCTCCTGGATGGTCAGGCGTTCGACCCGCACCCCTTCCGCCGCCAGCTTCTCAGCTATTTCGATGGTCGGCATGGTCTCGCACCCCAGGCCGATGAGGAGCACCGCGCCGACGTTGGGATGGCTGGCGAACTCTTCCAGGACGCGCCGTGACTGGGCCAGGTCATCGCCCAATTGGGAGCAGCCGTACACGTGCGGCACAGCAACCACGCCGAGCACCGCCTGGCCGATACGCTCGACCACTGTGTTGGAACAGTGGACGGTGGGCAGGACCAGGACGTGGTTACGCACGCCCACGCGCCCGTCCCGTCGCCGATAGCCCATGAAGGTAGTGACAGGTGGCTTAGTCACGGTCATGGATTGGGGCAAAGTGGTGTCGAGGCCGCTCGTTGCACTTGCACCGGCAGTACCTCCCAGGTCACCGCGGCCGCGCGTGCTTTCGATATTGTGAACGTGAGCGTGTTCGCCTACGGCTATATCGGCAGTGGCCCGGCCGATCACCTGGCCGTACTTGAGCACCGTCTCGCCCCGGCGGATGGGGTGGCAGGCGAATTTGTGGCCAAAGGGAATGCTCTGGCGCAGGATGACGGTCCGCCCGTCTATAGAGACTGTGGTGCCGGCTGGCAAATTAACCGCGGCCAGCGCCACATTGTCAGCGGGGTGCATGTGTAGAACCTGTGTGGGCATCTAAACCTCCAGGGGAGAAAAGGATGGCGGGATTATGCCTGCATTGAGGGGGATCGTCAAGCGAGACCATCAAAGGCCTCGACGTCACTCCCTCTTCCTACTTGTCAAGAAACTCAGCCTATGCTACGATGGTATTATTAAGATGTCTGCTCCGAGATGTATGCTTACCAACGGCAAAGAAGGATTGCATATGGCTGTCCTAAAAATGGCAGTCAGCGATCAGCCATCAGCGATTAGCGATCAGCCATTAGCCATCAGCCACTCTGACTGAAAGCTGACAGCTAACTGCTGATGGCTGACCGCTTTTCATGGTGAGCCTATGACCCTATGGCACAGCTACCACACCCCTTCTTCCACATCCGAAGCCCTGCGTCTGCTGGCCGATCACGGCCCGGAGGCGCGCATCGTGGCCGGCGGCACCGACCTCATCATCGAGTTGGAGCGAGGCCTCCGCCGCGCATCCACCCTGGTGGACGCCAGCCGGCTGGCCGGGCTCAACCGGATCACGCAAAACGATGGGCTGATCCGGCTGGGGCCACGTGTCACCCACAATCAGGCGATCGCCTCGTCACTCATTCTCGAGCGCGCCTTTCCCCTGGCCCGCGCCTGCTGGGAGGTCGGCGCGCCTCAGATCCGCAACCGCGGCACCATCGCCGGCAATCTCGTCACTGCCTCGCCCGCCAACGACACGATCACGCCGCTGTGGGCACTGGACGCCCGCGTCACCCTGGAATCGGTGCACGGCCGACGTGAGCTCTCGTTCCCTGAGTTCTTCCAGGGCGTGCGGCGCACCGCGCTGGCCCCGGACGAGATGGTCACCGCTATCACGTTCCCCGCGCTCAGGGACAACCAGCGCGGCACCTTCATCAAGCTGGGTTTGCGGCGCGCCCAGGCCATCAGCGTCGTCAATGTGGCGGTAGTGCTGGAGATGGGAGATGATGCGGTGGACGGGATACCGCGCGTCCGGACTGCTCGCGTGGCCCTGGGGGCCGTCGCGCCGACGATCATCCGCTCATTCCAGGCCGAGGGGGTGCTGGCCGGCGCGCTCCTCACTGACGCGGTGATCGAGTCTGCTGCCGAAGCCGCTGCGGCGGATGCCCGCCCGATTGACGACATCCGTGGCTCGGCTGCATACCGGCGAGAGATGGTGCGAGTGCTGGTGCGCCGCGCCCTGCGCCAACTGCGTGTCGGTGACGAACGACGTGACTGGCCCCAGTCGCCTGTGATGCTCGGTGGCGATGTGTCGGTCCCAGAATGGCAAGACGGCCCCGTCTGGCATGATGTGGCTGTTGATCAACCGATCAAGACGACGGTCAACGGACGGCACGTGATCGTACACGGCGCTAACGGCAAGACGCTACTGCGCATGTTGCGTGAGGACCTGGGGCTCACCGGCACCAAGGAGGGGTGCGCCGAAGGGGAGTGTGGCGCTTGCACTGTGTTTCTGGACGGCGCGGCAGTGATGAGCTGCCTGGTGCCGGCCCCCCGCGCCCACGGTGCTGAAATCATCACCATCGAGGGCCTGGCCCAGCGCTGGGAAGCGCTCAGCGGTCAGCGGCCAGCAGTCAACACGCAATACGTAACACGCAATACGCCTCACGCCTCACTTCATCCCGTCCAGCGTGCCTTCATCGAAGCCGGCGCCGTCCAGTGCGGCTATTGCACCCCTGGGTTGATCATGTCCGCCGCCCGGCTGCTGGAAGAACGCCCGCAGCCCACCATCGCTGACATCCAGCAGGCGTTGACGGGCAATCTGTGCCGTTGTACGGGGTACTACAAGATCATGGAGGCCATCGAGAGAGCCATGCCTGAAGTTGCGGCTACCATGGCGAAGTCTGCCCTTCGGCAGGCGCTGCTGCAATCCATCCCCAAGATCGGCCGCAAGGTCACCAGACGGCTGGAGACGATCAAGGGGATGCTGCCGGACCCCTATGTGCTCCCCACGGGGTGCTCTTTCCACCCCCGGTGTCCCGATTTTATGGCCGGTACGTGCGATCAAGTCGAGCCGGAGGTCGTCGAAGTGGGGCCGGGGCACACCGTCCAGTGTCATCTTTATAGCCCCTGAACCTTTGACCACTACCCAGCCGTGACATTTCAGGCAACATCATCACATTCCATCCAGGAGATCACTCTATGACCGTCAACGTAGGTATGATCGGCACCGGTGTCATCGGGCGGGCCCACTTGAAAGCGCTTAAGGCCATCGAGGGCGCGCGGGTGGCGGCCGTGTGCGATGTGGTGCCCGGCAAGGCCCAGGAAGCGCTGGCTGAGGCAGGGCTCACCGATGTGCCCTGTTACCTGAACCACAAAGAGATGCTCGCGCAGGAGAAGCTGGACGCGGTGTACATCATGTTGCCTCCCTACGCCCACGGCCCGGAGTGGGACGTGATCGAGGCTGGCTGCGCCCTCTTCGTGGAGAAGCCTGTCCACTTGCATCTGACTGAGGCGGAAGCGATCCGGGACGCCATCGCCCGCAAGGGGCTCATCAGTTGCGCGGCCTACATGACCCGCTATCGCCGCAGTGTCCAGCGGGTCAAGGAGCTGCTGGCCGAAGTAGAGCAACCCACTCTGCTGACCGGTGGCTGGTTCGGGGGCGCATACTTCGTGCCCTGGTGGATCAACAAGGAGAAGAGTGGCGGCCAGCATCTGGAGCAGACCACTCACACCTTCGACGTGGCCCGCTACCTCTTCGGGGAAGTGGACACTCTCTATGCTAGCTTCTCCAAAGGGGCTGTGAAAGCGGAAGGGTACACCATCGAGGACGCCTCCAGCGTCAATCTGTGGTTCAAGAACGGCGCCATCGGCAACATCATGAGCTGCTGTGCCCTCACCACCGACGGCGGCGGGGTCCACCTCTCGGTGTACACCAACAAATTCGTCGCCCATTTCAGCGGCTGGAACATGAGTGTGGACATCTACACCGGCAAGAAGAGCGAGGGCAAGGTCGAGCACATCGAGGGGGAGCCGAACATCTTCGAGATCGAGGACCGGGCCTTCATCCAGGCCGTAGCCGAGGGTCGGCAGGACCGGGTTCTATCGAGTTATGCCGACGGCGTGGAGACGCTGCGGCTGTCTGTGGAGGCCTCGAACAGTATGAGAACGGGATTACCTGTCCGGCTGAGCCGGTAGCTCACGTTTTTCACATAGCCCATTCGGGCCACAAGGGAGAAGGAGCGAATCTTATGCCACGGTTTTCAGTATGTGTGCCCGCCTTGTTCCCACGCATCCCATTGGAGGAATGCCTGCCCAAGATCAAGGAGCTGGGCTTCGACGCCTGGGAGACGTGGGGGCTGGACCTCCATCGGGTCGAGGAGGTCCGGAAGCTCAACGAGAAGCTGGGGCTGACCCTGGCCCAGTTCGTGGGGCATGCCTCGCTGCCGGATGGGTTGAATAAGGCTGAGAATCACAGGCGCATCGCCGATGAGCTGGCGCAGACGATCCGGGCCGCGCAGGCGCTCGGCTGTCCAGGGCTGATCTGCTTCTCCGGGAACACCCTCGCCGGGGTGCCGGAAGAACAACAGATCGAGGCGATCGTCGCCGGCCTGCGCGCGGTGGCGCCGATGGCCGAAGACGCCGGCGTCAACCTGAACCTCGAGCTGCTGAACAGCAAGGTGGACCATGCCGGCTACTTCAACGACACGTCGCGCATCGGCCTGGAGATCGTGCGGCGGGTGGGGTCGCCGCGGGTGAAGCTGCTGTATGACATCTACCACATGCAGATCATGGAGGGCAACCTGATCGCGACCATCACGCAGCATATCGCCAGCATCGGCCATTTTCACGCGGCGGGGGTGCCGGGGCGACACGA